>NZ_JAAGNI010000124.1 GCF_010550605.1 Streptomyces sp. SID9727
CCGGGGCGTCGCGCGGGGCCGGAACCTCGCCCGGAGCCGCGGCCTCACCCAGTGCCGGGGGCGCGCCCGGACCCGCGGCTTCACCCAGGGCCGGGGCCTCGACCGGTGCCGGAGCCTCCGGATCCGGCACCGCGTCCTCGACGGGGGGCTCCGGGTGCGCGGCGCTCCCCGGTGTGGGCCGGCTCCACCACTTCGCCCCGGGCTCGGCCGGCTTCCCGTCGTCCATGTTCTCCCCGAACTGCCGCAACCGGCCCTCCGCACGCCCCCGCGGGGGCGTCCCTCCCGAAAATCCTGCCGGAATTCAACCAGGTTTGGGCCGGGGCCGCGCACCCGCACGGGGTGCGGGATCAGCGGCGGGGCGAGAGGGGCAGTCCGTGACCGGCGGAGGCCGGTTTCGCCGCGGCGGAGGTGGGCGGCAGGGAGGGCTGGGGGGTGGCCTGCGGGGTGGAGGTGGGCGGGACGGGGTCGAGCCCGCCGCCCAGGGTGCGGCCCAGCAGCGAACCGGCCCCGCCGGGGCGTATCGCCGACGTGTCGGCGCGGAGGCCCAGCCCGTACGGATTGCCGGAGAGACGGCCGGAGCCCAGCAGCGACGGAGCGGCGAACCCCGCCGAGACCGTGTTCACCGCGAGGGAGACCGGGCGGCCCGCCTGGCCGGACGCGGAGCGGGGGGCCTGGCCCGGCCCGTTCCGCCGGCCGGAGAGCAGGGCTGCGCCGGTCCGTGCGTCGGCGCCGGCCGGGACCACGCTGTTGCCCGGGCCGGAGGCGCGGGTCGGGGTCTCGCCGGTGGTCGTCGGGAGGGCGCCGCCGAGCGCGATGGCCGCGAGTGAGACGGCGCTGGCGGCGGCGAAGGCGAACCGGCGGCCCCGCCACGGTGAGCGGTCGCCCTCGCGCCCCACCTCGTGGATGCGGAAGCCCGTACCGGCCGGGGGCAGCACCGCGGCCCCGCCGTGGGCTGCGGGGAGGTAGCCGAAGCCGTCCACGGGGGCGGTGGTGAGGTCCGCCCGGCCGCCCGGTGGGCGCGTCCCGGGGAAGAGCCCGTCACCGAACCGCCCGGAAGCGCCCTCGGGTCTTCCCTGCCGGTCGTCGTCACCCCCGGGCGGTCCGCCCGGAAGCCCCTGGAGGCGGGCCAGGAAGCCTTCGGAGGGCGAGGGCTGGGCGGCCTGCGCGAACACGTTCTTCAGGCGGCGCTGGGCCGCCGCCTCGGCCGCGCATTTGGCGCAGGTCGCGAGATGGGCGAGCACCCGCTCGCGGGCGTCGTGCTTCAGCTCGCCGTCGACGAGCGCGGCGAGGCGGTCCCCCAGATGTTGTTCCGCGGGGGTCGGATCCGTGCCACTCACGCCGTGCCGCCCTCCCCTGCCAGGAGGACGCCCGCGCCCGCGAGCGAGCGCTGCTCGGCGCGCGCCTCGGGCGAGCGGTGTCGCAGCGCCTTGCGCAGGTGGGAGCGCCCGCGGTGGATGCGGCTGCGCACGGTGCCCAGCTTCACGCCGAGTGTCGCCGCGATCTCCTCGTACGAAAGGCCCTCGATGTCGCAGAGGACGACGGCGGCCCGGAATTCGGGCGCGAGGGTGTCCAGCGCCTGCTGGACGTCGGCGTCGAAGTGGGTGTCGTTGAAGGCCTGCTGGGGCGACGGCTCACGGCTGGGCAGCCGCTCGGCGGCGTCGTCCCCGAGGGAGTCGAAGCGGATGCGCTGCTTGCGGCGGACCATGTCCAGGAAGAGATTGGTCGTGATCCGGTGCAGCCAGCCCTCGAAGGTGCCGGGCGTGTAGGTCGACAGCGAACGGAAGACACGGACGAAGACCTCCTGCGTGAGGTCCTCCGCGTCGTGCTGGTTTCCCGTCAGCCGGTAGGCGAGGCGGTAGACGCGGCCGCTGTGCGTGCTGACGATCTCTTCCCATGTGGGCGGGGTCCACGCCTGGGATTCCGCATCGGAGGCGAAGGTCGCGGTCGGTGCGGAGTCGTTGGAAGAACGGTCAGCAATGTCGGTCACGGATTTCGGCTCACCCGCTGACCTGAGAAAGCGCCGCAGCACTCCTCCCCGATCCACAGGCGCAGCCGCACCTCCCCTATCGGCTCTGGTGGTGTCCAGTGGAGCCCCTACCATAACCACCTCGCCCGTTAGCTCCGGATAAGCCTTTTTCCCAGCTGGGGCCGGGGATGTCCCCGGAAGCTCGCCCGTGCCACGGACCCGACCGGCGGGCCTCGTTCCCGGGCTTGTCCCCACCTTTGGACAACGCCCGGTCCCATCTGCGGGTTCCCGGGTCCAGCGGATACAGTCACCGTTGCGCCAACTAAGGGGACAGGAGAGGGCCATCACCGCCAACCGGCAGACGAGCTGGGCGTTCGCCGACGCCTTTGTCGCCGAGGACGAAGCACTGCGCTGGGCCCGGGACCGGGCCCGTGAGGCAGGGCTCCGCTCGGTCTCGCCAGGCACCGGGGCCGCCCTGCGCCTGCTCGCTGCCACCACGGACGCCAAGGCCGTCGCGGAAATCGGTACCGGCACCGGCGTGTCCGGCATCTATCTGCTGCACGGGATGCGGCCGGACGGGGTGCTGACCACGGTCGACCCGGAGCCCGAGCGCCAGCAGTTCGCCCGGGAGGCGTTCCGCGCCGCGGGCTTCGCGGCCAATCGCTCCCGCTTCATCCCCGGGCGCGCCCTGGATGTGCTCCCCCGCCTCGCGGACGGCGGCTACGACCTCGTGTTCTGCGACGGCGACCGGATGGAGAGCCTGGACTGCCTCGCTGAATCGTTGCGTCTGCTGCGACCTGGGGGGCTCGTCTGCTTCGAGGGCGTCTTCGCGGACGGCCGCACGGTCGACTCGGCCGCTCAGCCCGCGGAGGTGCTGCGCGTGCGGGAGCTGCTGCGCGCGGTCCGCGAGAGCCAGGAGCTGATGGCGACGCTGCTGCCGGTGGGCGACGGTCTGCTCTGCGCGGTCCGGCGCGGCTGAGGCGGACGCGCGGCCGCCCGTCCGGTGACCGTACCGGCTCCGGACGCGCCGCTGCCCCGGCACGGGAACCATGCCGGGGCAGCGGTGAAGTGATGAGCGTCTGCTCAGCCGACGACCTGCTTGAGGGCGTCGCCGAGGGCATCGGCCTCGTCCGGCGTCAGCTCCACGACAAGCCGACCGCCGCCTTCGAGCGGAACTCGCATGACGATGCCCCGCCCCTCCTTTGTCACCTCGAGCGGGCCGTCGCCCGTCCGCGGCTTCATGGCCGCCATGCTCGTTCCCCTTCCTGAAACCAGCTCATCGCAACCGGCGGCCCCATGACAGGCGCTGCCTCACCGGCATCGAACACAGTGCTTCCACGCCATTATCCCGCATCACCGGCCTTGATGACCAACATCGCTCTGCATCTCTTGGGCAACGCGCTCACTCAAAACCACCCAATTCGGGGAGCTCACTGGGATACTCCGGCCCCTTGGGCCCCTCCGCGGCGCGGAAATGTTTGACGCAGGTCACATGTCCGCCTCCGGCGAAGTCGGCCATGCTTGCGTGGAGACGCAGGTGAACGACACACAAAGGGGACTCCTCACATGGCCGATCACAACGACGTGGTGCGGTACGACATCAGCGACGGGCTCGCGACGATCACGATCGACCGCCCCGGCGCGATGAACGCCATGAACACCGCCGCCAAGGTCGCCCTCCGTGACGCCCTGCGGTCCGCCGCCGCCGACAGCGGCGTACGGGCGGTGCTGCTCACCGCGTCCGGGGAGCGCGCCTTCTGCGTGGGGCAGGACCTCAAGGAGCACCTGTCCAAGCTCGCGGAGACCGAGGCGGCGGGCGAGGGCAACGCGCTCAGCACGGTGCGGGAGCACTACAACCCCATCGTGCGGGCGCTCACCGAGATGCCGAAGCCGGTCGTGGCCGGGATCAACGGCGCCGCCGCCGGCGCGGGCTTCGGCTTCGCGCTCGCCTGCGACTACCGGGTGGCCGCCGACACCGCCTCCTTCAACACCTCGTTCGCCGGGGTCGCCCTCACCGCCGACTCGGGCGTCTCCTGGACGCTGCCCCGGCTCATCGGCCAGAGCCGCGCCGCCGACCTGCTGCTCTTCCCGCGCTCCATCTCCGCGCGGGACGCCCACGAGCTGGGCATCGTCAACAAGCTGGTGCCCGCCGCCGAACTGGCCGCCGAGGCGGCCGCCGTGGCCCGTGCCCTGGCCGACGGGCCGACCGTCGCCTACGCGGCGATCAAGGAGTCGCTCGCCTTCGGCGCCGGTCACACCCTGGCCGAGGCCCTGGAGAAGGAGGACGAACTCCAGACGAAGGCGGGCGTGTCCGAGGACCACGGGATCGCGGTGCGGGCGTTCCTCGCGAAGGAGAAGCCGAAGTACCTGGGGCGGTAGGGCGGCGGGGCCCGGGTGTCAGGCCGGGGTGGGGCGGGAGACGCAGTCGGCGAGGTGGTCGTCCACCAGACCGCACGCCTGCATCAGGGCGTAGGCCGTGGTCGGTCCGATGAACCGCAGCCCCCGTTTCTTCAGCTCCTTGGCGAGGGCCGTGGATTCGGGGGTGACCGCCGGTACGTCCCCGAGGGTCTTCGGGGCCGGGCGGCTCAGCGGGTCGGGGGCGTACGACCAGATCAGCCCGTCCAGCTCACCGGTGCCCCAGCCGGCCAGCACCCGGGCGTTGGCCATGGTCGCGTCGACCTTCGCGCGGTTGCGGATGATGCCCTCGTCGGCGAGCAGCCGCTCCCGGTCCGCCTCCGTGAACTCCGCGACCGCCGGGATGCTGAACCCGGCGAACGCGCCGCGGAAGCCCTCGCGGCGGCGCAGGATCGTCAGCCAGGAGAGACCCGACTGGAACGCCTCCAGGCACAGCCGCTCGAACAGCGCGTCGTCGCCGTGGACCGGGCGGCCCCACTCCGTGTCGTGGTACCAGAGGTAGTCCTCGGTGGACAGGCCCCAGGGGCAGCGCAGTCCGCCGTCCGCCGCCGCCACGGCTCCGCCGGTCATCGGCCGGGCTCCTCGTCGCGGGCCGGCGGCTGGTCCGCCGGCCCGGCGGTCTCAGGCGGCTGCCCGGGGCGGGGCGGCTGGTCCTTGAGGAGGTCGGGGCCGCCCGTGCGGGTCGCCTGCGCGCCGGCCAGCGCCGACTCCAGCTCCGCGATCCGCGCGTCCCGCTCGGCGAGCTCGGCGCCGAGCCGGCCGAGCGCGTCGTCCACGTCCGGCATCCGGTAGCCCCGGAGGCCGACGGGGAGCCGCAGCGCCTCGACGTCCGCGCGGCCGACCGGGCGCGACGCGGGCAGCGGGTCCGTCAGCTGTTCGGGCGCCACGTCCTGCAGGACGGCGCTTCTGCCTCCACCGACCACCGCGAGGGTGACCGCGGCAACCACCACCACCATCGCCAGCAGCAAGAACAAGAACACGCGTATCTCCCCGGGAGCGGAATTCGTCCGGGTCCGATCGTGCCATGCGGCACTGACGGTTAGTGTCGGCTGTTGGCCTCGGCGGCTTCCGCCCGGGCGGATTCACAGGAAGGGACACGGATGGCAAGCGGTGTGCTCCGGCTGGGGCGGCGTGAATTCGGGGAGCACGAGCAGGTGATCATGGCGATCGTGAACCGCACCCCGGACTCCTTCTACGACCGGGGCGCCACCTTCCAGGACGAGCCGGCCCTCGCCCGGGTCGAGCGGGCCGTGGCCGAGGGCGCGGCGATCATCGACATCGGCGGCGTGAAGGCGGGTCCCGGCGAGGAGGTCACCGCCGAGGAGGAGGTCCGCCGCACGGTCGGGTTCGTCGCCGAGGTGCGCCGGCTCCACCCGGACGTGGTCATCAGCGTCGACACCTGGCGCCACGAGGTCGGCGAGGCGGTCTGCGAGGCGGGGGCGGATCTGCTGAACGACGCGTGGGGCGGGGTGGACCCCAAGCTCGCGGAGGTCGCCGCGCGGTACGGGGCGGGGCTCGTGTGCACGCACGCCGGCGGGGCGGAGCCGCGGACCCGGCCGCACCGGGTGGGGTACGAGGACGTGATGGCCGACATCCTGCGGGTGACCGTGGGGCTGGCCGAGCGGGCCGTGTCCCTGGGGGTCCGGCCGGACGGCGTCATGATCGACCCCGGTCACGACTTCGGGAAGAACACCCGGCACTCGCTGGAGGCGACGCGCCGGCTCGGCGAGATGGCGGAGACGGGGTGGCCGGTGCTGGTCTCGCTCTCCAACAAGGACTTCGTGGGCGAGACGCTGGACCGGCCCGTGAAGGAGCGGTTGCTGGGGACGCTGGCGACGACCGCGGTGTCCGCGTGGCTGGGGGCGCGGGTGTACCGGGTGCACGAGGTGGCGGAGACGCGGGATGTCCTGGACATGGTGGCGTCGATCGCGGGGTGGCGGTCGCCGGCGGTCGCGCGGAGGGGGTTGGCGTAGGGGCGCGTCCGCGGGTGCGGCGGGCCTGTTCCGCTGCCCGCCCCCATCCGTAACCGGGGCGCTGCCCCGGGCCCCGCGCCGAACGCCGGCGAGGCTGATCGCCCTCGCCCTCGCCGCCGCAGACGTGCGGCGGCGAGGGCGAGGGCGAAACAAAGCCCTTCCGGCGAGATCGGGGAGCGGGGGTACGGGGCAGCGCCCCCGCAACACCTCAGCGGCCCACTTCCTTCGTCACCAGCGCCACCGCCTCGTCCACGTCGTCCGTGACGTGGAACAGGAGAAGGTCCTTCTCCGACGCCTTGCCCTGGGCCACCACCGTGTCGCGGAGCCAGTCCACCAGGCCGCCCCAGTAGGCCGTGCCGAAGAGGACGATCGGGAAGCGGGTGACCTTGCCCGTCTGGACGAGGGTCAGGGCCTCGAAGAGCTCGTCCAACGTGCCCAGGCCGCCGGGCAGGACGACGAAGCCCTGGGCGTACTTGACGAACATCGTCTTGCGGACGAAGAAGTAGCGGAAGTTGACGCCGATGTCGACGTGCGGGTTCAGACCGGACTCGAAGGGCAGCTCGATGCCGAGGCCGACCGAGATGCCGTTCGCCTCGCGCGCGCCCCGGTTCGCCGCCTCCATCGCGCCCGGGCCGCCCCCGGTGATGACCGCGAAGCCCGCGTCGACCAGCGCCCTGCCGATCCGTACGCCCGCCTCGTACTCCGGCGCACCGGCGGGTGTGCGGGCCGAGCCGAAGACGCTGATGGCGCTCGGCAGTTCGGCGAGCGCGCCGAAGCCCTCGACGAACTCCGACTGGATGCGCATCACCCGCCAGGGGTCGGTGTGCACCCACTCGGAGTCGTCCTCGGAATCCAGCAGCCGCTGGTCGGTCGTGCCGGGCTGCACCTGGTCCCTGCGGCGCAGTACGGGGCCGAGGCGCTGTTCCTCGGGCCGTACCGCGCCCTCGGGGATCTCCGCACCCTCGGGAATGCGCCCATCCTCGCGGTTGCCCATGACCTGCTCCCTCCGCCGACGTCGGGGGCGCTCTGCGACGCCTCCGTCTCCCGTCAGCGTAGATCGCCGCGGGTTACGGACAGGGGAATCCGGGAGGTCAGGTCGTGGGTCAGGCGGTGAGCCAGGAACGCAGGCGGTCCTCGCAGTGGGTGATCCGCTCGACCTTGACGTGCTCGTCGCGCTTGTGGGCCAGGACCGGGTCGCCGGGGCCGTAGTTGACCGCGGGGACGCCGAGGGGGCCGAAGCGGGCCACGTCCGTCCAGCCGAACTTGGGCCGGGCGACGCCGCCGACCGCGTCCATGAACGCCTTGGCCGCCGGGTGGGAGAGGCCGGGCATCGCCGCGCCGGAGTGGTCGTCCACCGTGAACTCCGCGACGCCGCAGTCGGCGAAGACCTCGCGGACGTGGGCCAGGGCCTCTTCCTGGCCGAGGTCGGGGGCGTAGCGGTAGTTGACGACGACCGTGCAGGCGTCGGGGATGACGTTGTTGGCGACGCCGCCCTCGATGCGTACGGCGTTCAGGCCCTCGTGGTACTCCAGGCCGTCGATCACCGGCCGCCGGGGCTCGTACGCGGCGAGGCGGGCGAGGACCGGGGCGGCGGCGTGGATGGCGTTGGACCCCATCCAGCTGCGCGCGGAGTGCGCCCGCTCGCCCTCCAGGTGGAGGAAGACCCGTAGGGTGCCCTGGCAGCCGCCCTCGACCTCGCCGTTCGAGCCCTCCAGCAGGATGGCGAAGTCGCCCTTCAGCCAGTCCGGGTGGGCGTCGGCGATGCGGCCGAGGCCGTTGAGGTGCGCGGCGACCTCCTCCTGGTCGTAGAAGACGAAGGTGAGGTCGCGGTTCGGCTCGGGCACGGTGGCGGCGATGCGCAGCTGGACGGCGACTCCGGACTTCATGTCGGAGGTGCCGCAGCCCCAGAGGAGGCCGTCCGCGTCGAGCCGCGAGGGCACGTTGCCGGCGATCGGCACGGTGTCGATGTGCCCGGCCAGGATGACGCGTTCGGAACGGCCGAGATCCGTCCTGGCCACGACGTTGTTCCCGTACCGCTCGACGGTCAGGTGCGGCAGCGCGCGCAGCGCCGTCTCGATGGCGTCGGCGAGGTCCTTCTCCTCCCCGCTGACCGAGGGGAAGTCCACGAGCGCGGCGGTGAGGGCGGGCCCGTCCAGGGTGAGGTCAAGCATGCTTTCGGCCATGGCTACGAGCCTAGTGCCTGTCGTACGGTGGCCCCGTGACCAGGACGGATTCCGCTGCCCCCCGGCGCCCCGGCCGCAGCCGTCGGCTGCGGATCGCGGCCGCGTTCGGCGTGCTCGCGGCGCTGGCCGGTTATCTGATGGTTCAGTACGTTTCGGGCGGACGCGGGTCCGACCAGTGCACGGTGCGGTCGGCGGACGGTTCGTACCGGCTGACGCCCGAGCAGGCCGCGAACGCCGCGACGATCTCCGCGGTCGGCACCCGGCGCGGGATGCCGGAGCGCGCGGTGACCATCGCGCTGGCCACGGCGTTGCAGGAGTCCGCGCTGCACAACCTCGACCACGGCGACCGGGACTCGCTCGGGCTGTTCCAGCAGCGGCCCTCGCAGGGCTGGGGAACCGCGCGGCAGGTCATGGACCCGGTGTACGCGGCCGGGAAGTTCTACCAGCACCTGGCCAAGGTGCCGGGCTATTCGCGGCTGCCGCTGACCGAGGCCGCGCAGCGCGTCCAGCGCAGCGGTTTCCCGCAGGCGTACGCGAAGCACGAGCCGGACGCGGCGGTGCTGGCCGCCGCGCTGACCGGCCGCACACCGGCCGCGCTGGACTGCGAGCCGCCGCGGACCACCGCCGGAACGGGCGACGCGACGAAGGTGCGGGCGGCCCTGGTGAGCGCCTTCGGCAAGGGCGTGCTGCCGGCCGGCACCGGCACGGCGGGCCCCTCCTCCTCCGGCGCGCTCACGGTCCCGGTGCGGGCGGACCGCCGCGCCGACCGGGACGGCGTCCCGCAGCGCGGCTGGGAGCTGGCGCACTGGGCGGTGGCGCAGTCCGAGGCGCTGGGCATCGACGAGGTCGCGTACGGGGGCCGGGTCTGGGCGGCCGGCTCCGGCTGGCACACGGAGCGCGAAGCGTCGCGTCGCGAGGCGTCGGACACGGACGAGGTACGGCTCCGCCTCGTGCGCTGAGGGCGCTTCGGGCTGACCGCCCACACGTGCGGGTCGTCGCCCGCACGGGGGTACCGTCGTGCGTCCCGGGCGCTCCGTGGGCGGCGGCCCGGCGACCGCGTCGGCGGCTCCCGGTATCCCTTGCCGCGCAAGGGCAGTGACGGTTCGCCGCGGCACCGCGTGACGCACCGTTTGCCCGGGTTCCTCCGCTGAGGATTATCCGACGCATTGCTCAGTCTTTACGTCTCCGCACCGCAACCTCACCCGCCCCCACGACGGTTGTCAGGGCGTCCGGCTCACGGACAGCCCGAATTCCCCTCCCGTCGAAGGAGCATCATGTCCCTCCCCCTGACCCGTCGGATCGCCCGTACCGCGCTGCTGATCGCGGCGGGTGCGGCCCCCGTGGTCGGTGCGGCCGGTGCCGCGGGTGCCGCGGAGCTCTCGCAGGCCCCGGACCTCGGCGGCCTCACCAGCGTCGAGGGTTCCGGTCTCGGCAAGACGGTCGAAGGCGCCGCCAAGCCGGCCTCGGGCGCCGCGGCCGAGACCGGCGGCAAGCTCGTCGGCACCGCGCTGCCGGTGGCGGGCAAGACGCTCACCGACGTCGGCGGCAAGGCCGCCCCCGCCGCGAAGAAGGTCTCCGGCGCCACCAAGGGCGGGGCCACCGGCACCGTCTCCAAGGCGGCCAAGGGCGGCCTGCCCACCGACGCGCTCACCAAGGGCCTGCCGCTCGGCTGAGGCCCGCCCACGCGTGAGGGGCCCCCGGGAGCGTGTGCTTCCGGGGGCCCCTCACGTACGCCGTTGGTCAGCCGAGGCGCTTGACCGCCGCCGCCACGCGCTCGTCCGTGGCCGTGAACGCCACGCGGACGAAGCGGTCGCCGGCCGGTCCGTAGAAGTCGCCGGGCGCGACCAGGATGCCCAGCTCCGCCAGGTACGCCACGGTGTCCCAGCAGGGTTCGCCCCGGGTGGCCCAGAGGTAGAGGCTCGCCTCGCTGTGCTCGATGCGGAAGCCGTGGGCCTCCAGGGCCGAGCGCAGGGCGGCGCGCCGGTCCGCGTACCGGGCGCGCTGCTCGGCGACGTGGGCGTCGTCGCCGAGCGCGGCGACGGTCGCGGCCTGGACGGGCGCGGGCGTCATCATGCCGCCGTGCTTGCGGATCAGCAGCAGCTCGCCCAGCACCGCCGCGTCGCCCGCGACGAACGCCGCGCGGTAGCCCGCGAGGTTGGACCTCTTCGACAGGGAGTGGACGGCGACGATGCCCTCGTACGTCCCACCGCAGACGTCCGGGTGGAGCACGGAGACCGGCTCCGCTTCCCAGCCCAGCTCCAGGTAGCACTCGTCGCTGAAGACCAGTACGCCGTGCTCGCGCGCCCAGGCGACGATGCGGACCAGCTCGTCCTTGGCGAGGACGCGTCCGGTCGGGTTGGACGGGGAGTTGAGCCAGAGGAGCTTCAGGCCGGTCGGGTCGAGCTCGGTCGGGTCGTCGTAGGCCACCGGGTCGGCGCCGCAGAGCCGGGCGCCGACCTCGTACGTCGGGTAGGCGAGGCGCGGGTACGCGACCTTGTCGCCGGGGCCGAGGCCCAGCTGGGTCGGCAGCCAGGCCACCAGCTCCTTGGAGCCGACGACGGGCAGCACGTTCTCGTGGGCGACCGAGACCGCGCCGAGCCGCCGCTCCACCCAGCCGGTGAGCGCGTCGCGCAGTGCGGCGGTCCCCCACACCGTCGGGTAGCCGGGGCTGTCGGCCGCCGCGACGAGCGCCTCCCGGATCAGCGCGGGCACCGGGTCGACGGGGGTGCCGACGGACAGGTCCACGATCCCGTCCGGGTGGGCCTCGGCCGTCGACTTGTAGGGCGCCAGCTTGTCCCAGGGGAAGACCGGGAGGCGGGAGGAGACTGCGGACACGGCTCTCTGCTTTCTCGTACGGAGTTCACGCGGGCGGCCCGGCGGGGGCGGGAAACACCGCGGTCCCGCACGGCGGCGAGCCGTACGGGACCGGGGCGGCGCACGTGCCGGGGCGCTGTTACTGGTTCTGCGGCGGCAGCGCGGCGATGAACGCGTGGTCGCGCTCGATCAGGCCGAGCTTGGAGGCACCACCCGGCGAACCGAGGTCGTCGAAGAACTCGACGTTCGCCTTGTAGTAGTCCTTCCACTCGTCCGGGGTGTCGTCCTCGTAGAAGATCGCTTCCACCGGGCAGACCGGCTCGCAGGCTCCACAGTCGACGCACTCGTCCGGGTGGATGTACAAGGACCGCTGGCCCTCGTAGATGCAGTCGACGGGGCACTCTTCGATGCAGGCCTTGTCCTTGACGTCGACACAAGGCTGCGCGATGACGTAGGTCACGCTGTCGTTCCTCCTCGGTAGGGCGTTGGCTCTCGCGCGGGAGCGCGGCGTCGTCGATGCCCGCACCTAGTATCTCCGTTCGCGGGCACGATCCGAACAGGAGGGGCGGACAGAGCTGTGGAATTCACCATCGGCGGACGACTGGAGGTCCGAATTGCACCAGCTGACGTGGGCAAACGGGTATCAGTCCGACGTGTGACCGGAGACGGCTCCGACGGGTCGAAATTCACCGACACCGTAGGAGTTCTCACATCGTGGAACAACGGCGTGCTGTGCGTCACACCCGCGAACGCCGAGTCGGTGCGCATCGCGGAGTCGTCCCTCGTGGCGGGCAAGGTCGTGCCAGCCGCCCCGGCCCGGCGGCGCGGCCCCGCCGCGTCCTTCGCCGAACTCGCCCGGGTGACCGCGCGCGCCTGGCCGCCCGTGGAGAGCGAACCGCTGGGCGACTGGCTGCTGCGCGCCTCCGCGGGATTCACCCGCCGCGCCAACTCCGTGCTGCCGCTCGGCGACCCGGGCATGCCGCTCCGCGAGGCGCTCGGGCGTGTCCGGGAGTGGTACGCGGAACGAGGGCTCCCCGCGTACGTACAGACCGCGACCGGTGCCGAGGGCGCGCAGGAGGAACTGTGCGCGGCGCTGGAGGAGCACGGCTGGCGGCGCGAGGTGACGGCGGAGGTGCGGATCGCGGCGCTCGCCCCGGTCGGCGACCTGCCCGCCGAGGTCTCCCGAGTGCGACTGGACCGTACGGCCGGAGCGGCGTGGCTCGCCCGCTACCAGCGGGTCGGGACGCCGGGTCCCGAGGTGACGGCGGTGCTGCGCGGCGGCCCCTCGGTGTGGTTCGCCACCGTGCCCGGCGAGGAGGGTGAGGCGCCCGCCGCGATCGGGCGGTGCGTGGTGGACGGCCGGTGGGCCGGCTTCATGGCCGTCGAGGTGGCGCCCGTGCACCGGCGCCGGGGCCTGGCGACCGCGGTGATGACCGCGCTGGCCCGGCAGGCGATGGACGAGGGCGCGTCCGCCGCCTGGCTCCAGGTGGAGGCGGACAACGAGGGCGCCCGCGCGCTGTACGACGGGATGGGCTTCGCCACGCACCACCGCTACCACCACTTCCGGCCGGTGTGACCGGTGGCGCCCGGGATGAACGACCGCGAGGAGCGGCGCCGCCGGTTCGCGGAGGAGGCCAGGGCCGAACGGCCCGACCTGGCACTGCTGTGCCTGCTGGTGGCGGCGGAGGCCGATCCGGCGCTGGACGCGCACGGCGTCGACGAGGCCCAGATCGAGCTGGACCGGCTCGCCGGGCTGCTCCCGTACGGGCTGCGCGGGGCGCACGCCTGGGCGTCGGCCCTGGCCGAACTGCTCGGTGAGCGGTGCGGGTTCGAGGGCTCGACGGCGGACTACCAGCGGCTGGAGTCGTCTCTGCTGCACGAGGTGCTGCGGCGGCGGCGCGGGCTGCCGATCATGCTGTCGGTGGTGTGGATCGAGGTCGCCCGGCGGGCGGGCGCCCCGGTGTACGGGGTGGCTCTGCCGGGTCATTTCGTGGTCGGCTTCGGCGACCCGGGCGAGCGGGTGCTCGCCGATCCGTTCGCCGGGGGGCGTCCGCTGGCGGACCAGGACGCGGAGCTGCTGGTGACGAGCGCGACCGGGGAGCGGTGGGAGCCGTCGTCGCTGGAGCCCGCGCGGCCGCTGGAGGTCGTGCTGCGGGTCCTCAACAACATCCGGGCCTGGGCCGCGGCCCGCCCGGAGCACACGGCCGTGGCGCTGTGGGCGGCCGAGCTGTCGCTGCTGCTGCCGTCGCACCCGGCCAGGCTGCGCTACGAACACGCCCAGCTGCTGGTGCGCGCGGGCGAGTTCCTGCGCGGCGCGGCCGAGATGGAGGAGTACGCGCGGGTCGTGGAGGAGGTGGAGCCCGCCGTGGCGGAGGCGGTGCGCACCAGTGCGCGGGCGGCGCGGGCGCTCCTGAACTGACGGGGCGGGAGGTGGGGCGCGGCGCCCAAACCTCGTGGGGCGCGGCATGCCGTCCAACGGGTGATGATCCGTTCTCCGCCACTCGATGGGCCCACGCCGTAGCCCCCATGCGGCGCTCTCCGATGGCGCGCTCCCGGGTTCGGGCTGACGTTGGATCACGTAGCCGCTGCGTCACCTGGAGTCGACAGGTCGTCACTCCTCGCAGGGGCGACGAAAGGAAATGTGTACAGATGCGCTCTGCCCGCACGCTGTTCGCTTCGGCCGCCGTCACGGCGGTCCTCACCATCACCGCCCCCTCGGCCTACGCGATGACCGTCGCCGCCGACCAGCACCACGGCGGCTCGTCCGCCTCCGACCACGAGCACGACAACTCCGACGGCGAGTGGAAGAAGGACAAGCCGCACGGTGGCATGCACACCGGCGGCGGCGCCCTGTCGAAGACCGTCACGAAGGAGTGGCAGCCGGGCGACGACGAGGGCGGCAAGTACAGCAAGGACGACGCCGACAAGCCGCACGGCGGCGTCCACACCGGCGGCGGCGCCCTCGCCAAGGCCGTCGCCAAGGAGTGGCAGCCGGGCGACGACGAGGGCGGCAAGTACAGCAAGGACGACGCCGACAAGCCGCACGGCGGCGTCCACACCGGCGGCGGCGCGCTGGCCAACACCCTCGCCAAGGAGTGGCAGCCCGGCGACGACGAGGGCGGCAAGTACAGCAAGGACGACGAGGACAAGCCGCACGGCGGCGTCCACACCGGCGGCGGCGCGCTCGCGCAGACCGTCACGGAGTGGCAGCCCGGCAACGACGAGGGCGGCAAGTACAAGGACGAGGAGAAGCCGAGCGGCGGCATGCACACGGGTGGCGGCGCGATGGCGATGACCGGCAGCGGTCTGGCCGCCGGTTCGCTGCTGCTGCTCGGTGGCGCCGGCGTCGCCGCGTACCGGCTCCGCCGCCGTCAGGCGTCCGGCGGTGCGATGGCCTGACCGGCCCGCGGGCCCTTTGCCGTCGCGGTCGCCGTCCCCTCCGGACGGTGGCCGCGGCGCCCGCGTTTTCCCGGTCCTCCCCACTCGTACCGCCCCCGTACGGACGAAAGGCACGTGCTCCATGGCCGCCCCGCAGACCACCGAAACCCCCTCCCCCGGGGCCGCGTCCCGCACCGGCTCGCTCGGCCGGGCCCTGCTCTGGCCCCTCGCGACGGCCGGTCTCGGCATGACCCTGATCTACCACTCCATCGGTTCGCCGGCCGACGACAAGGCGCCCGCCCCGCCGCCGGCAGCCGCGTCCGCCGCCGCGTCCCCGTCCGCCGCGGCCTCCGCGAAGGCCGACCCGAGCGAATCGCCCTCGCTGCCGCGCTCGGTGCCGACGCGGCTGCGGATCCCGGCGATCGCGGTGGACGCGCCGTTCACCCCGCTCTCCATCGGCCCTTCGGGCCGGCTCGACGCGCCGCCGCCGAACGACAAGAACCTGGTCGGCTGGTTCAAGGACGGTGCGACGCCCGGTGAACGGGGGGCGTCGATCGTGGCGGGCCACGTGGACACCACGACCGGTCCGGCCGTCTTCCTCCAGCTGCGCTTCCTGAAACCAGGGGCGACCGTCGACATCACCCGCGCCGACGGCACGGTGGCGACGTTCGCCGTGGACACCGTGGAGACGTTCAGCAAGGCGGACTTCCCCGACGACAAGGTGTACGCCGACACCCCGGACGCCCAGTTGCGGCTCATCACCTGCGGCGGCAACTACGACCGGAAGGCCAAGGACTACGAGGACAACGTCGTGGTCTTCGCGCACCTGGACTCGGTGAAGAAGAAGTGAGCGGCGGTCTTCCCCCGCGTACGGGCGGAAAAACCGGATGCGCACGGGCGCGGGGCGCTGCTAGCTTCGCGCCCGTGCAGCGTGCCGCGATGAACACGACGACGCCGGAGAGTGTCCCGGCGCGCTGACTGCTGACCAGCCGACAAGCCCCGGGGCGAGTGCCCCGGGGCTTTCGCGTGGGGTCGCTCGCCCTTCCCACGCGAGGAGACCGCCATGCACGACCACCGCAGACTCGGCCGCGAGCTGGAGCTGTTCGACACCGACCCGCTGATCGGCGCGGGGCTCCCCTACTGGCTGCCGGACGGAGCGGAGCTGCGGCACACCCTGGAGGAGTACGTCCGGGACGCCGAGCGGCGGGCCGGCTACCGCCATGTGTACTCGCCGGTGCTCGGAAAACGGGAGCTGTACGAACGCTCGGGGCACTGGGCGCACTACAGCGACGACATGTTCCCGCCGATGGACCTGGGTGAGGGACAGCAACTGGTGCTGCGGCCCAGCCTGTGCCCGCACCACGCGGTGATCTACCGCTCCCGGGCGCACAGCTACCGCGAACTGCCGCTGCGGATGGCGGAGCTGGGCGGAATGTACCGCGCGGAGTTGTCCGGGGTGCTCGGCGGGCTGACCCGGGTGCGTTCCATCCAGCTGAACGACGCGCACATCTTCTGCACCGTGGAGCAGGTCGCCGGCGAGGCGCGCGGCGCACTCGACATGATCCTCCGGGCTTACGAGGCGCTGGGCGTCCGCGCGGCCCGCTTCCGGCTGTCGCTGCCGGGGCCGGGCGGCAAGTACGTCGCTGCCCCTGAGCTGTGGCGGCGCTCCGCCGCGCTGCTCTCCGAGGTGCTGGAGGCGTCGGGGCTGCCGTACGAGGCGGCGGAGGGCGAGGCGGCGTTCTACGGGCCGAAGATCGACGTCCAGGTCGAGGACGCGGCGGGCCGCGAGTTCACCCTGTCCACCGTGCAGGTCGACTTCCACCAGCCGGAGCGCTTCGACCTGCGGTACACCGGGGCCGACGGGGCGAAGCACCGCCCGGTGATGGTGCACCGTTCCCTCATCGGCAGCGTCGAGCGGGCCGTCGCCCACCTCATCGAGCGGCACGGCGGCGCCTTCCCGGCCTGGCTCGCCCCGAAACAGCTGGCGGTCCTGCCGGTGTCCGACGCCGAACTCCCGGACGCGGAGGCGCTGGCCGGGCGGTGCGCGGAGCTGGGGCTGCGCGCGGGGATCAGCGGCCGTGAGCGCGGCAGCCTGGGCGCCCGGATCCGGGAGGCCAGGCTGGTCCCGTACCAGGTGGTGATCGGCGCGGCGGAAGCGGCCGACGGGCTCGTCGCACTCCGGCTGCGCGACGGCCGCCGGCTCGCCCCCATGCCGGCCGGTGCGGCGCTGTCCCGGATCGCCGCGCTGACCGCCGCGCACAGCACCGCGCTGTGGGACGAGGAGGCGGCGGGCCTTTAGGCCGTGTCCGGCGCCGCCTCCGCCCTCGTCCGGTCGCCCTCCCGGCCGGGGCCCAGCGACCCGGCCAGCAGCGCCGCCACGGCCACCAGCGCCAGGACCACGGTCATCGTGAGGCGCAGGCCGATGTGGTCGGCGAGGAAGCCCAGGGCGGGCGGGCCGACCAGGAAGGCGCCGTAGCCCGCCGTGGAGACGGCGGCCACCCGTGCGGCGGCGTCCGTCGGGTGGTCGCCCGCGGCGGAGACCGTGACCGGGAAGCCGAGGGAGGCACCGAGCCCCCACAGCACCGTGGCGGCCCCCGCCATCAGAGGGCTCGGGGCGACGATCACCACCGCCAGGCCCAGTGCTGCGGTCAGGCCGCTGATCCGGACGACCAGCGCCCGGCCGAAGCGCTCCAGGAAGGGTCCGCCGGCGAATCGGCCCAGGGTCATGGAGGCGGCGAAGACCAGGAAGGTCAGCGAACCCGCCGTGGGGCTCACGTCGTACCCGTCGACCATGAGCAGCGGCAGCCAGTCGTTGGCCGCGCCCTCCGCGAAGGCCATCGCCAGCACGATCACGCCGATCAGGACGAGCTGCCGGTCGCGCCACACGTTCAGCTGGCTCCGCAGGCCACCGCCCTGCCCCGCGCCCGCGGCCGGTGCGTCCTCCTTGCCGGTGCCGGGCGGAATGGCGAGGACCGCCCGGGTACCGGCCGCGGCTATCAGGACCGCGACGAGTGTCAGATGCCATCCGACGGGGAACGCGGCCGCCGTCAGCGCCATGCCGAGGAGCGCCCCGACGACGGTGCCCAGGCTGAAGCAGCCGTGCAGCACCGGCAGGACGGGCCGGCCGATGGCGGTCTCGACGGCGGCGCCCTCGATGTTGAACGCCACCTCGCTCATCCCCATCCCACCGCCGAACAGGGCCAGTCCCGCGAAGACCACGGCGGCGAGCGAGAGGGCGGTCCCGGCCGCGACGACCAGCAGCCCGGCGACGATCAGGGTGACGCCGCCGAGGATCGTCCTGCGTCCCCCTTGGCGCCGCACCAGCGGCCCGGACGCCATGACACCGGCCATCGAGCCGGTGGACAGCCCGAACAGCACCAGGCCCATCGCCCCGGTGGAGACGTCGAGCCCGTCCCGGACGGCCGGGGTGCGCGCGACCCAGGAGGCCATGCCGGTACCGGCGGCGAGCATGAAGAGGAACAGTGCGGCACGCCAGCGGCGTGTGGCGGCATCCATACAGCGGGGCCTCGTCAGACGGTCGGGAGAAGTGGCGGGCGCCACGAGCGTACGATCGTACGCCTAGAGTGTACGCTCGTACCCATGACGGACTACTTCGCGGGCGATCCGCGTACGAACCACGAGCGGATGCTCGCCGGAGACCTGTACATCGCGGACGACCCGCAGATCGTCGAGGCCCAGAAGCGGGCCGTGCGGCTGGCCGCCCGCTATCTCGCCGCCTATGCCGAGGACCCGGACGCGGCGCAGCCCGTCGTCGCCGAACTCCTCGGCGGCCTCGGCGCGGGGGCACACATCCGGCCACCGCTGTACGTCGACTACGGCTCGTACATCACGGTCGGCGAGGACACGTTCGTCAACTACAACCTCACCGCGCTGGACGTCGCGCCGATCACCATCGGCCGCGACTGCCAGATCGGCCCGAACGTGCAGCTGCTGACGCCCACGCACCCGGTGGAGCCGGAGCCCCGCCGGGACAAGCTGGAGGCGGCGCGGCCCATCACGATCGGCGACAATGTCTGGCTCGGCGGCGGGGCGATCGTGCTGGCCGGTGTGACCATCGGGGACAACAGCGTCATCGGGGCGGGTGCCGTGGTCACCAAGGACATCCCCGCCAACGTGGTCGCCGTGGGCAATCCGGCCCGGGTGATCCGTTCGATCTAGGGACGACGAGGGACAGAGCGTGGCGACCGGACAGAACGACCCCGAGCGGCGGGAGCGCATCATCACCGCCGCACTCGACCTGATCGCGGCCGAGGGGGTCGCCGGGACCTCGCACCGCAAGGTCGCCGCTCGCGCCGGGGTCCCGCTCGGTTCGATGACGTACCACTTCGGCGGCATGGACGAGCTGCTGCGGGAGGCGTTCACCCGCTTCTCCAGCGGCATCGTCGCCGTCTTCGAGGAGCGCCTGGGAGCCGCCACCACGCAGGACGAGGCGCGCGAGGCGGTCGCCGATCTGGTCCACCATCTGTCCGGCGGCAACCAGCGCGAACTGGTCCTCACGCACGAGCTGTACACCCTCGCCGCCCGCAAGCCCGCCTACCGCGAGCTGACCCGCGAATGGATGCGCCGCAGCCGGGTCGCCCTGGAGTGGCACTTCGATCCGGCGACGGCCCGTCAGCTCGACGCGCTGATCGAAGGCCTTTCCATCCATCGCGCGCTGGAGACCGAACCGCACGACCGCGCCCTGACCGTCGAGGCCATCGCCCGCATCACGCGCGCCTGACGCGCGCCCACAGCCCCTGGCCGGCACCCCACCTGACCAAGGTGCCGGCCAGGTCACCCCTCACGCACCGGCCACCCGGGCGAGCACGCACACCTGGGGCCACTTCGCGCCCGGGGTGGTCAGCCGGGCGGTGACGGCGAATCCGGCCTCTTCGAGTTGTCCGACAACCCGGTCGGGTGACAGCAGGTGGATGGCGTAAGCGAATCCGCCGGCGCGCTTCTCCGAGGTGTAGGGCTCCCCGTTTCCCGCATGGAACCCCAGCAGCAGCCGGCCGCCGGGTGCCAGGACGCGGCGGAACTCCGCGAAGAGAAGGGGAAGCCGGTCCGGCGGCGTGTGCAGGATGGACCACCAGGCGACGATCCCGCCGAGGCCGCCGTCCGGCAGCCCGAGCGCGTCCATCGCCCCGCTCTCGAAGCGCAGGTCCGGGTGGCGGCGCCGGGCGGCGTCCACCATGCGCGGCGACACGTCCACGCCGTGGACGCTCAGCCCGAGGCCGGCCAGATGGGCCGTCACATGGCCCGGTCCGCAGCCGAGATCGGCCACGGGGAGCCCGCCGTCCGCGCGGACCTCCTCCGCGAACGCGCCGATCAGCGCGCGCCCCGGCACGTCCTCGGCGAAGAGGCCGGGAACGCGGGCGGCGTAGTCCTCGGCAACGGTGTCGTAGTAGGCGCGGGTCGTGTCGAGTTCGCTCACCCGTACGACCCTAAGGGGGGTTGCGCCGATGAGGGCCGGGCACCCCGCGCTCCCGGGCGGCCACCGTCAGCTCCTGAACGCAAGCGCACGCCGAACTGGCCACAGAGCGGGTCAATTGCCGTGCGGCAGACCTTATGTGTTGCGCGTAACGCGGTCCGGTCCAGGCTTCCGACGCACACCTCTTGACGTGTCCCGGATAACAACGAAACCATCGGCACCCACCGGAGAGCGCTCTCTGAGCGTTTCACCGGACCGTTTGTCGCGTCACCCGCACCAAGACCCAGGAGACGTACGTCCATGCACCTTCCCCCCACGGAAGCCCCCACCACACCCCCCACACCCCTCTCCACCGCACCGTCCCGCCGCAGGCGCCGGGGCAGGGCCTTCGGGTTCGCCGCGTTCGCCGTCTCGCTGCTCATGGCCGTCCCCACGGCGCAGACCGCCTTCGGGCAGGACGCGCAGGCCGTCGAGGGCGGTGGCGATCTCGGACCCAACGTCATGGTGTTCGACCCGTCGACGCCGGACATCCAGGCGAAGGTCGACGAGGTGTTCAAGAAGCAGGAGTCGGCGCAGTTCGGCAACGGCCGCTACGCGCTGATGTTCAAGCCGGGCACGTACAACAACATCAACGCGCAGATCGGCTTCTACACGTCGATCGCCGGTCTCGGCCTCAAGCCGGACGACACGACGTTCAACGGTGACGTCACCGTGGACGCGGGCTGGTTCAACGGCAACGCCACCCAGAACTTCTGGCGTTCGGCGGAGAACCTGGCCCTGAACCCGGTCAGCGGCACCGACCGCTGGGCGGTGTCCCAGGCCGCGCCGTTCCGCCGGATGCACGTCAAGGGCGGCCTCAACCTCGCCCCCGACGGCTACGGCTGGGCGAGCGGCGGATACATCGCCGACAGCAAGATCGACGGCCAGGTCGGCCCGTACTCGCAGCAGCAGTGGTACACCCGCGACAGCTCCATCGGCAGCTGGGGCAACGGCGTCTGGAACATGACGTTCTCCGGCGTCGAAGGCGCTCCGGCGCAGAGCTTCCCCGAACCGCCGTACACCACACTGGAAAACACCCCGGTCTCCCGCGAGAAGCCGTTCCTCTACCTGGACGGCGACGACTACAAGGTGTTCGTCCCCGCCAAGCGCACCAACGCGCGCGGCGTCTCCTGGGCCAACGGCACCCCGCAGGGCGAATCGATCCCGCTCGACCGGTTCTACGTGGTGAAGCCGGGAGCGAGCGCGGAGACGATCAACGCGGCGGTCGACCAGGGCCTGCACCTGCTGTTCACGCCCGGCATCTACCACGTGAACCAGACGATCAACATCGACCGCGCCGACACGGTCGTGCTGGGCCTCGGCCTCGCCACGATCATCCCCGACAACGGCGTCACCGCCCTCAAGGTCGGTGACGTGGACGGCGTGAAGCTGGCCGGGCTGCTCATCGACGCGGGAACCACCAACAGCGACTCCCTGGTCGAGGTGGGCCCCGAAGGTGCCTCCGCGAGCCACGCGGCCAACCCGACCAGCGTCCAGGACGTGTTCGTCCGGGTCGGCGGCGCGGGCGCCGGCAAGGCGACCACGGGCATGGTGATCAACAGCAACGACACGATCATCGACCACACCTGGCTCTGGCGCGCCGACCACGGCGAGGGCATCGGCTGGGAGACCAACCGCTCCGACTACGGCCTCCAGGTCAACGGCGACAACGTCCTGGCCACCGGGCTCTTCGTCGAGCACTTCAACAAGTACGACGTCCGCTGGTCCGGCGAGAACGGCAAAACGATCTTCTTCCAGAACGAGAAGGCCTACGACGCCCCCAACCAGGCGGCCGTCCAGAACGGCAGCACCAAGGGCTACGCCGCCTACAAGGTGGACGACTCGGTCAACACCCACGAGGGCTGGGGACTCGGCAGCTACTGCTACTTCAACGTCGACCCGAGCATCCGCCAGGACCACGGCTTCGAAGCCCCGGTCAAGGCGGGCGTGAAGTTCCACGACCTGCTCGTCGTCTCACTCGGCGGCCAGGGTCAGTACAACCACGTCATCAACGACACGGGCTCCCCGACCTCGGGGAC
>NZ_JAAGNI010000139.1 GCF_010550605.1 Streptomyces sp. SID9727
CAGCAGCCGGGCCAGCTCCGGGGCCGGGCCCAGCACCCCGGCCAGCACCTCCGCGCCGGCCTCGGCCGCCCCCGCCGCGATGCGGTCCGGGAGGCGGCCGGGCGCGATCACGTACGGGGCGACCGCCACCCGGCGGACGCCCTCCGCTCGCAGGGCCCGTACCGCGTCCTCGGTGCGGGGAAGGGATGCGGAGGCGAACGCAGGCCGCACGGAACACCAACCGGTGTGCCGCAGCTCCCGCGCGATTTCAGCGATCACTGCGATCGCCTCCGGGTCTGATGAGCCCGCCGAGGCCAGGACGAGCCCGGTCGAGCCGCGGTCACCGGGGCGCACCCCGGCCTCGTACAGCCGCCGTTCCAGCGTGGCGTTCAGCAGCGGCGACGGACCGAGCACCTCGGCCTGCCGGACCCGCAGCCGGGGCAGCGCCGCGCGCGCCTCGCGCAGCACCGCCGGGATGTCCGACTTGGCGTGGAAGGCCCGGGTGAGGAGCAGCGGCAGCGCCACCACCTCGGGCGCCCCCTCGGCGGACAGCCGTTCCAGAAGCCTCGGCACCGACGGCGCGTTGAAGTCCAGGAACCCCGTCTCCACACGCAGCCCGGGGCGCAGCGCCCGCACCCGCGCCGTCAGGGCGTGCACGGTCGCGGCGTGCCGCGGGTCGCGGCTGCCGTGGGCGATGACGAGGAGCACCGGAGAGGACATGGCGGCTCAGTTCTTGACGAGGAGACCGCGGCTGCGCAGCACCCACCGCTCCAGCGGACTGAAGATGAGCAGGTCGATGGCGATGCCGACGAACAGGATCAGGAGGATGGCGAGGAAGATCCCCGGCATGTCCGCGTTGTTGCGGCCGTTCTCCAGCAACTGGCCGAGCCCGAGCCCGAGGTCCGGGGACGAGGCGATGATCTCGGCGGCCATCAGCGAGCGCCAGGAGAAGGCCCAGCCCTGCTTGAGCCCTGCCAGGTAGCCCGGCAGGGCGGCCGGCATCACGATCAGCCAGGTGCCGCGCAGTCCGGTCGCGCCCAGGGTGCGGCCGGCCCGCAGGAAGAGCGGGGGCACCTGGTCGACGCCCGAGACCAGCCCGTTGGCGATCGACGGCACCGCGCCGAGCAGGATGACCGCGAACATCATCGAGTCGTTCAGCCCGAGCCAGATCACCGCCGGCGCCACCCAGGCCACCGAGGGCAGGGACTGGAGCCCGGACAGGATCGGGCCGATCGCGGCCCGGACGAATTTCACCCGGGCCACCAGCAGCCCCAGCGGCGTACCGATCGCCACGGACAGCAGGAAGCCGAGCAGACCCCGCGAGATGCTGGTCCACACCACCTCCAGCAGCGTCCCCTGGAGCCACATGTCGTGGGCGCTGTCCCAGACGGCGGACGGCGCGGGCAGCTTGTAGTCCTCGGTCACCTCGCCCCAGACGAGCAGTTGCCAGACGACCAGGACCAGGGCCACCGCGACGAGCGGGGGCAGGACCTTGCGCAGCAGGACCTCGCGCACCGGGGTGCGCTGGACCTGCACCGCGTCCAGGGCGTCCAGACCGGCTTCGAGGCCGGCCAGGTCGTCCGGTTTCCCGCCCCTGCCGGACCCCGCCTCGTCCGGCTTGATGTCAGTGCTGGC
Source organism: Streptomyces sp. SID9727 (assembly GCF_010550605.1). Lineage (GTDB taxonomy): Bacteria > Actinomycetota > Actinomycetes > Streptomycetales > Streptomycetaceae > Streptomyces. Next base: position 1,615 of record NZ_JAAGNI010000139.1, read on the forward strand.
CATGACGGCGGATCTCCCCACGCAGTTGTTCGGTGATCTCGACGGACAGCTCCGCGACGGCGCTGTCCTCGATGCGGCGCGGCTGCTCGATGTCGACCGTCCACTCACGGGCGATCCGGCCGGGGCGGGACGAGAGCAGCACCACGCGCTCGGCGAGGCGCACGGCCTCGCGCACGTTGTGTGTGACGAAGAGGACCGAGACGTTCGTCTCGCGCCAGATCCGGGTCAGCTCGTCGTGCAGCACATCGCGGGTGATGGCGTCGAGCGCTGCGAACGGCTCGTCCATCAGCAGCAGTTGGCTGTCCTGGGCGAGCGCGCGGGCCATCGCCACACGCTGCCGCATGCCCCCGGACAGCTCGTGCACCCGCTTCCCGTACGCCCCGCCGAGCCGGACCAGCTCCAGCAGCCGTTCCGCCTCGGCGCGGCGCTGCGTCTTCGGCACCCCGCGCAGGCGCAGGGCCAGTTCGATGTTCTTGCCCGCGGTCAGCCATGGGAACAGGGCGTGCTCCTGGAACATCAGCGCGGGCCGGCCGCCGGGCGTCTCGATGCTGCCCCCGGTCGGCCGGTCGAGCCCGGCCACCAGATTGAGCAGCGTCGACTTGCCGCACCCGGAGGCTCCCAGCAGGGTGACGAACTCGCCCGGGGCGACATCGAGGCTGATGTCGTCCAGGACCAGCTGCGTTCCCGCGGGTCCGGCGAAGGACTTGGAGACGTGCGCGATACGAGCGGCGTGCCCGACCGAGACACGGTCCTCGGCCTTGGTGAGGGTGTTCGCCATGGTCGTCACCTCCTGGGAGTCTTCGGCGGCTGGTTACTTGACGCCGAGGCCGGCGTCGTCGGCCGCGGGCTTGCCCGCGGCCTGGAGGATCTTGTTGAGCGGCTTCAGGTCGTAGATGCCCTTGAGGTCGGGCTTCTCCAGCAGACCGGCCTTGACCGCGTGCTGGGCCTGCGCGTCGAGCGTCGCGGCCAGCGGGTCGTCGGTGATCTGGATCGACTTCCAGGCGGGGTCGATGACCTCGGCCGGCAGTGCCTTGCCGGTGAGCTTCTTCAGCGCGGCGTTGGCGGAGTCCTTCGCCTTGCCGGGGTTGGCGTTGATCCAGGCGTTGGTCTTCACCGAGCCGCGCAGGACCGCCTCGACGACGTCCGGGTGCTCCTTCAGGAACTTCTGCGACACGATGATGTTGGTGATCACGAACTTGTCGTCCGGCCACAGCGTCGACTCGTCCAGCAGTTCCTTCGCACCCTCGGCGACCAGCTTGGAGGCGGTCGGCTCGGGGACCCAGGCGCCGTCGATGGAACCGGAGCGGTAGGCGTCGGGCGTCACCTTGTTGTCCGTACGGACGACGGAGACGTCACCCTTGCCGCTCTGGGCGTCGACCTTCCAGCCCTTTCCGGAGATCCAGTTGAGGAACGCCACGTCCTGCGTGTTGCCGAGTTGCGGCGTCGCGATCTTCTTGCCCTTGAGGTCGTCCAGGGTCTTGATCTTCTCCGGGTTCACGACGAGCTTGACGCCGCCCGACGCGGAGCCGCCGATGATCCGCAGGTTCTGGCCCCTGGACTTGGTGTAGCCGTTGATGGACGGCGACGGGCCGATGAAGCCGATGTCGATCGAGTCGGCGTTCAGCGCCTCGATCTCGGACGGGCCGGCGTTGAAGGTGGCGGTCTTGAGCTGAGTGCCGCCCAACTCCTTCTGGAACAGACCCTCCTGGTCGCCCACGAGCGCGGTGGCGTGCGTGAGGTTCGGGAAGTACCCGATGCGCACGGTGTCCACGGAGAGCTTCTTGCCGTGGGCGGCGTGCGCCTTGTCGTCGTCCGCGGCCTGGGAGCCGTAGCCGCAGGCCGTCAGCGCCACGGCGAGCAGGGGCAGGGCGGCGACGGCGGCGAGGGAGCGGCGCGACGTGGTACGGGGGGCAGGCACGGGAGGTGTTCCTCTCGGAGGCCCGGAGCTCACGCCCCTCGTACGTACGGGGGCGCGGCCGGGAAGTCGGCAGGCCTTGGTCTGAACTGGCGGTGCGTGCGGAGCTGTTGGTGCTTCCGGGCGCGCAGGCGGTGCGCGTACGTCATCGCGCACATCGCCCGACTCCGCCCTGACCACTCCCCAGGGCGCCGCTGCCGACGCGGCCGCCCTCCTTCGCGAAGGTCGAGAAGACGTCGATGCCCATCAGAAGTCCCACTCGGCGTCATCGTCCGCGGCCGGCGGCTCTTCGGCGGAGGCGAACGAGGTGCCCGCCATGCCCGCCGAGAGGGTGGTGCCGTCCGCCGGGTCGATCAGCAGGAACGAACCGGTGCGGCGCGAGTCGGCGTACGCGTCGAGCGCCAGCGGCTCGGCGGTCCGGACCACGACCCGGCCGATGTCGTTGGCGACCAGCTTGCCCGGGGCCGGGTGCTGCGAGAGGTCGTCCAGGGTCAGCCGGGAGGGGATGTCCTTGACGATGGCCTTGACCGTGCGCGTGGTGTGCTTGAGCAGTACCCGCCGGCCCACGGTGAGCGGTTCGTCCGCGACGTGGCAGACGGTCGCCTCGATGTCCTGGGTGACGGCCGGCGCGTCGTCCACCGGTGCGATGAGGTCGCCGCGCGAGACGTCGATGTCGTCCGTCAGGCGCAGGGTCACCGACTGGGGTGCCCAGGCGATGTCCACCGGGTCCCCGAGCAGGTCGATGCCCTCGATCGTGGAGGTGCGGCCCGAGGGCAGCACGGTCACGGACTCGCCGACCCGGAACGCCCCGGCGGCGATCTGGCCCGCGTAGCCCCGGTAGTCGGGATGGTCGGCGGTCTGCGGCCGGATCACGTACTGGACCGGGAAACGGGCGTGGCAGCCGGTCAGGTCGTGGCTGACCGGGACCGTCTCCAGGTGTTCCAGGACCGTCGGTCCGCCGTACCAGTCCATGTGCGCGGACGGCTCCACGACGTTGTCGCCGGCCAGCGCGGAGATCGGGATCGCGGTGATCTCGGGAACACCGAGGGAGGCCGCGTACGCGGTGAACTCCTCGGCTATCGCGGCGAACACCGGCTCCGCGTAGTCCACCAGGTCCATCTTGTTGACGGCCAGGACCACGTGCGGGACGCGCAGCAGCGCGGCGACGGCGGCGTGCCGGCGGGTCTGCTCGACGACCCCGTTGCGGGCGTCGACCAGGACCACGGCCAGCTCGGCGGTCGAGGCGCCGGTGACCATGTTGCGGGTGTACTGCACATGGCCCGGGGTGTCCGCGAGGATGAACCGGCGCCGGGGCGTCGCGAAGTAGCGGTAGGCGACGTCGATGGTGATGCCCTGCTCGCGCTCGGCACGCAGTCCGTCGGTGAGCAGCGCCAGGTCCGGCGCCTCCTGGCCGCGGTTGCGCGAGGCGTGCTCGACGGCCTCCAGCTGGTCGGTGAGGACCGACTTGGAGTCGTGCAGCAGGCGTCCGACGAGGGTGGACTTGCCGTCGTCGACGGACCCGGCGGTGGCGAAGCGCAACAGGGTGGTGGCGCTCAACTGCTCGGCTGTGGTGGTCATTTAGAAGTACCCCTCGCGCTTGCGGTCTTCCATCGCGGCCTCGGACATCTTGTCGTCGGCGCGGGTCGCGCCCCGCTCGGTGAGCCGGGAGGCGGCGATCTCGGTGATCACGGCGTCCAGCGTGGTGGCGTCGGAGTCGACGGCCCCGGTGCAGGACATGTCGCCGACCGTGCGGTAGCGCACCTGGCGGGTCTCGGTGGCCTCGTGCTCCTTGGGCCCGCCCCAGTCACCCGCGGTCAGCCACATGCCGTTGCGGTTGAACACCTCGCGCTCGTGGGCGAAGTAGATCTCCGGCAAGTCGATGCCCTCGCGCTCGATGTACTGCCAGACGTCCAGCTCGGTCCAGTTGGAGATCGGGAAGACCCGGACGTGCTCGCCGGGCGCGTGCCGGCCGTTGTACAACTGCCACAGCTCGGGGCGCTGGCGGCGCGGGTCCCACTGGGAGAACTCGTCGCGCAGCGAGAAGACCCGCTCCTTGGCGCGCGCCTTCTCCTCGTCACGCCGCCCGCCGCCGAACACCGCGTCGAAGCGGTGCTGTTGGATGGCCTCGGTCAGCGGCACGGTCTGGAGCGGGTTGCGGGTGCCGTCGGGGCGCTCGCGGAGCTTGCCGGCGTCGATGTACTCCTGTACGGAGGCGACGTGCAGCCGCAGCCCGTGCTCGGCGACCACGCGGTCGCGGTACGCCAGGACCTCGGGGAAGTTGTGCCCGGTGTCCACGTGCAGCAGGGCGAACGGCACCGGCGCCGGCGCGAACGCCTTCAGCGCCAGGTGCAGCATCAGGATCGAGTCCTTGCCGCCCGAGAACAGGATCACCGGCCGCTCGAACTCGCCGGCCACCTCGCGGAAGATGTGCACCGCCTCGGACTCCAGCGAGTCCAGGTGGCTCAGCGCGTACGGATTGTCGGTGCCCTCTTGCACTGTCGCGACGGTGGTCACGCCGCACCCCTCTCGCTCAGCAGCGCGTACAACTCCGCCGCGGACTCCTGCACGGTCTGGCGGTGCGACTCGATCCGCAGATCGGGTGACTCGGGCGCCTCGTAGGGGTCGTCCACCCCGGTGAGCCCGCTGATCTCGCCCGCCGCCTGCTTGGCGTAAAGACCCTTCACATCGCGCTCCGAGCACACCTCGACCGGAGTGGCGACGTGCACCTCCAGATACGCGGTGCCCTCGGCCTGGTGCCGCTTGCGGACGGCGTCCCGGCTGTCCGCGTACGGGGCGATGACCGGGACCAGCGCCTTGACGCCGTTGGCCGCCAGCAGTTCGGCGACGAAGCCGATCCGCTGCACATTGGTGTGCCGGTCCTCGCGCGAGAAGCCGAGGCCCGCCGAGAGGAACTCGCGGATCTCGTCGCCGTCGAGCACCTCCACGCGGTGGCCCTCGGCACGCAGCCGCCCGGCGAGTTCGTAGGCGATGGTGGTCTTGCCGGCGCTCGGTAGACCGGTCAGCCAGACGGTGGCCCCCGTGTCCGTCACGCTCATCGAAGTCTCCTGATCAGTCGTCATCAACCGTGCAGCCCGCACTCGGTCTTGCCCCGTCCGGCCCAGCGGCCGGCCCGCGCGTCCTCGCCCTCCAGTACCCGGCGGGTGCAGGGCGCGCAGCCCACGGAAGAGTAACCGTCCATCAGTAGAGGGTTGGTGAGCACCCCTTGCTCGGCGACGTAGCTGTCGACATCGTCCTGGGTCCAGCGGGCGATCGGCGAGACCTTCACCTTCCGGCGCTTCTCGTCCCAGCCGACCACCGGGGTGTTCGCCCGGGTCGGGGACTCGTCGCGGCGCAGGCCGGTCGCCCAGGCCGCGTAGGCGGTCAGTCCCTCTTCCAGGGGCTTGACCTTGCGCAGCTTGCAGCAGAGGTCGGGGTCGCGGTCGTGCAGCTTCGGCCCGTACGCGGCGTCCTGCTCGGCGACCGTCTGACGCGGGGTCAGCGTGATGACGTTGACGTCCATCACGGCGTCGACCGCGTCCCGGGTGCCGATGGTCTCCTCGAAGTGGTAGCCGGTGTCGAGGAACACCACGTCGATGCCCGGCATCACCCGGGAGGCGAGGTGGGCGACGACCGCGTCCTCCATCGAGGAGGTGACGCAGAACCGGGGGCCGAAGGTGTCCGCGGCCCACCTGAGGATGTCGAGCGCGGAGGCGTCCTCCAGCTCGCGTCCGGCCCGCTCGGCGAGCTCCCGGAGTTCCTCGTGGTCGAGCGTGTCGATGTTCTGGGTGGCCGTCATATCCCGTCCCCTCCAACGTTGTCGGGCGTCAGTCCCCGGCTCAGCAGGCCCAGGAACTTCAGCTGGAACGCGCGATTGCAGGAGGCGCATTCCCACGCCCCGTGCCCGGCCTCGTGCGGGCGCAGGTCCTCGTCGCCGCAGTACGGGCAGTGGAACGGGGCGGCGCGCTCGCTCATGACAGCGATTCCGCACTGGCGCGGGCCGCCCAGGTGGCGAAGCGCTCGTCGGTCTCGCGCTCCTCCTGATACCGGCCGAGTACCCGCTCGACGTAGTCGGGCAGTTCGGTGGAAGTGACCTTCAGGCCGCGCACCTTGCGGCCGAAGCCGGCGTCCAGGCCGAGGGCGCCGCCCAGGTGAACCTGGTAGCCCTCCACCTGCTCCCCGTTCTCGTCCAGGACGAGCTGGCCCTTGAGACCGATGTCCGCGGTCTGGATGCGGGCGCAGGCGTTGGGGCAGCCGTTGATGTTGATGGTCAGGGGCTCGTCGAAGTCGGGGAGCCTGCGCTCCAGTTCCTCGATGAGGGAGGCACCGCGCGCCTTCGTCTCGACGATCGCGAGCTTGCAGTACTCGATGCCGGTGCAGGCCATCGTGCCGCGCCGGAAGGTGGACGGCTTCACCTGGAAGCCGAGCGCCTCCAGACCGGCGGACAGGGACTCGACCCGGTCCTGTTCGACGTCGAGGATGATCATCTTCTGCTCGACGGTGGTCCGGACCCGGCCGGAGCCGTGATTCTCCGCCAGCTCCGCGATCTTGGCGAGCGTGGATCCGTCGACCCGGCCGACGCGGGGTGCGAAGCCGACGTAGAAGCGGCCGTCCTGCTGCGGGTGGACGCCGATGTGGTCGCGCCACCGGCTGCTCGGTTCCGCCGGGGCGGGGCCGTCCAGCAGCGGGCGCTTCAGGTACTCGTCCTCCAGGATCTGGCGGAACTTGGCGACGCCCCAGTCCGCGACCAGGAACTTCAACCGGGCCCGGTTGCGCAGCCGGCGGTAGCCGTAGTCCCGGAAGATGCCCACCACACCGGCCCAGACGTCGGCGACCTCGTCCAACGGCACCCAGGCGCCGAGGCGTTCGGCGAGCCGAGGGTTGGTGGAGAGCCCGCCGCCGACCCAGAGGTCGAAGCCCGGTCCGTGCTCCGGGTGTTCGACGCCCACGAAGGCGATGTCGTTGATCTCGTGGACGACGTCCTGGACCGGGGAGCCGGAGATCGCGGTCTTGAACTTGCGGGGCAGGTTGGAGAATTCGGGGCTGCCGATGTACCGGGCGTGGATCTCCTCCAGTGCCGGAGTGCCGTCGATGATCTCGTCGGCGGCGATGCCCGCCACCGGGGAGCCGATCATCGTACGGGGGCAGTCGCCGCACGCCTCGGTCGTGGAGAGCCCCACGGCCTCCAGCTTCTGCCAGATCGCCGGGACGTCCTCGATGCGGATCCAGTGCATCTGGACGTTCTGCCGGTCGGTGATGTCCGCGCTGCCCCGCGCGTACTCCTGCGAGATCTCGCCGATGACGCGCAGCTGCTGAGTGGTCAGCTTCCCGCCGTCGATGCGGACCCGCATCATGAAGTACTTGTCCTCCAGCTCCTCCGGCTCCAGCACCGCGGTCTTCCCGCCGTCGATGCCGGCCTTGCGCTGGGTGTATAGCCCCCACCAACGCATCCGTCCACGAAGGTCGTTGGGGTCGATCGAGTCGAATCCACGCTTGGAGTAGATCGTCTCAATGCGCGTCCGCACGTTGAGACTGTCGTCATCCTTCTTGAACTGCTCATTGCCGTTGAGGGGGGTGTAGTGCCCCAGCGCCCACTGACCCTCGCCGCGGTGGCGGCCCACCTTGCGGCGGGGCGCGGCGGGCGCGAGCTTTTCCGGGGTTGCGGCCATGGCGATACGTCCTTCGGGACTGCAGGAGGGCGGCTCTGAACTGCACACTCGCGTGAAGCGCGGCGGTGCGCAGGGCTGAACTGAAGCAAGGAGGTCTCGGCGGTGCTGGGACTCTCAGCTGGCCGGACAGATGGCGCTGGACATGCGGCCGAGGTCGACGTGGCGTCGACTCACCAAGGCAATTCCAGTTCCGGGCATGACGGAAGCGTGTCACGGGGATCTCGCGGCAGTCCACCACTATCCATGATGTGGACGACACGGTCCCGCCTGATGAGACAATGTGGCGCCCGTCACGTGCGTGACGGGCGCCGGGGTGGAGCGTGAACCGGACAAGCAAGGGGAATTGCTACGGAATCAGGAGCGGGTGTGCGCGGGAGGCGGCTCAGCGGCCGGAGCCCGGCCACGGGCCGGGGGTGTCCACCGGCTCCTCCAGCTCCGTTCGCGTGTCGAACAGCCGGAAGCCGCGCCTCAGGTAGTTGTCCATCGCGTGCGGACCGTCCTTGGAACAGGTGTGCAGCCACACCCGCTTCGTCGCCGGCCGCTCCGGCCACCGCTCGGCGAGGTCCCAGGCCCGGGCGGTGCCGTACGACAGCAGATGACCGCCGATCCGCCGTCCCCGGAAGGCCGGGATCAGCCCGAAGTACATGATCTCGACCACGCCGTCGTCCTGCGGATCCAGCTCGACGTAGCCCGCGGGCGTGCCGTTCGCGTACGCCACCCAGGTCTCCGCGCCCGGCCGCTCCAGGGCCTCCCGCCACTGCGCGTACGTCATGCCGAGCCGGTCCGTCCACCGGATGTCGCCGCCGACCGCCGTGTAGAGGAAGCGGCTGAACTCGGGCAGCGGCACCTCGGACCGCACGATCCGGACCTCCGCGTCCGGTACGGCGGACGGCCGCAGATCGTCGGGGGAGGTCTGCTCCAGGGACCAGACGGTCACCTCTTCGCGGGCCGGTGGATCAGGACGTACGGGGTCGCTCATGGCTGCCAGACAACCATGCCCCGCCCCCCGCACCCCATCCGGCCCCTGGTCACGGGGGTTCCGGCTGGCGGTTCAACGGCCCCTGGGACTGGACGGCCTGCTTCCCTCCGCACCCCTCCCGCGCACGCCGCGCCGCCTCCACCACCGGGGCCTGCGAGCGGGGCAGGAGATCGGCCGGGTGCTCCGGGTGGACCACCTCCACCTCCACGCCCTCGCCGAACCGGTACGGGCGGTGCGCCAGCACCTCGGCCAGATGACGCCGCAGCCGCGATATCTCCGCCCGGACCGTCACCGTCCTGGTCGCGTCACCGAACAGGTCCTGCGCCAGCTCGGAGGCCGTACGGCCCTCGCGGTGCAGCGCCAGCGCGTACAGCAGCTCGGCGTGGCGCGGGGAGAGCCGCTGGGTCCAGGTGCCCACCGGGCTCACCACGTTCACCGCGAGCGCCCGCGGCCGGCTCAGATCGAGGACCACCCGGCGCGGCGGGCTGTCCATCGCCCCGTCCGCGACCTGCACCAGCCAGCCGCCCGGCAGCGGCTCCACCCGGCACATCCCCAGCGACGGCAGCCACACCCGGCCCGGCCCCAGCGACTTCGGCAGCGGCAGCCGGTCCACCGGGGGCATCCCCGTCACCGCCGCCGTCCAGCCGTGGCCGTCCACCGCCACCGCCCGGCCGCCGATCCGGCTCAGGACCGGGGCGGCCACCGCCCGCAGCCGGTCCACCGCCTCCAGGTGGCGCACCCGGATCTCGCTCTCCGCCAGCCGGGCCACCGAACGCACCAGGGCCAGCGTCGTCGGGTGGAACGTGGAGGCGGGCCCGCTGATGTCCACGATCCCCATCAGCCGGCCGTCGCGGGGGTCGCGCACCGGGGCCGCCGCGCAGGTCCAGCCGTGCAGACTGCGCACGAAGTGCTCCGCCGAGTGCACCTGCACCGGGGCGCGGGCCGCGAGCGCCGTCCCGATCGCGTTGGTGCCGGTGATCTCCTCGGACCACGCCGCGCCCTCCGCGAGGCAGATGTCGTCGGCCCGGCGCAGCACCCCCGTGTTGCCCTCGCGCCACAGCACCCGGCCCTCCACATCGGTGACGACCATGATCTGCTGCGAGGCGTCCGCGATGCTCGTCAGCCCGTCGCTGAGCAGCGGCATCACCTCGCCCAGCGCCGAACTGCGACGCCGGTGCTCGATCTCGTCCGCCTCCAGCAGCCTGCTGTGCGTCGGCTGCTCGGGGTCGAGACCGCTGCGCAGCACCCGGTCCCAGGAGGCGCCGATCTCCGCCCGGGGCGCAGCCGGCATGCGGTCGCCCGCCATCCGCGCCTCACGGGACCGGTGCACCACCCGCCTGGCCTGCGCGCTCCCCTGAGCGGCCGGCCGCATGGCGTCGGCCGAAGTCGTCTCCATGCCGGTTCCCCCTCACCCAGTGCCTGCCCGGTGCGCGGGCCGCGCCCCCATCCTGCCGCCGGCCGGGCCGCGTCACCGCAACTCCCCACAATGGTTGCAACCCTCTGCAACTCTGGCGAGGGTCCCCGGACCGTACAAGAGTGGCGGCACACCGCACCGCGGGGCCCCCGGCCCTCACGTGCGGTGTGTACAGCATGGGGGGTGGTGCCGTGTCGGCGCAGCACCACCCCCCGTCGCTGTCCCGGTCAGCCCTCCACCGGCCGGGCCCGGGTCACGACCGACGCCAGGTCCAGGGTGTGCGGGAGGGTCCCGAACGCCGCGCCCCCGTCCCCGCCCAGGCGCGAAGCGCAGAAGGCGTCCGCCACCTCCGGCGGAGCCCAGCGCACCAGCAGCGAGCCCTGGAGCACCAGCGCGATCCGCTCCACCACCCGGCGCGCCCGCGCCTCGATCCCCGCCAGATCGGCCAGCTCCGTCAGCATGTCCCGGATCGCCGCGTCCAGCCGGTGATCGGCGCCCCGGGCCCGCCCGACCTCCTGGAGGAACGCGTTCAGCGCGAGCGGTTCGCGCCGCAGCACCCGCAGCACGTCCAGCGCCTGGACGTTCCCGGACCCCTCCCAGACCGAGTTGAGCGGCGCCTCCCGCAGCAGCCGGGGCATCCCCGACTCCTCCACGTAGCCGTTGCCGCCCAGGCACTCCAGCGCCTCGCCCACCAGCGGCGTGCACCGCTTGGCCACCCAGTACTTCGCCGCAGGCACCGCGATCCGCAGGAACGCCGACTCGCTCTCGCCGCCGTCGTCGTACGCCGCCGCCAGCCGCATGGCCAGCACGGTCGCCGCCTCCGACTCCACCGCCAGATCGGCCAGCACGTTGCGCATCAGCGGCTTGTCCGCGAGCGGGCCGCCGAACGCGGACCGGTGCGTCGTGTGGTGGACGGCCTGCGCCACCGCCTGCCGCATCAGCGCCGCCGAACCGGTCACACAGTCCAGCCGGGTCGCCGCCACCATCCCCATGATCGTGCGGACGCCCCGCCCCTCCTCGCCGATCCGCCGCGCCCACGTCCCGTCGAACTCGACCTCCGCCGACGCGTTGGACCGGTTGCCCAGCTTGTCCTTGAGCCGCTGGATCGCGAACGGGTTGCGGGAGCCGTCCGGCAGCACCCGGGGCAGCAGGAAGCAGGTGAGACCGTCCGGCGCCTGCGCCAGGACCAGGAAACCGTCGGACATCGGCGCCGAGCAGAACCACTTGTGCCCGGTCAGGAGGTACCCGCCGTCCCCGGACAGCGGCTCGGCGCGCGTGGTGTTCGCCCGTACGTCCGAGCCGCCCTGCTTCTCCGTCATGCCCATCCCGAGCAACGCCCCCGACTTCCGCCCGGGCGGCCGCAGCCCCTCCTCGTACACCCGTGAGGTCAGCAGCGGCTCCCACTCGGCGGCCACCTCCGGCTCGGTGCGCAGGGCCGGCACCGCCGCGTGCGTCATGGAGAGCGGGCAGCCGTGCCCCGCCTCCGCCTGCGTCCACACCAGGAAGCCCGCCGCCCGGCGGACATGCCCGCCCGGCCGGTCCCAGGCGTCGGTCAGACCCGCGCCCACGGCGTGCCCGAGCAGCCGGTGCCAGGCCGGGTGGAAGTCGACCTCGTCGACGCGGTGCCCGTAGCGGTCATGGGTGCGCAGCCTCGGCGGGTACGCGTTCGCCTCGGTGCCCCAGGAGGCGGCCTGCGCGGAGCCGGCCGACCGGCCGAGCGCGGTGAGCCCGTCGCGGGCCTCGTCCAGGACATCCGGCGGAAGATGACGTTCCACGGCCTCGCCGAGTGCCCGGTCCGCGCCGAAGACGTCGTAGCCGAGCAGGGGAGGGGGCTGGTTGGGCACGGTGTGGGTGGTGGTCGCCATGCCGATACGGTAAGGACGTGCAGGCAGCAGACGAAACACCCGAGCGGCCACCGGGCCGGCTCCACCGGGCCCGAGTGCTCTACCGCAACGTCTCCAAGCGGCAGCTCGCCTGGCAGCTGCTCAAGGACACGGTCAACTCGTGCATGGAGTACCGCATCCTGGGGCTCGCGGCCGAGGCCGCGTTCTTCACCCTGCTGTCCCTGCCCCCGCTGCTCCTCGGCCTGATCGGCCTGCTCGGTTACGTGGACGAGTGGACCAGCACCGCCACGGTCGCGTCCATCGAGCGCAACATCCTCAGCGCGGCCCACACCATGCTCTCCGAGCGCGGCGTCAACGACTTCGCCAAGCCGCTGCTGGCCGACGTCACGACCGGCGCCCGGCCCGACGTCATCTCCATCGGCTTCGCGATCGCCCTGTGGTCCGGCTCCCGCGCGGTCAACGTCTTCATCGACACGATCACCGTCATGTACGGGCTCGACGGCCAGCGCGGCATCGTCAAGACCCGGATGCTCGCCTTCCTGCTGTACGTGGTGGCGCTGCTGCTCGGGGCGGTCGTGCTGCCGCTGCTCGTGGTCGGCCCGGACCGGGTCGTGGAGCTCATACCGTGGGGCACCGAGGTCATAAGCGTCCTGTACTGGCCGCTGGTGATCGTGCTCTCGGTCGCCTTCCTCACCACCCTCTACCACGTGTCCGTGCCGGTCCGTTCACCGTGGATCGAGGACATGCCGGGCGCCCTGGTGGCCCTGGCGATGTGGGTCATCGGCAGCTTCCTGCTCCGGTTCTACCTGACCAGTACGGTCGAGGGCCCCACGATCTACGGATCGCTGGCCGCCCCCATCGCGGTGCTGCTGTGGATCGGCGTCTCCGCCTTCGCGGTGCTGGTCGGCGCCGCCGTCAACGCGGCCATCGACCGGGTCTGGCCCTCGGTGGCGACGGCCGCCGCCCGCGCCGCCAACGACCGGGTGCGCGCCGCCCAGGCCGCCGAGTTCGTGGCCCGCACCCAGGCGGAGAGCTGGCACGGCGGCCCGCCGGCCGACGAGGACGACGACGAGGACGACGGCGACGAGGGCGACAGCCCGTACATGCCCTCCGAGTTCCCGGAGCGCTGGTCGCGCTTCCTGCCGCCGGACGACGTGAAGTCCCGGCTCCAGAAGCCCGGCCGCGAGAAGGACGCGGACCGGTCGAACCCGTACGACGAGTGAGCGCTCAGTCGGCGGCCGGCGCGCTCTGCGACCCCGGCGACCAGGACAGCTTCACCGTGAGGTGCCCCTCCAGCGCGCTCTTCGCGATCACCGCGCCCGCCTCCGAGGTGATCTTCACGCCGAACTCCAGCTCCACCCCGTCCGGCTTCAGCCGCCCGTCCCGGAACACGGCGAGCGCCGACTCGGCCGCCGACCGGATGCCCTCCAGGGCGCTGTCGAACGTGCGCCCCGCGCGTGCCAGAGCGTGCTGCCCGTCCCGCGACACCAGCTGCGCGCCGGGCGCGTGACGGTCGACCTCCACGGTCACCGTCGCACCGTTCTCCGTGGTGAACTCCATCAGTGCCGCCATGACCGCCCCCGTAGCCGATTACGCACGCTGCCGTGTCCGTGCACGAGACTAGTGGCATGGGCGACAGCTACACAGAGCGCGCGTCGCGGCTCGACGGCGCACGGGTGTGGACCCTGACCGCGGAGCCGGGCACCGTCCATCCGGTGCTGCCCGACGGCTGCATGGACCTGCTGTGGAGCGGCGACCGGCTGCTCGTCGCCGGACCCGACACCCGCACCGCGCCGTCCACCGGGACCGGCGGCAGCTGGGCGGGCGTCCGCCTCGCCCCGGGCACCGCCCCCACCCTGCTCGGCGTCCCCGCCCACGAACTGCGCGACCTCCGCGTCCCGCTCGCCGCCCTGTGGCCCGGCGCCCCGGTCCGCCGCCTCA
>NZ_JAAGNI010000157.1 GCF_010550605.1 Streptomyces sp. SID9727
CCCCGCGGACCGGCTCACCGTCACGGCCGTGCGGCGGGCCCGGGGCAGCGACGGCGACACCGTCCCCCGGGACTGGCACATCGCCGAGCTGGACGACGCCGGCGAACCGGTCCGGCTGGCCGCCGCACCCGCGGACCTGGCCCGGATCGTCGACGCGCTGGTACGGGAACGCCGCGACGGCCGGGGTCTGTCCGCCCCCGGCCCGCCGGACAGACCCTGAAGGGTGGTGCGACATGCCCGGAACCGAGCCTTCCGCAACCCCTTTCAGGGGCCCCGGACACGGCGACGGCCCGGCCGTGAGACCGGGCCGTCGCCCCGCCGGACCCCCGGCGCCGGTCAGCCCAGCGCCGACTTCACGACGTCCGCCAGCTGCCCCGCCACCGTGCGGGCCTGCTCGATGTCCGCCGCCTCGACCATGACCCGGACCAGCGGCTCCGTGCCCGAGGGGCGCAGCAGCACGCGGCCGGTGGCGCCGAGCTCCCGCTCCGCCTGCGCGACGGCGGCGGCCACCTCCTGCGCGGTGTGCACGCGGGACTTGTCGACGTCCGGGACGTTGATCAGGACCTGCGGCAGGCGCTCCATGACCCCGGCCAGCTCGGCGAGCGGGCGGCCCGTCGCGGCGACCCGGGCCGCGAGCATCAGGCCGGTCAGGGTGCCGTCGCCGGTCGTGGCGTGGTCCAGGACGATGACGTGGCCGGACTGCTCGCCGCCCAGCGCGTAGCCCTCGGCCTTCATGGACTCCAGGACGTAGCGGTCGCCGACGGCGGTCTGGACGAGCTGGATGCCCTCGCGCTCCATGGCCAGCTTGAAGCCGAGATTCGACATCACGGTGCCGACCACGGTGTCCCGGCGCAGCTGTCCGGCCTCGCGCATGGCGAGGGCCAGCACGGCGAGGATCTGGTCGCCGTCGACCTCCTCGCCCGCCGCGTCCACGGCCAGGCAGCGGTCGGCGTCGCCGTCGTGCGCGATGCCCAGGTCCGCGCCGTTCTCGACGACGGCGGCGCGCAGCAGCGCCAGGTGCGTGGAGCCGCAGCCGTCGTTGATGTTCAGCCCGTCCGGCTCGGCGCCGATCGTCACGACCTCGGCCCCGGCGCGGGCGAACGCCTCGGGCGAGACGCGGGCGGCGGCACCGTGCGCCTCGTCCAGGACGACCTTGAGGCCGTCGAGCCGGTTCGGCAGGACGCCGATGAGGTGGGCGACGTACCGGTCGAAGCCCTCCACGTAGTCGGTCACGCGGCCGACGCCGGAGCCGGTGGGGCGGTTCCACGGCGCACCGGTGCGGTGCTGCTCGTACACCGTCTCGATGCGGTCCTCCAGCTCGTCGGCGAGCTTGTGGCCGCCCCGGGCGAAGAACTTGACACCGTTGTCCGGCATGGCGTTGTGGCTGGCGGAGAGCATGACCCCGATATCGGCGCCCAGGGCACCGGTGAGGTACGCGACGGCCGGGGTCGGCAGCACGCCGACGCGCAGGACGTCGACGCCCGCGCTCGCCAGACCGGCCACGACGGCGGCCTCCAGGAACTCTCCGGAGGCGCGTGGGTCACGGCCCACCACGGCCGTCGGCCGATGGCCCTCGAAGGTGCCCGCCTCGGCCAGTACGTGTGCCGCGGCCACCGAGAGGCCGAGCGCGAGCTCGGCCGTCAGGTCCGCATTGGCGACACCGCGCACGCCGTCCGTGCCGAAGAGTCGTCCCACTGGTGTCCTCCGAAAGTGCTCCGAAACGCAAAAGTCAGATCACGCAACCAACAAGCCTATGAACGCCTTATGTCGCTATATGCCCGAGGATGTCGATAAACGAACGCCCCGGCAGCACGAGAGGTGCCGCCGGGGCGAGCGATGTAACGCGGATGAGCAGGCGGTTTAGCGCTTGCTGTACTGCGGGGCCTTGCGGGCCTTCTTGAGACCGGCCTTCTTGCGCTCGACCGCACGGTCGTCGCGGGAGAGGAAGCCGGCCTTCTTCAGGGTCGCGCGGTTGTTGTCCACGTCCGCCTCGTTCAGCGCGCGGGCCACGCCGAGGCGCAGGGCGCCGGCCTGACCCGAGACGCCGCCACCCGCGATGCGGGCGATGACGTCGTAACGGCCGTCGAGCTCGAGCACCTTGAAGGGCTCGTTGACTTCCTGCTGGTGCACCTTGTTCGGGAAGTAGCTCTCGAGGGTGCGACCGTTGATCTTCCACTTGCCGGTGCCCGGAACGATCCGGACGCGGGCGATCGCGTTCTTGCGACGGCCCAGGCCGGCGGCGGGCTGCGGGTCGCCGAAGCGGCCGGCGAGCGACTCGGAGGTGTATTCACCCTCGACGGGGACCTCGGACTCGAAGGTGGTCACCTCGGCGAAGGTCTCCTCGCCCTCGGTGCCCTCGGCGGTCTCAACAGTGGTCTCGGCCACGATTCTCCTCAGATCTTTCTTTATGTCTTTGGGGGGAGGCCGGAACTACTGCGCGACCTGGGTGATCTCGTACGGGACCGGCTGCTGCGCAGCGTGCGGGTGCTGGTCGCCCGCGTAGACCTTCAGCTTCGAGATCATCTGACGGCCCAGGGAGTTCTTGGGGATCATGCCCTTGATGGCCTTCTCGACGGCCTTCTCGGGGTTGTTCGCGAGCAGGTCGTCGTAGCGCACGGAGCGCAGACCGCCCGGGAACCCGGAGTGGCGGTACGCCATCTTCTGGGTCCGCTTGTTGCCGGACAGGTGAACCTTGTCGGCGTTGATGATGATGACGAAGTCGCCCATGTCCATGTGGGGGGCGTAGATCGCCTTGTGCTTGCCTCGCAGGAGGTTCGCAGCCGTGGTGGCGAGACGGCCCAGGACGACGTCCTGCGCGTCAATGATGTGCCACTGGCGAGTCACATCGCCGGGCTTGGGGCTGTACGTACGCACTTCGTAGCCTTCGCTTCTTCAGTGGATGGGGTCCAGACACACGACACCTCTGAAGCGATCATGCAGCTGGGGCACACAATGCCGGGACGACGCCCGTATGCGAGCCACTGGTAACTGCTCCAGAGAACCTGCGCACGGGCTCCGCGCCTCATGGAGACGTGACCCATACGCATAACAAACGTCGAGACTACCCGTCCGGCACCGGACGGGTCAAAACGCGCCCGCCGCTAACGGGCCCGCTCCACCCGCCGCTCGTCCCACACCGGCTCCGACGTCTCCCGGACGACCCCGTCCGAGCCGAAGACCAGGTAGCGGTCGAAGCTCTTCGCGAACCACCGGTCGTGCGTCACCGCGAGCACCGTGCCCTCGTACGCCTCCAGACCGTCCTGCAACGCCTCCGCCGACTCCAGGTCCAGGTTGTCCGTCGGCTCGTCCAGCAGCAGCGCGGTCGTGCCGGACAGCTCCAGGAGCAGGATCTGGAACCGGGCCTGCTGCCCGCCGGACAGCTTCTCGAACGGCTGGTCCCCCTGCCGCTCCAGCTCGTAGCGGCGCAGCACGGACATCGCCCCGCCCCGGTCCTTCGCGTGCTCGGTCCACAGGATGTCGACCAGCGTGCGGTTCAGCAGCTCCGGATGCGTGTGGGTCTGCGCGAAGTGGCCGGGCACCACCCGCGCACCCAGCTTCCACTTCCCCGCGTGCGCGACGGGCTCGCCCGCCAGCAGCCGCAGGAAGTGGGACTTGCCGGACCCGTTGGAGCCGAGGACCGCGACCCGTTCCCCGTAGAAGATCTCCAGGTCGAAGGGTTTCATCAGGCCCGTCAGCTCCAGGCCCTCGCAGGTCACCGCCCGCACCCCGGTCCGGCCGCCGCGCAGCCGCATCCGGATGTCCTGCTCGCGCGGCGGCTCCGGCGGCGGGCCCGCCTCCTCGAACTTGCGGAACCGGGTCTGCATCGCGTGGTAGCGGCTCGCCATGTCGGGGCTGATCGCCGCCTGCTGGCGCAGCCGGTGCACCAGCGCCTTCAGCCGCTTGTGCTCCTCCTCCCAGCGCCGCAGCAGCTCCTCGAAGCGGGCGAACCGCTCCTTGCGGGCCTGGTGGTACGTGTCGAAGCCGCCGCCGTGCACCCAGACGTCGCTGCCGGCCGGGCCCGGCTCCACGCTGACGATCTTCTGCGCGGCGCGGGACAGCAGCTCCCGGTCGTGGGAGACGAAGAGGACCGTCTTACGGGTCTCCCGCAGCCGCTCCTCCAGCCACCGCTTGCCGGGCACGTCCAGGTAGTTGTCCGGCTCGTCCAGGAGCAGCACCTCGTCCGGGCCCCGCAGCAGGGCCTCCAGGACCAGCCGCTTCTGCTCACCGCCGGACAGCGTGCGCACCTCGCGCCACTGCGCCTTCTCGTAGGGGACGCCGAGCGCGGCCGTCGTGCACATGTCCCAGACCGTCTCGGCCTCGTACCCGCGCGCCTCCGCCCAGTCGCTCAGTGCCTGCGCGTACGCCATCTGCGCGGCCTCGTCGTCCACGGTGAGGATGCGCTCCTCGGCCCGGTCGACGGCGAGCGCGGCCTCCCGGATACGGGGCTGCGCGACGGAGACGAGCAGGTCGCGGACCGTGCGCTCGTCGCGCACCGAGCCGACGAACTGCCGCATCACGCCGAGCCCGCCGCTCACCGACACCGAGCCGCCGTGCGGCTGGAGCTCGCCGGCGAGCAGCCGCAGCAGCGTGGTCTTGCCGGCCCCGTTCGCCCCGACGAGAGCGACGACGGCACCGTCGGCCACCCGGAACGAGGCATCGCCGAGCAGCACCCGCCCGTCCGGAAGGTAGTACTCAAGGTGGCCCGCTTCGAGATGTCCCATGCAGAGCATTGTCACGGGCGGCGAAGGGTTGGCCCAACCGGATTACGGTCCGTCCAGTGCCGCGTCAGCCACGGTTTGCCCGGTAAGGAGCGGCGTCAGGTGCGTGCTCTCGGCGTGCCGGCCGGAAGCCCACGTACTGGACGTACGTGGGCTTTCGGCCGGTGCGGCGAGAGTGCGTGCATGGCGTCGCGACGGGGCGAACCTTGGCTGACGCGGCACTAGGATGCGCGGCATGAGCTTTGGGGACGGGGGGCCCTCCGAGGGGCCCGGCAACAGCGGCACTCCCGACTGGGAAGCCCTGGCCGACGCCTCCGCGGCCCGCGCCAGGCGCAGGAAGTGGCTGCTGATCGGAGGCGGCGCCCTGGCCACGGCGGCCGTCGCCGCGGCCGTGGCGACGGCGGTGGTCTCCGCGAACGGCGGCGGCTCCCGCCACGAGGCCGGGAAGCACGCGAGCGAGCTGCCCACGGCGGACGACCTGCCGACCGGGCTCCCCGCCCCCGAGCCGTCCTTCTCCTCGGTGGCGCCTCCGCCCCCGCCGGACCCCCGGGACTACGTCGCCGACGTGAAGAAGGACCGGCTGCCGGTGAACGTCGACGCCTTCTTCCCCGACGACGAGCTGACCGCCGGAGGCCGTACGTACGCCAGGGGCGCGACCCACCGTACAAAGCAGTGCGCGGCGACCACCCAGGGCGCGCTGGGCGCGATCCTCACCGCCAACGGCTGCGACCAGGTCATCCGGGCCACGTACAGCCGGAACGGCGTGGCGGTCACCGTCGGCATCGCGGTCTTCGACACGGAGGCCCAGGCGAAGCGCACCGCGCGGCTCGCGACCGGCGGGCTGGCCTCGCTGAGCGGGCCGGGCGTCCCGGTCTTCTGCCGCGACGGCGTGATCTGCCGCCGCACCGCGAACGCGTACGGCCGGTACGCGTACTTCACGGTCGGCGGCTTCACGGACGGCCGCGACGCCACCCAGGCCGACAAGGACGTGTACACGACCGGCGACGACCTCACGGACTACACGTTCCGCCGGATCCGCCACCGCGGCGAGGTCCAGGCGTCGGCCGCCGCCGACATCACGACGACCTAGGGCGGCCGCACGGCGCCAGGCGCGGCAGGCCCTAGCAGCAGCCGGCCCCCGGCAGCGTCCGCACGTTCCGGGCCTCCACCGCGCGCGCCGCCAGCAGTTCGTCGGCCGGGTACGCGACCTCCTCCAGCGTCAGCCCGTGCGGGCGCACCACGTGGACCCCGGGGTCGCGCACCCCGGCCGCCAGCACCTCGGCCGGCCACGGGTCGGGGCGCCGCCCGTCGCCCACGAAGAGCATCGCGCCGACGAGGGCGCGCACCATGTTGTGGCAGAAGGCGTCCGCCTGCACGGTCCCGGTGATGATCCCGGTCTCCCGGTCCCGCACCCAGTGCAGCTTCTGGAGCGTCCGGATGGTCGTCGCGCCCTCGCGCTTCTTGCAGTACGCGGCGAAGTCGTGCTCCCCGGTCATCCGGGCCGCGGCGGCGTTCATCGCGGCCACGTCCAGCGGCCGGTCGTGCCAGAGCACGTGGCCCCGGACCAGGGGGTCGACGCCGCCGGGGCGGTCGGCGACGCGGTACGCGTACCGGCGCCACAGGGCGGAGAACCGGGCGTTGAACCCGGGCGGCGCCTCCTTGATCCGCCAGACCCGCACATCGGGGGCCATCCGCCCGGCGAGCCGCCTCAGCAGCTTCTCCTCGTGCTCGGCCCACACCTCGTCCGGCAGGTCGACATGGGCGACCTGGCCCCGGGCGTGCACCCCGGCGTCGGTGCGGCCGGCCACCGTCAGGTCGTACGTGCGCGAGGAGCGGGTCACGGTCCGCAGCGCGTCCTCGATCTCGCCCTGGACCGTCCGCCGCGCGGTCTGCTTCGCCCAGCCCGAGAAGTCCTTGCCGTCATAGGCCAGGTCCAGCCGCACCCGGACAAAGCCGGGCTCCACCTCGTCACTCACCAGCGCATCCTCTCAAGATCCCGCACAGCCGAACGGGCCCGCACCGCCCCGGAGGGTGATGCGGACCCGTTCAGTGGTTCCGGAACGCTCAGGCGTCCTGCGCGTCCTCGACGGACTCGACCGGGGTCTCGTCCTTCTTGGCCGCGTCTTCCTTGACCGCACGCTTGGTGGCGGCCTCGGCCTCACCGGTGGCCTGCTGCGCCACGGTCAGCGCCTCGACCAGCTCGATGACGGCCATCGGGGCGTTGTCGCCACGACGGTTGCCGATCTTGGTGATGCGGGTGTAACCACCGGGGCGGTTCTCGTACCGCGGGGCGATCTCGGTGAAGAGCGTGTGGACGACGCCCTTGTCCGTGATCGACTGCAGCACCAGGCGACGGTTGTGGATGTCGCCCTTCTTCGCCTTGGTGATGAAACGCTCCGCGACCGGACGCAGGCGGCGGGCCTTGGCCTCGGTCGTGGTGATGCGGCCGTGCTCGAACAGCGACTTCGCGAGGTTGTTGAGAAGAAGCTTCTCGTGCGCGGCGCTGCCGCCCAGACGGGCACCCTTGGCGGGCTTCGGCATGGGTTTTCTCCTTGTGTGCTGCACCGGCCGTATCAGGTACCGGTGTCAGTTCCCGCGCGGCGGCCGCCGCACGGAAGTGTGTGCTCGGGGCGGGCGTTCAAGCCCGTCCGGCGATTGAGGACACAAGCCCTCGCCCGGACCGGGGCACCCCTGCGAACAGGGCGCACCCCAGCCGGGAGGCGACTCAGTACTGCTCGGTCTCCACGAAACCGGCGTCCGCGTCGTCCTCGGCGCCGAAGGCGTCCGCGGCGGCGGTCGGGTCGAAGCCGGGAGGCGAGTCCTTCAGCGCCAGGCCCATACCGGCCAGCTTCGCCTTGACCTCGTCGATCGACTTCGCACCGAAGTTGCGGATGTCGAGCAGGTCCGCCTCGGAGCGGGCCACCAGCTCGCCCACCGAGTGGATGCCCTCGCGCTTCAGGCAGTTGTACGAGCGGACCGTGAGCTCCAGCTCCTCGATCGGCAGCGCCAGGTCCGCCGCGAGCGCGGCGTCCGTCGGCGACGGGCCCATGTCGATGCCCTCGGCGTCGATGTTGAGCTCGCGCGCCAGACCGAACAGCTCGACCAGGGTCTTACCGGCCGACGCCATCGCGTCACGCGGACGCATGGCCTGCTTGGTCTCGACGTCGACGATCAGCTTGTCGAAGTCGGTGCGCTGCTCGACACGGGTCGCCTCGACCTTGTACGTGACCTTGAGCACCGGCGAGTAGATGGAGTCGACCGGGATACGGCCGATCTCCTGGCCCACCTGCTTGTTCTGGACGGCGGAGACGTAGCCGCGACCGCGCTCGACGGTCAGCTCCATCTCCAGCTTGCCCTTGCCGTTCAGCGTGGCGAGGACCAGGTCCGGGTTGTGCACCTCGACACCGGCCGGCGGGGCGATGTCCGCGGCGGTGACCAGGCCGGGGCCCTGCTTGCGCAGGTACATCACGACAGGCTCGTCGTGCTCCGAGGAGACGACCAGCTGCTTGATGTTGAGGATGAGGTCGGTCACGTCCTCCTTGACGCCCGGCACGGTGGTGAACTCGTGCAGGACACCGTCGATGCGGATGCTGGTGACAGCGGCACCCGGGATCGAGGAGAGGAGCGTGCGGCGCAGGGAGTTGCCGAGCGTGTAGCCGAAACCGGGCTCCAGCGGCTCGATGACGAACCGCGAGCGGAACTCGTCGACGACCTCTTCGGTCAGCGACGGACGCTGAGCGATCAGCATGATGTGAATCCTTCAGTCGTGGGCACCCACTATTTGATGCCCGACAGATGTAACAAGGGTACGGGCGGTACGCCTCGGAAGAGGTGTACCGCCCGGACCCGGCGCTACTGGCGCACGGCCGTCACCGGCCGTGACGACTCAGACGCGGCGACGCTTCGGCGGACGGCAGCCGTTGTGCGGCGTCGGGGTGACGTCCTGGATCGAGCCGACCTCGAGGCCGGTGGCCTGGAGGGAGCGGATCGCGGTCTCGCGGCCGGAGCCCGGACCCTTGACGAAGACGTCGACCTTGCGCATGCCGTGCTCCTGCGCGCGGCGGGCGGCCGACTCGGCGGCCATCTGCGCGGCGAAGGGGGTGGACTTGCGCGAGCCCTTGAAGCCGACGTGGCCGGCGGAGGCCCAGGAGATCACGTTGCCCGTGGGGTCCGTGATCGAGACGATCGTGTTGTTGAACGTGCTCTTGATGTGCGCGTGGCCGTGAGCGACGTTCTTCTTTTCCTTGCGACGCACCTTCTTGGCTGCGCCCTGACGACCCTTGGGGGGCATGTCTTGACTCCAGATGGAGAGGGGAGGTGATCGGTCCTACAGCGAAGACCGCTGGTTGCTGCGGAGGCCGGGAAGCCGGTCGCCCGCAGTGCGTCCGCTGAGGACTACTTCTTGCCGGGCTTCTTCTTGCCGGCGATCGCGCGACGCGGACCCTTGCGGGTACGGGCGTTGGTGCTGGTGCGCTGGCCGTGGACCGGCAGACCGCGACGGTGACGGAGACCCTGGTAGCAGCCGATCTCGACCTTGCGGCGGATGTCGGCCTGGATCTCGCGGCGGAGGTCACCCTCGGTGCGGAGGTTGGCGTCCACGTACTCGCGGATCTTGACCAGGTCCTCTTCGGCCAGGTCGCGAACGCGGGTGTTCGGGTTCACGCCGGAGGCGGCGAGGATCTCCTTGGACCGGGTGCGCCCGATACCGAAGACGTAGGTGAGGGCAACCTCCACGCGCTTTTCGCGCGGGATGTCAACACCTGAAACGCGTGCCATTCAATGGCTCCAGTTGTTATGTCGGGGGTCTTCCGCAGAACCACTCCCGACCGCCGACCCCTCGCTGGGAGAGGTGGTACGTCCGGGTCCCCGGCCCCCGCCGGAGGTGTCGTCAGCCGTGGCTTGGACGGGCTCTGCGTATGTACGTGTTACGTGCGTCGCGCGAACTGCGAGATGCAGGGGGTCGTGCGTCAGCCCTGGCGCTGCTTGTGGCGCAGGTTGTCGCAGATGACCATGACCCGGCCGTGACGGCGGATCACCTTGCACTTGTCGCAGATCTTCTTGACGCTCGGCTTGACCTTCATGGGATGTCAGGTTCTCCGGGTCAGTGCCCACGTCCGCACGAGTGCGGACGGCGGCAAGATCTACTTGTAGCGGTAGACGATCCGGCCACGCGTCAGGTCGTACGGAGAGAGCTCCACGACGACCCGGTCATCCGGGAGGATGCGGATGTAGTGCATACGCATCTTGCCGCTGATGTGCGCGAGGACCTTGTGACCGTTCTGGAGCTCCACCTTGAACATGGCGTTCGGGAGGGACTCGATCACGGTGCCCTCAATTTCGATGGCACCTTGCTTCTTGGCCACGCTTCGCCCTTCGAATCGGCTACCTTGATCGACTTTCGCTCTTCGTATGCGGGCACACGGATGCACGAGAGCCGACGAGTCAGTCTACGTCAGCGAACTCCCGAATGCGAATCCGTCAAGTTTGCCCAGCCGGGGAGATCCTTAGACCTCTTGGAGGACCGGAATCAGCCCAGGGGGTCCGGCGCGGCCTCGACGCCGTACTGCGCCAGCTTCTCGCGGCCGCAGTCCGGGGCGGTGAGGACCAGGGGACCCTGCTCCGTGAGGGCGATGGAGTGCTCCCAGTGCGAGGACCAGGTGCCGTCCGTGGTGATGACGGTCCACTCGTCCTCCAGCACCTCCGTGTGCGGGGTGCCCAGCGAGACCATGGGCTCGATGGCCAGGCAGAGGCCCGGGACCAGCTTGACGCCCTTGCCGCGCTTGCGGGAGACGTAGTTCAGCAGGTGCGGGTCCATGTGCATCTCGGTACCGATGCCGTGCCCGCCGTAGTCCTCGATGATCCCGTACTTGCCGGTGGCCGGGCGGGGCTGGCGGCGGATGTAGGACTCGATCGCCTTGGAGATGTCGACCAGGCGGTTGTTGACCTTCATCGCGGCGATGCCGGCCCACATCGACTCCTCGGTCACCCGGGACAGCTCGATCAGCTCCGGAGCGTGCCCCGTGCCCACGAAGGCGGTGTACGCGGCGTCGCCGTGCCAGCCGTCCACGATCGCCCCGGCGTCGATGGAGATGATGTCGCCGTCCTTGAGGACCGTCTTGTCGTCCGGGATGCCGTGGACGACGACCTCGTTCACGGAGGTGCAGATGGTCGCGGGGAACCCGCCGTACCCGAGGAAGTTCGACTTGGCGCCGTGGTCGGCGATCACCTTGCGGGCGACCTGGTCCAGGTCGCGGGTGGTGGCGCCGGGCACCGCCGCCTCGCGGGTCGCCGCGTGGATGGCAGCGACCACCAGCCCCGCCTCGCGCATCTTCGCGATCTGCTCGGGGGTCTTGATCTGCACCATGCTGCGGCGCCTTTCCGGTGGGACGGGTGACGGGGGGCGGGTCTTCCACGATACGCGGCGGCAAGCAGTCGGCCGCGGCGTCCGAGGACGCCGCGGCCGGCTGGTGACTGCGGGTGCTGCGCTTGCTACGGGGTCGGCGCTCAGTCCTCGCGGGACTTCTTCAGCGCCTCCATGGCCCGGTCGGTCACGTCGGTGACCTTCCCGAGCGCGGAGATGGTGACCACCAGGTCCTGTGCCCGGTAGTAGTCGATGATCGGCTCGGTCTGCGTGTGGTAGACCTCCAGCCGGGTACGCACCGTCTCCTCGGTGTCGTCCTCGCGCTGGTACAGCTCGCCGCCGCAGGCGTCGCAGACGCCCTCGGTCTTCGGCGGGTTGTACGTGACGTGGAAGACGTGCGCGCTGTCGTTGCGGCAGATGCGGCGACCCGCGATCCGCTTCACGACCTCGTCCTCGGGGACCTCCAGGTCGAGCACGGCGTCCAGCTTCACGCCCTCGTCCTTGAGCATCACGTCCAGGGCTTCGGCCTGGCCCACGTTGCGCGGGAAGCCGTCGAGCAGGAAGCCGTCGGCCGCGTCCGGCTGGGACATGCGGTCCTTGGCCATCCCGTTCGTCACCTCGTCCGGCACCAGCTGCCCGGCGTCCATGTAGGCGCGGGCCTGCTTGCCAAGGTCGGTGCCCTGGCTGATGTTGGCGCGGAAGAGGTCGCCCGTGGAGATGTGCGGAATCGACAGGTTCTTGGCAAGGTACGCGGCCTGCGTTCCCTTGCCGGCACCCGGCGGGCCGACGAGGACGATTCGCATCAGCGGAGGAACCCTTCGTAATTGCGCTGCTGGAGCTGACTCTCGATCTGCTTCACGGTCTCCAGACCCACACCCACGATGATGAGGATGCTCGTCCCGCCGAACGGGAAGTTCTGGTTGGCGCCACCGCCGAAGCTTGCCAACGCCATCGTCGGCACCAGAGCGATCAGACCCAGGTACAGCGAGCCCGGCCAAGTGATCCTGTTGAGCACATAGCTCAGGTACTCGGCAGTAGGTCGACCTGCCCGGATACCCGGGATGAAGCCACCATACTTCTTCATGTTGTCGGCGACTTCCTCGGGGTTGAACGAGATCGCCACATAGAAGAAGGCGAAGAACACGATCAGGAGGAAGTAGACCGTCATGTAGATGGGGTGGTCGCCCTTGGTCAGGTTGTCCTGGATCCAGACGGCCCAGCCGGCCTTGGAGTTGGAGAACTGGACGATCAGGGCGGGGATGTAGAGCAGCGACGAAGCGAAGATGACGGGGATCACACCCGCCTGGTTCACCTTGAGCGGGATGTAGGTGGAGGTGCCACCGTACGAGCGGCGTCCGATCATGCGCTTCGCGTACTGCACCGGGACGCGGCGCTGGGCCTGCTCGACGAAGACGACGAGGGCCACCATGACGAAGCCGATGAGGATGACGGCGGCGAACTCGATCCAGCCGTCCGCGAGCTTGCCGCTGGTCTTGATGGCCCAGAGGGCGGACGGGAAGGTGGCGGCGATCGAGATGAACATCAGGATCGACATGCCGTTGCCGATGCCGCGGTCGGTGATGAGCTCACCGAGCCACATGACGGCGGCGGTGCCGGCGGTCATCGTGATGACCATCGTGATGGTCGTGAACAGCGAGTCGTTGGGGACGATCTGGTCGGCGACGGGGCAGCCGCTGAACAGGGCGCCGCTGCGGGCGGTGGCGACCAGGCCGGTGCCCTGGAGGATGGCGAGCGCGACCGTCAGATAACGCGTGTACTGCGTGATCTTCGCCGTGCCGGACTGCCCCTCCTTCTTGAGCGCCTCGAGTCGGGGGATGACCACGGTCAGCAGCTGGAGAATGATGCTGGCCGTGATGTACGGCATGATGCCGAGCGCGAAGATCGTGATCTGCAGCAGCGCACCACCGCTGAACATGTTCACCAGGCCGAAGAGGCTGTTGTTGCCCTTACTGGCCTGATCAACACAGGTCTGGACGTTCTCGTAGCTCACGCCCGGTACCGGGATGTGGGCCCCGAGCCGGTAGAGCACGATGATGCCGAGAGTGAAGAGCAGCTTCTTGCGCAGGTCGGGCGTCTTGAACGCCCGGGCGAAGCCGGTGAGCACGGTGCCTCCTGCGACCCCCGCGCAGAGCGTAGAGGTGACGGTCTTGAGGATCGACGGATACGTAAAAGCCAAGGAGCCCGGACGCGTGCGCCCAGGGGATACCACAGCAACGGACGCCACCTTACCGGCGTACATGCCCCCCTAGGAACGACCAACCGGGGATGCCCCATTTGAGAGGGCATCCCCGGTCGGATGTTCAGGTCACCGAAGTGTCCGAGTTGTCTCAGACCAGTTCGGTGACGGTACCGCCGGCGGCGGTGATCTTCTCCTTGGCGGAGCCGGAGACGGCGTCAACCGAAACCTGCAGCGCCACGGAGATCTCGCCCTGTCCGAGGACCTTGACGAGGTGGTTGTTGCGCACGGCACCCTTGGCGACCAGGTCGGCCACCGTGACCTCTCCACCCTCGGGGTAGAGCGTCGCGAGCTTGTCCAGGTTCACGACCTGGTACTCCGTGCGGAACGGGTTCTTGAAGCCCTTGAGCTTCGGCAGACGCATGTGGAGGGGCATCTGCCCACCCTCGAAGCGCTGCGGAACCTGGTAGCGGGCCTTGGTGCCCTTGGTGCCACGACCAGCGGTCTTACCCTTGGACGCCTCACCACGACCCACACGGGTCTTGGCGGTCTTGGCGCCCGGGGCAGGCCGGAGGTCGTGGGCCTTCAGCGGCTTGTTCTCCGCCATGTCAGTCGACCTCCTCAACCGTCACGAGGTGGCGGACGGTGTGCACCATGCCGCGGAACTCGGGGCGGTCCTCCTTGACAACCGAGTCGTTCAGGCGCTTGAGCCCGAGCGAACGCAGGGTGTCGCGGTGGTTCTGCTTGCTGCCGATGTACGACTTCGTCTGCGTGATCTTGAGGCGAGCCATTACGCACCCGCTCCCGCACGCGCACGAAGCAGGGCCGCGGGGGCGACGTCCTCGAGGGGCAGACCGCGGCGGGCCGCGATCTCCTCGGGACGCTGCAGGCCCTGGAGGGCCGCCACGGTCGCGTGCACGATGTTGATCGGGTTCGAGGACCCGAGCGACTTCGACAGGATGTCGTGGACGCCGGCGCACTCCAGGACGGCGCGCACCGGACCACCGGCGATCACACCGGTACCCGGGGAAGCCGGCTTGAGCAGGACGACGCCCGCGGCCTTCTCACCCTGGATCGGGTGAGGGATGGTGCCCTGGATACGCGGGACCTTGAAGAAGTTCTTCTTGGCCTCTTCCACGCCCTTGGCGATGGCCGCGGGAACTTCCTTGGCCTTGCCGTAACCGACACCGACGGTGCCGTCACCATCGCCCACCACGACCAGCGCGGTGAAGCTGAAGCGACGACCACCCTTCACAACCTTGGCGACTCGGTTGATCGCGACGACGCGCTCGACGTACGCGGTCTTCTCGGCGGCGGCAGCGCCGCCGTCACGGCCCTTCCGGTCCCGCCGCTCGCCGCCACCGGCACCGCTTCCGCGGCGCTGGGGTCCAGCCATTGGATTTACCTCTCTCTGTTACGTCCGCTGTGCGTAGGAACCGGGGCTAGAACTTCAGCCCGGCTTCACGGGCGGCGTCAGCCAGAGCGGCAATCCGCCCGGCGTACTGGTTACCACCGCGGTCAAACACGACGGCCTCGACGCCTGCGGCCTTGGCACGCTCGGCGACCAGGGCGCCGACCTGCTTGGCCTGGCTGCTCTTGTCGCCCTCGCCACCACGGATGGAGACGTCCAGGGTCGACGCCGACGCGAGCGTGTGGCCCGCGATGTCGTCGATGACCTGAGCCACCATGTGGCGGTTGGAGCGGGTCACGACCAGGCGCGGACGCTCCGGCGAGCCGGAGATGTGCTTGCGGACGCGGATGTGGCGCCGCTTGCGAGCCGCGCGCTTGTACGCGTCGCCCTTGGCGATCTTCACGCCGTATGCCATGGCTACTTACCAGCCTTTCCGACCTTGCGGCGGATGACCTCGCCGGCGTACTTGACGCCCTTGGCCTTGTACGGGTCAGGCTTCCGCAGCTTGCGGATCTTGGCCGCGGTCTCGCCGACCTTCTGCTTGTCGATGCCCTCGACGGTGAACTTCGTGGGGGTCTCCACCTTGAAGGTGATGCCCTCCGGGGCCTCGATCAGGATCGGGTGGCTGTAGCCCAGGGCGAACTCCAGATTGGAGCCCTTCGCCTGGACGCGGTAACCGACACCGCTGATCTCGAGCGCCTTGATGTACCCCTGGGTCACACCGGTGATCATGTTCGCCACCAGCGTGCGGGACAGGCCGTGCAGGGCCTTGTTCTGACGCTCGTCGTTCGGGCGGACGACGTTCAGAACGCCGTCCTCACCCTTGGTGACCTCGATCGGAGACGCAACGGTGTGCGTGAGGGTGCCCTTGGGACCCTTCACGTTGACCGTACGGCCGTCGATGGTGACGTCCACACCGGCGGGAACCTGGATGGGGAGCTTGCCGATTCGCGACATGAGCTATTCCTCCGTTCCCGACTACCAGACGTAGGCGAGGACTTCCCCACCTACGCCCTTCTTCTGAGCCTGCTGGCCGGTCAGGAGACCGTGGGACGTGGAGATGATCGCCACGCCCAGGCCGCCGAGGACCTTCGGCAGGTTGGTGGACTTTGCGTAGACACGCAGACCCGGCTTCGAGATGCGCTTGATGCCGGCGATCGAACGCTCGCGGTTCGGACCGAACTTCAGGTTGAGGACGAGGTTCTTGCCGACCTCGGCGTCCTCGACCTTCCAGCCGGTGATGAAGCCCTCCTGCTGGAGGATCTCCGCGATGTGCGACTTGATCTTGCTGTGCGGCATCACGACGTCGTCGTGGTACGCCGAGTTCGCGTTGCGCAGACGCGTGAGCATGTCTGCGATGGGATCAGTCATGGTCATGAGTTGGCCTTCGGCCTCTCTCGCCGGGGTTTCCTGTATGCGCCATCCCTCTCCCCGCTCAGAGGCGGGACGGGTGCGGTGCGGGGACCTACGGCGTAGTAAGTCGGTCATGGGCGGCAGGCGCCCAACCCTGCAAGCCTACGGCATGCGGGGCCGGACTCCTGCCGACCAGATGCTTACCGAGAGTCTCCGGTGATTCCCAACGCCCAGAGGGCGGAGGAGAATTACCAGGAGCTCTTGGTCACGCCCGGCAGCTCGCCACGGTGAGCCATCTCACGAAGGCACACGCGGCACAGGCCGAACTTGCGGTAGACGGAGTGGGGCCGGCCGCAGCGCTGGCACCGGGTGTAACCCCGGACGCCGAACTTCGGCTTACGGGCGGCCTTAGCGATCAGAGCCTTCTTCGCCACGGTCAGTTCTCCTTGAACGGGAAGCCGAGGTGACGAAGGAGGGCACGACCCTCGTCGTCATTGGTCGCCGTGGTGACCACGGTGATGTCCATGCCCCGGACCCGGTCGATCTTGTCCTGGTCGATCTCGTGGAACATGACCTGCTCCGTGAGACCGAAGGTGTAGTTGCCACGGCCGTCGAACTGCTTGGGCGACAGGCCGCGGAAGTCACGGATACGCGGCAGCGCGAGCGACAGCGTACGGTCCAGGAACTCCCACATGCGGTCACCGCGGAGGGTGACGTGGCAGCCGATCGGCTGCCCCTCGCGCAGCTTGAACTGCGCGATCGACTTGCGGGCCTTGGTGACGGCCGGCTTCTGACCGGTGATCGTGGTGAGGTCCTTGACGGCACCGTCGATCAGCTTGGAGTCGCGGGCGGCGTCGCCCACACCCATGTTGACCACGATCTTGACCAGACCGGGGATCTGCATGACGTTCTCGTAGGAGAACTCCTCACGCAGCTTGCCGGCGATTTCCTCGCGGTAGCGCGTCTTGAGACGCGGCGCGGTGGTGGTAGTCATCAGATGTCCTCACCGGTGCGCTTGGCAACACGGATCTTGTTGCCCTCGTCGTCAAAGCGGTAGCCGACGCGAGTAACGACCTTGTTGCCGTCCTTCTCAACAACCAGCTGCACGTTGCTGACGTGGATCGGGGCCTCGGTCGTCACAATGCCACCGGTCTGCGAACCGCGAGCGGTCTGGCCGGCCTTGGTGTGCTTCTTGACCCGGTTGACACCCTCGACGAGGACGCGGTCCTGAGCGGGGTAGGCCACGATGACCTTGCCCTGCTTGCCCTTGTCCTTACCGGTGATGACCTGTACCAGGTCGCCCTTCTTGATCTTCATGCTTACAGCACCTCCGGCGCGAGCGAGATGATCTTCATGAACTTCTTCTCGCGCAGCTCACGGCCCACCGGGCCGAAGATACGGGTGCCGCGGGGGTCGCCGTCGTTCTTCAGAATGACGGCGGCGTTCTCGTCGAAGCGGATGTACGAGCCATCCTGGCGACGACGCTCCTTGACGGTGCGAACGATGACCGCCTTGACGACGTCACCCTTCTTCACGTTGCCACCGGGGATCGCGTCCTTGACGGTGGCGACGATGACGTCACCGATGCCCGCGTAGCGGCGACCCGAGCCACCGAGAACACGGATGGTGAGAATTTCCTTCGCACCCGTGTTGTCGGCGACGCGCAGTCGCGACTCCTGCTGGATCACGTCTATCTCCTGATCGTCTGCCGGTTCCCGGCAGGGGCCCCGCTAACGGGCGCCCCTGCCGAGCCTGGCGGAACTGACCTGAGGGGAAGCCCCCTCAGGAATTACTTGGCCTTCTCGAGGATCTCGACGATGCGCCACCGCTTGGTGGCGGACAGCGGCCGGGTCTCCATCAGGAGGACGCGGTCGCCGACACCGGCGGAGTTCTGCTCGTCGTGGGCCTTGAGCTTGTTCGTACGGCGGATGACCTTGCCGTACAGCGCGTGCTTCACGCGGTCCTCGACGGCGACGACGACGGTCTTGTCCATCTTGTCGCTGACGACGAGGCCCTCGCGGGTCTTGCGGAAGCCGCGCTCGGTCTTGGTCTCAGTCACAG
This sequence comes from Streptomyces sp. SID9727, assembly GCF_010550605.1. Classification (GTDB taxonomy): domain Bacteria; phylum Actinomycetota; class Actinomycetes; order Streptomycetales; family Streptomycetaceae; genus Streptomyces. Next base: position 18,102 of record NZ_JAAGNI010000157.1, read on the forward strand.
TGTTCTCGCTCATCAGACGCTCTCCACCGTTTCGATGCCCAGCTCGCGCTCGCGCATCAGGGTGTAGATCCGGGCGATGTCCTTACGGACGGACTTGAGCCGACCGTGGTTCTCGAGCTGGCCCGTCGCCGCCTGAAAGCGGAGGTTGAACAGCTCTTCCTTGGCCTCGCGGAGCTTGTTGAGGAGCTCCTCGTTGCCCAGCTCGCGCAGCTCGGACGCCTTGGTACCGGCCGACATCACGCTTCACCTGCCTCGCGCTTGACGATCCGGCACTTCATCGGCAGCTTGTGGGCCGCACGAGTCAGCGCCTCACGGGCGATCTTCTCGTTGGGGTACGACAGCTCGAACATGACGCGTCCGGGCTTGACGTTGGCGATCCACCACTCCGGGGAACCCTTACCGGAACCCATGCGGGTCTCGGCAGGCTTCTTGGTGAGGGGACGGTCCGGGTAGATGTTGATCCAGACCTTGCCGCCACGCTTGATGTGACGCGTCATGGCGATACGAGCGGACTCGATCTGACGGTTCGTCACGTACGCCGGGGTCAGCGCCTGGATGCCGTACTCGCCGAACGCAACCTGCGTGCCACCCTTGGACATGCCGCTGCGCTTCGGGTGGTGCTGCTTGCGGTGCTTGACCCTACGGGGGATCAGCATTTCGGTCAGGCCTCCGTTCCGGTGCTCTCAGCAGCCGGAGCAGCGGCGGTCGCCTCGGCCTTGGGGGCCTCGGCGGCCGGAGCCGACTGCTGCGGCTTGCGGCCGCGGCCGCCACGCTCGCCACCGCGGCCACCGCGGCCG
>NZ_JAAGNI010000173.1 GCF_010550605.1 Streptomyces sp. SID9727
GTGCCGGCCCCCGCGTGGTGGACCACGGCGGCCAGGCGCGGGAACAGCAGGGCGTGCGGGACGTCCCCGACGGTGAGGACGTCGTCGCCCTCGGCGGCGAGCCCGGCGCTGCCGGACTGGAGGATGCCGCGCAGCCTGGCGCGGCGCAGGGCCCGCACGGCGAGCTCGCCGAGCCGGTCCCCCTCGCCGGCCGCCATGCTGCCGAAGCCGACGAGAACGGGCGGAGGCCCGGCGCTCAGGAAGTCCGCCAGCGCGGAGGGCAGTTGCTCGTCCGGGTCGTGGTGGGGCCACCAGTTGCCGACGACGTGCAGGCCGGGGCGCCAGTCGGCGGGCCGGGGCACCAGGGCGGTGCTGAAACCGTGCAGGACGGGCCAGTCGGCGCGCTCCCGGCGGCGGCGCGTGTCGGAGGGCTTGGCCGGGGGCAGCCCGAGCCGTTCGCGGAGCGCGGTCACCGCCGGGGCGTACAGCCGGTCGGTCATGCGCAGCGCGAAGCGCCCGGCCAGGCGGTTGCCGGGGCGGCCCAGGGAGCGGGTGCCCGTGACGACGGGCGGGAAGTCGCCGGTCGGCGCGGTGGGCTGGAGGTACACGCCGATGCCCGGGGTGCCCGTGGCCTCGGTGAGGTGCCAGCCGAGGGGGGCGGTCGTGGTCGAGAGCAGCAGCAGATCCGTGCCGCCGGTCATCGCGTCGGCGAACCCCTGGCCCAGGTCCGTGATGAACGCGGCGGCGGCCCGCATGAGTTCCCGCCTGTCGCCGCTCCCGCCGCCGCCCTGCGCCGGGTTGCCCGGCAGGGCGCGGAAATCCAGTCCGGCGGCGCGGACCAGGGGCGCGAAGCTGTCCGTGGTGGCGAGGGCGACGTCGTGGCCGGCGGCGCGGAGTGCGGCGCCCAGGCCCGTGTAGGGGGCGACGTCACCGCGCGATCCGGCTGCGGCGATCAGTATCCTCATCGGTTCTCCTCGATCTCATCGGTCTCCCCGGCCCATCGGCCCTCCCCGCCGTCCGTGCGGCGGGCCGCGTTGGCGTGCACGGCCTTGCACAGATAGGCGGCCAGGCCGGGGCGCTGCCGGGACGGCGGTACGACCAGGGCGAAGGCGCGCGGATCGGCCGCGAAGTCGTCCGCGATACGCCGGTGCATGTCGGGCGGGCAGGCGGTGAACCAGCGGGAGATGTGCAGCCGGTGCTCCTCTGCGAGGTCCATGACCCGGTCACCGTCGCTCGGCTCGCCGTCGTCGAAGGCCGCCAGCAGCTCGGCGCGCCAGGCCGTGGCCTCGCCCATGAGCTGCCGCCAGTCCTCCTTGGTGTGCGCGGCGGCCCGGGCCATCGACTCGCGCTGCCCCGGCGAGTCCGCCCACTTGAGCGCCGCCTCGGTGGCGTAGCTCAGGTCGGCGGTGATCTCGCCGAACACCTCGAAGCGCTCCCGGGGGGTCAGCGGGACCCCGGTCCGCTGCACTTCGATCGCCCGCTGGGCCACCTCGGAGAGCCGCCGCAGCCTGGCGATCTCCGCCTCCAACTGCTCCTGCCGGGCCCGCAGGTGATCCAGGGCGTCGGCCTGCGGGTTCCTGAAGATCTCGGCGATCTCGTCCAGCGGGAAGCCCAGTTCGCGGTAGAAGAGGATCTGCTGGAGCCGGACCAGGTCCTCCTCGCCGTAGAGCCGGTAGCCGGCCCGGCTGCGCGCGCTGGGCGAGAGCAGCCCCGCCTTGTCGTAGTGGTGCAGCGTGCGCACCGTCACTCCGGCGAAGGCCGCCACCTGCCCGACGGAATACGTCATCCACCCGCCCCTTCCTCGCAACCGATCATCGAGCCTGACGTAAGGGGAAGGTCAAGCCGCGCCCCGATCCGGGCACACCGGCCCGGCAGCGGGGCACACGAGTACCAGAAGGTGGGGCCAGGCCACGTGCGAGGGCGGCGACATCACTGCCGGTCGGCAACGGCGACGTCCTCATGGGCAGGAGCGAGCGCACCTCGCGCCAGGCCGTCACCCAGGTCGCCGCCGCCCTCTTCGAGCGGGGCGCGGCGGAACACGTCGTCGTCGCGGGCATGCCGGAGCTGCGGGCGGCGGCCCGGCGGGGGGGGCCGTCGAGGTGTCGCTCCCCCCGCCGGGCCGGTCGTGCGGTCAGGCGCAGGCCCCGAGGTCCTCCCAGACGCCCCAGTCACCGGTGGTGCCGGGCTTGTCGCCCTGGACCCACCACTTCGCGCGCCAGGTGTGCCCGTCGTACGAGACGGTGTCGCCCCCGGAGTAGACGGCCTCGGTGCTCCACAGCGGCACGGAACAGGCGCCCGGCTCGCCGGTCCCGCCGTCGCCGTCACCGCCGCCGGGGGTGCCGCCGTTGTCGCCGCCACCGGTGCCGGTGCCGCCGATGTTGACGTCGACGCACGCGTAGAAGGCGTTGGCCGTGTCGGCGACGTTCCAGACGGCGAGCACCTTCTGGCGGCCGGTGAAGCTGCCGAAGTCCACCTCCTGGCTCACGTCGGCGGGCGGCTGCGCGTGGTTGCCGGCGAACTCGGCGATCTTCTGGTCGCCGATGAAGTACTGCCAGTTCTCGGTGGCGTGGCGGGCCGTGTGGTGCCAGGTGAAGGTGAACTTCCGGCCGACCGGGGTGACCTGCCAGCCCTTGGCGTCGTCGTCCAGCTCGGCGAACGCCGCGTTGCCTCCACTGCAGCTCTTGAGCCCCTGCAGGACTAGACCTTAATGGCGAAGGAGACCCGGTCAAGGGGGTGAGCCAGGTCGGTTCGCGCCTCCACTTTTCAGTGTCGAGTGGTTCGCTACCGAAGCTCTCGCGGCGTCACTTTTAAGTGATCCTTAAGCCGCTGGTCACCGGCACCGACCGGTCGCCGCACGGCGCGACGACGCAGCCCAGGCACCTCACACACCATCAAATTGGTCTAGTCCTAATCTCGTTGGAATCGTTGACGCGCAGGTCACGGGCCGGTTATCACTGCTCCAGCCCATCCACAGCTCCACCCGCTCCCCCCGCTGGAGGCCGCACGTGCACCCCCGTAAGACATTGATCGCCGCGCTCCTGAGCACGGCCCTCGCCACCGGCGGCCTCGCCGCGACCGTAGGCATCGGCTCCGCGCAGGCGGCCGACGCTCCGGCTTCCGCTTCGTCGGGCGGCGTGCGCATCGCGTACTACGACCAGTGGAGCGTCTACGGCAACGCCTTCTACCCGAAGCAGCTCGACACCCGGGGCATCGCGGGCAAACTGGACATCATCAACTACTCCTTCGGCAACATCCACCCGACCGACCTCACGTGCTTCGAGGCCAACAAGGCGGCGGGCGACGACAACAACCCCAACGCGGGTGACGGTGCGGGCGACTCGTACGCCGACTACCAGAAGTCCTTCAGCGCGGCGGACAGCGTCGACGGCGTCGCCGACACGTGGAACCAGCCGATCGTCGGCGTCTTCAACCAGTTCAAGGAACTGAAGGCGAAGTATCCCCACCTGAAGATCAACATCTCGCTGGGCGGCTGGACGTACTCCAAGTACTTCAGCGACGCGGCGAAGACGGACGCGAGCCGCAAGAAGCTGGTCTCGTCCTGCATCGACCAGTACATCAAGGGCAACCTGCCCGTGGAGGGCGGCTTCGGCGGCCCCGGCACGGCGGCCGGCATCTTCGACGGCATCGACATCGACTGGGAGTACCCCGCCTCGGCGGGCGGCCACCTGGGCAACCACTACGCCCCCGAGGACAAGCGGAACTTCACTCTGCTGCTGGCCGAGTTCCGTAAGCAGCTCGACGCGTACGGCGCCGCCAACGGCGGCAGGAAGTACCTGCTGACCGCGGCCTTCGGGGCCGGTCAGGACAAGATCGCGAACATCGAGACCGACAAGATCGGCCAGTACCTCGACTACGCGAACCTGATGACGTACGACATGCACGGCGCCTGGGACGGCGACGGGCCGACGTACCACCAGTCCCCGCTCTACTCGGGCTCCGACGACCCGTCCGACCCGGTCGCGCCCGGCACCGAGAAGTACTCGATCGACAACGCGGTCGACTCCTGGCTCGACGGCAAGCCGGCCTACGGGATCGCGGGCGGCTTCCCCGCGAACAAGCTGACCCTGGGCTACGAGCTCTACTACCGCGGCTGGAAGGGCGTCCCGGAGGGGACCACCCACGGCCTGACCCAGTCCGCGACCGGCGGCTCCTCCCCCCGCCCGCTGAGCCAGCAGGCCGGCATCGCGCACTACAAGGAGCTCGGCGGCATCGTCGACAACCCGGCGACCACCTACTGGGACGACAAGGCCAAGGCGTCCTACTTCTACAAGGACGGCGAGTTCTTCACGGGCCTGGACCAGAAGTCCATCCAGGCCAGGGCCGACTACGCCAAGCAGCGCGGTCTGGGCGGCGCGATGATGTACTCCCTCCTCGGCCTGGACGAGAAGACGACCCTGCTGAACCAGATCAACACCGCGCTCGGCGGCACCACCACCGAGCCCACCACCCCGCCGACCACCGACCCGACCACCCCGCCCACCACCGGCCCCACGGACCCGCCCGCCGGCGGCTGCGGCTCGGCCCCGGCGTACGTGGCCGGAACGGTCTACAACACGGGCAACGTGGTCTCGTACAACGGCCACACGTACAAGGCCCAGTGGTGGACCCAGAACGAGGCCCCCGGCACCACTGGTGAATGGGGCGTCTGGAAGGACCAGGGCGCCTGCTGAACAGCCCCGCCCGACGCGAGCCCCCCGCCGGTCACCGGCGGGGGGCTCGCCCGTGGTCCGGGGCACCCGTCGTCCGGATCAGGCCGGATCAGGCCGGATCGAGGAAGCGGTCTCGCAGGAAGTCCGGCAGCTCCCGGTTGAAGCGTTCCGGCTGCTCGACGCCCGGGAGGTGCCCCGCGCCCTCGATGACGCGCAGCACGGAGTGCGGCGAGCTCGGCGCGGCCTCACCGGCGGTGCTCGCCGAAGTCCGGGAGCACGGGAAAGCCTTCAGGGCCCAGATCGCCGCCCGGGTCGATGCCACCGGCGCACCCGTGGCCGACCCCGTCTTCCTGCCGACCGAGGGCGCGATCGTGACGGCGGGCATCACCGGCGACCCGGCCCCGGCCGGGCATGCCCGGTCGGCCGCCGCGGCCCTGCTCGGGACGGGCTGAGCCGGGAAACGCCACGAGTGGCGGCAGACGAGTCGGGCCGTACGCCGGGGTCCGCGCCCCTTCAGGGCCGGGCCGCACCCCCTCAACGCGGTCGTTCTATCCTACGGAGCACGCCGGTGGGTCTTCGAGCGGCGTGAACGTGCTCGACGATTTCTGCGGGGTACCGGGTCCGGGGCGTTTCCTCTTCTGCGACACCATGAAGCGGTCTCGGGCGGTGCTTCGTACGTAAGGGGCTGAAGCAAGTGGAAGGGTGTCTGCTGTGACGCGCTCGGAGGACGGTGGACTCGCCATCCCGTCGGCGGCCATGGACGAAGTGTTCACCGCTGACAGGAAGATCGGCCAGGAACTGGCCCGAGTCGACTGGTCGGCGACGCCGCTGGGAGAACCGCAGGACTGGCCACAGAGCCTGCGGACGGCCGTGAGCATCCTGCTCTCGTCGAAGTTCGCCATGTGGATGGCCTGGGGGCCCGAGCTGACGTTCTTCTGCAACGAGGCATACCGCCGGGACACGCTGGGCCAGAAGTACCCCTGGGCGCTGGGCCGGCCCTCCAGCGTGGTGTGGTCGGAGATCTGGGACGACATCGGTCCGCGCATCGACACCGTCCTCACCAGTGGCGAGGCGACCTGGGACGAAGGGCTGCTGCTGTTCCTGGAGCGCTCCGGTTACCTCGAGGAGAGCTACCACACCTTCTCCTACAGTCCTCTGCGCGATGACGACGGCGCCGTGGTGGGCATGCTGTGTGTGGTCAGCGAGGACACGGAGCGGGTCATCGGCGAGCGCCGGATGACGACTCTGCGCGACCTGGGTTCGGATCCCAGCGTGGTGCGTACCGAGCTGGAGATGCTCGACTTCGTCGCCGAGCAGCTCAGCCACAACGCGTACGACCTCCCCTTCACGCTGACCTATCTCTTCCAGGAGGACGGCAGCGCCCGTCTCGCCTCGGCCACCGGACCGGTGTCCGCACATCCGGCGGCTGCGGAGATCCTTCCCGCGGGCTCCCCTTCGTCATGGCCGGCCGATGCCGCGGCCCGCGGCGAGTCCTCGCTGGTGTCCCTCGACGCCGAGCCGCTCACCGGCCTGCCCCCCGGGGCGTGGGAGGAGTCGCCCGCCCACGCCCTTGTCGTTCCCCTGCTCCAGCAGGGCGGAGACCCGTACGGGTTCATGGTGGCGGGCCTGAACCGTTACCGCGCGCTGGACGAGGGCTACCGGGGCTTCGTCGAGCTGGTCGCCGGCCACGTGGCCAACGGGGTCGCCAGCGCCCGCAGCTACCAGGCGCAGCAGCGCCGCGCCGAGGAGCTCGCGGAACTGGACCGGGCCAAGACCACGTTCTTCTCCAACATCAGCCACGAGTTCCGCACCCCTTTGACCCTGATCATGGGACCGGTCCAGGAACTGCGGCAGCAGCTCTCCGACACGGAGCCGCGCGTGCGCGAGGAACTGGAGGCCATCCACCGCAACGGGCTGCGGCTGGGCAAGCTCGTCAACATGCTCCTGGATTTCTCCCGCATTGAGGCGGGCCGGATGCAGGCGAGCTACGAACCGGTCGACCTGGCCACGGTGACCGGTGCGCTGGCGAGTGTCTTCCGCTCCGCCGTCGAGCACGCCGGCCTGGACTTCCGCGTCGAGTGCGAGCCCCTGCCCGAGGAGGTGTACGTCGACCGCGGCATGTGGGAGAAGGTGATCCTCAACCTGCTGAGCAACGCGCTGAAGTTCACCTTCGACGGCTCGATCCGCGTACGTGTGGGCGTCGAGGACGGCGAGGCCGTGGTGACGGTCGCGGACACCGGGATCGGAGTGGCGGCCGAGGAGATGCCGCGGCTGTTCGAACGGTTCCACCGCATCGAGAACGCCCGCTCCCGCTCCAACGAGGGCAGCGGGATCGGCCTGGCCCTGGTGAAGGAACTGGTCAGCCTGCACGGCGGTTCCATCACCGCCTCCTCCACCCAGGGGGAGGGCACCCACTTCACCATCCGGCTGCCCTTCGGTTCCGCCCACCTGCCCGCCGAGGCCGTGCGGACGAAGACGGGCGCCGACGCCTTCCCCGCCACCGCCGACCCGTTCGTACAGGAAGCCCTGCGCTGGCTGCCGGTCGAGCAGGCCGGCGTGGCGGCCGGTGAACCGCAGAGCGTGTCCCCTGCCGACGACGAGACGCAGGCGAGCCGTCTGCCGGCCCCGGCGCGCGTTCTGATCGCCGACGACAACGCCGACATGCGCGAGTACCTGACCCGGCTCCTGCACGGCGCCGGTTACCAGGTCCACGCGGTCAACGACGGACAGCAGGCACTCGACACCATCCGGGCCGACGTTCCCGACCTCGTGGTCAGCGACGTCATGATGCCCCGGATGAACGGCCTGGACCTGGTCAGCGCGTTGCGCGCGAACCAGAGCACCGCCTCGGTGCCGGTGATCCTCCTGTCCGCCCGCGCCGGGCAGGAGGCATCCATCGAGGGCCTGCGCGCAGGCGCGGACGACTACCTCGTCAAGCCGTTCGCCGCGGCGGAACTCCTCGCCCGGGTCGAGGCCAACGTGAAGCTGGCCCGGCTGCGCAACCACCACGCCCGTTGGCGCACCGCCCTGATCGACTCGCTCCAGGAAGCCTTCTTCGTCTGCGACGAGGACGGCGCGGTCATCGAGATCAACTCCTCTTTCACCACCATCCTCGGCTACGGCCCCGAAGACCTGCCCTACCAGCCGATCCACCCCTGGTGGCCGGAGGCGGCCACCGACCCTGAGGCCCACCGTCAAGTCGCCGAGGCCTTCGCCACACTGACCGGCCAGGAGCGCGGCAGCTACACCATCCCCGTCACTCATCGCGACGGGCACCGCCTGTGGGTGACGGCCACGTTCAACCAGGTCCAGGATCCCGACACCGACCGCACCGTGATCGTCGGAACCTTCCGCGACGTGAGCGCCGAGCACTTCGCCATCCAGCGCGAAACCGCGCTGGCCGCCCTGAGTACACGTCTGTCCCAGGCACTCAGCCTGCCCGACGCCATTGAAGGCTCCCTGGAGGAACTGAAGAAGCTGTGGCGTGCCCGGCACGTTGCGGCCGTGCTCTTCGGCTCCGGCGACGAGCCCGCCCTCACCTGTACCGAAACCTCCGTCACCTGGCGGGAGCTGCCCGCCGAGCGCCGGCAGGTGCTCACCGACCTGCGTGAACAGCCGGCGCTCACCGCCTTTCCGGGCCAGGGCGAGGCCAACGTCGTCCTGGAACACCCGGAAGGCGCCCTGGTGTTGTGGATCGACCTGGGCGAACAGCGCCCCTTCACCGGCGAGGACCAGCTCCTGCTGTCCCTCCTGGCCGGCCACATCGCCCAGGGCCTGGTCCGCGCACACCAGATCGACCAGCAGCGCGAGACCGCCATCGCGCTGCAGCGCGCCATTCTCGGCCCCTCCAGTCTGCCCGACGGCTTCGCCGTGCGGTACGAGCCGGCCACCCGGCCCCTGGAGGTCGGCGGCGACTGGTACGACACCATCGCTCTTCCCGACGGCCGCACCGGCATCGTCGTCGGCGACTGTGTCGGCCGCGGTCTGGAAGCCGCCAGCGTCATGGGCCAGCTGCGCAGCGCCTGCCGCGCTCTGCTGTTGCAGAACGCCGGCCCGTCCCAGGCGCTCATGGCCCTGGACCAGTTCGCCGCCGGTGTCCCCGGCGCGGTGTGCACCACTGTCTTCTGCGGGGTCCTCGATACCGAAACCGGTCAGCTCACCTACTCCAGCGCCGGGCATCCGCCCGGCATCCTCGTCCAGCCCGACGGCACCGTCCGGCTTCTGGAGGACGGGCGCTCGCTGCCGCTGGCCGTCCGTCCCGGTAGCCCGCGCCCCGAGGGAAGCTGCACCATCTCGGCCCGGTCCACCCTGCTGCTGTACACCGACGGGCTCGTCGAACGTCGCCGCCGGCCCCTCAGCGTGGGCATCGACCAGGCGGGCGAGGCACTCCAGGCCGGCCGGGACACCGCGGTCGACGACCTCGCCACCGACGTCATGGCGCACTTGGCTCCCGCAGGCGGCTACGACGACGACGTCGCCCTGCTGCTCTACCGGCACCCGGCCCCGCTGGAGATGTCCTTCCCCGCGGAATCGGGACAACTCGCTCCCGTCCGCAAGGCCCTGCGCGGCTGGCTCGACCAGTGCGACCTGCCGCCGGGCACCGTGCAGAACGTCCTCGTGGCAGCGGGCGAAGCCTGCGCCAATGCCATCGAACACGGCCACCGCGACGCTCCCGGCGACACCGTCTACTTCCGTGCCGAGGCATCCGTCGGCAACCTGCGCCTGACCATCGCGGACACCGGGCGGTGGAAGGTGCCGCAGCCCGAGCTCAACGCACACCGCGGCCGAGGCATGGGGCTGATGCGGGCCCTGATGCAGCAGGTCACTGTCACTCAAAGCCCGACCGGGACCATCGTCGACATGCACACGAGGATCGCCTGATGACTACGCCCTTGACCCTCACTCCCGGCCGGCGGCCGGATGGAACGGCCATGCTGACCGTGGTCGGCGAGATCGACATGAGCAACACGGAGAGTCTGGCTGCCGCGCTCGCCAGCGCACCGGGCCCCCTGGTCCTGGACCTGACCGACTGCGAATACCTCGACAGCGCCGGCCTGAGCATCTTGTTCCCCCACGCCGACCGCCTCGAACTCATCGCGGGCCCTCTCCTGGCTCCGGTCCTGGCCATCTCCGGCCTGACCGGCCTCACCACGCGCCACTGAGGACTTCCCTCGGGCGGCGGCCCGTTCGCCTCACGACACGGCCGTTCCGTCGTGGGGCGGACGGGCTCCCCACGCCACCGGAACAGGCCGAGCCGCATGGCGGCCAAGGCGCCTCATGAGGTGAGTTGCAGCCTCAAGCGAACAAAGGCGGGTCATTCGCCCGTTTTCGTCTTGTTTGATGGGTGTGTGGGCTGATGAAATCACCCGAGTCGCATGGAAGTCGACCCAGTCCGCATACCACTCGGCGGAGGGCGCCTTTTATCCTGGGTGGCATCGAGAATCCTAGGCGGAGGAAGCCGAGTATGTTCACGGTAGACGTCAGGCGGGACACGCGGGGAGTGGTATTCGCTCTGCACGGGGATCTCGACTTCCACAGCGTGGTGCAGCTGTACGAGGCCGAGGAGAGCGAACTGACCGGGGAGCAGGAAGCAGGGGCGGTCGTGGTCGACTGCGCCCGCCTCACGTACTGCGACTCCACCGGCATCAGCGCACTGCTGAAGCTGCACAACCAACTGTCCGCGCGGGGCAGGGTTCTGTGCCTGGCGGCGGTGCCCGCCTTCCTCGACCGCCTCTTCATGCTGACCGGACTGAACCAGGTCTTCTGCCTGAACACCGATACCGAAGACGCCCTGAACACGCCCCGGGGCGCTGTCGGCACTGTCGCGGCCGGCGCCGACGCCGCGGCATGGACCGTTGGGGAGCACGACGGATGACGGGCGTGCCGGACCAGCGGGCGTACCCGTCCGCCCAGGCACCTGCGGTACGTACCACTCCCTCGGGCACGGACCATGACCTGCGGGCACTGTTCGGGCGGTCCATGGCGGTCTTCGCCTCCATGGCGGGCCCGGCCCACATGCTGGAGACGGCGAACCCGGCCTTCTTCGCCGCGATCGGCGGGCTTGAACGCACCCGCACCGGCGTGCCGCTGGGACAGCTGATGCCGGAGCTCGCCGAACAGGGTTTCATCACCCTGCTGGACAGGGTCTACCGCACGGCCGAGACCTACACCGGCCGGGACGCCCGCGTAGTCCTGGGCGAAGGCGCGAACGCCCGTGAGGCATTCTTCGACTTCACCTACGAGCCCCGTCTGGACGTCGGCGGCAACGTCATCGGCGTACGCATGATCGGAGTGGAAACCACCCAGGTCAAACACGCGCAGCGGCTGACGGCCGAGCACCGCGCGCTACTGGAGCAGATCGCCCGCCAGGCGCCTCTCTCCGAAGTGCTCGAAGGCATGGCCCGCACGATCGAGGACCTGACGCCCGAGGAAGTGCTGGTGTCCGTCCTGCTCGCGGACTCCGACGGCCGTCATCTGCGCCACGGCGCCGCACCGAGTCTGCCCGACTTCTACAACCGGGCGATCGACGGCATCGCCACGGGCGAGGGCGTGGGCTCCTGCGGCACTGCCGCACACCGCCGCCGGCCCGTGCTCGTCACCGACATCGCCACCGACCCCTTCTGGGACGATTACCGCGACCTTGCCGAGAGGGCCGGTCTGGCCGCCTGCTGGTCCACCCCGATCCTGGCGGGCGACGGGTCACTGCTGGGCACCTTCGCGATGTACCACCGTGTCCCCCGCTCGCCGCAGGAGGCCGACCTCGCGGTCGCCCAGATGTTCGCCGACACCGCCGCCCTCGCCATCGAGCGCTACCAGGCCGAACAGGCGTACTGGGCTGCCGAGGTCCGCGAGAAGGCAGCCCGCGACGACCTGGCCTTCCTCCTGAACGCCAGCACCACCTTGAGCGCCGACCTCGATGCCGTGCACACGCTCAGACGCCTGGCCGACGCCTGCACCCCGCGCCTGGCACCCCTGTGCGCGATCGACGTCATCGAGGGCGGCCGGGTGCACCGCGTGGCAACCACCGCCGTCACCCGGACCCAGCAGGACCTGCTCGCCGCCCACACCCCCGTCCACGACGCCGACGACCCCATCAGCCGTGTCCTGGCCTCCGGGGTGACCGAGGTCGCCCGTCGCGCCCCCACCGGCTCCGCCCCCTGGCAGGACCTCGGCGTCACCGGCTACTTGTGCGTCCCGCTCCTCGACCGCGGCAACGCCTTCGGCACGGTGACGCTGCTGTCCACCGGCGGACACGTCTTCGACGGGCACACCATCGCACTGGCCGAGGAGCTCGTCGCCCGTGCTGCCCTGGCTGCGCGCAACGCCCGGCAGTACACCCACCGCGCCGCTCTCGCCCGCGACCTGCAGGCCGGGCTCCTCCTGCCCGACCTGCCCCGCGTTCCCGGGGCGGAAGTGGCCACCTACTACCACCCGGCCGGCGAAGGGCTCGACATCGGCGGTGACTTCTACGACGTCTTCCCCCTGGAGGGAGACCGGTGGGCGTTCATGCTCGGCGACGTGTGCGGGCGCGGCGCCATCGCCGCCACCACCACCGCCCTGGTCCGCCACACCGCCCGCGCCGTCGCCCCCCTCGTCCCCGGCCCCGAGGCCGTCGTCAAAGCGGTCAACCAGGCCCTGATCAACCGGCCCGCCGGACACGGCACCGGCTTCGTCACCCTCGTCTACGGAGAGCTCACCCCCACCCCCACGGGCCTGGACATCGAGCTCGTCCGCGCCGGCCACACCCTCCCCCTCCACCTGGACACCCACCACACCGTCCGCGCCGTCGACGCGCCCGGAACCCTGCTGGGCATCGGTTCCGAGCTCCACCTCGAGCCTCGCAGCCTGCACCTGCAGCCGCACGAGAGCCTGATGCTCTACACCGACGGCATCACCGAAGCACGCCGGCACGACGACGAACTCTTCGGCGACGAACGCCTCGCCGATGCCTTGACGAGCACACCGGACAGGCCCACCCCGCAGCAGCTGATCAACGCCGTCACCCAGGCCGCGTCCGCTTTCACCGCCGACCACGGCATCGACGACGACCGGGCCATCCTCGTCCTCACCGCCACCGAACCCGGCTGAGGATCACGGACGGCCTGACGACTCGAACGCGGCAAAGCCCCCCTCACGAGGGATTCGCTGCCTGACGCAGCAAGCCCATGAACGCACGGAAAGGGCCTCCGACGCAGGTCGGAGGCCCTTTCGCAGGTATAGCCGCAGGTGGCGGCAGACGAGTCGGGCTGTACGCCGGGTTCTGTCGCCCGGTCGCCTCGCGGCGGCCGGGGAGACGGCCATCCATCTAGGACCGGCATTGCTGCCGGCCTCGTGCGGTCTACCCGCGAACTCGGGCGGGCAGCCCTCAAGCGTTCGCGCAGGGCCGCCTCGCGACGGCCCCTCTTGACCTTGCTCCGGGTGGGGTTTACCTAGCCGCCTGGGTCGCCCCAGGCGCTGGTGGTCTCTTACACCACCGTTTCACCCTTACCCGGGACCGGAGTCCCGGGCGGTCTGTTTTCTGTGGCACTGTCCCGCGGGTCACCCCGGGTGGCCGTTAGCCATCACCCTGCCCTGTGGAGCCCGGACGTTCCTCGGGAGGATCCGGAGATCCTCACGCGGCCGTCCGCCCGGCTCGTCTGCCGTGGGGCTCATGTTACCCGGCCGGGAGGGGTGGCTCAGAGGAAGTCCTCCGTCTTCAGCTCCAGGTCGAAGGGGGACGGCAGGCGGATCGGCTTCCCGAAGGGCACGGTGCAGTGCTGGCGGTAGTCGTCGCCCTCCGGGGCGCTGAACAGCGTGACCGAGGACTCCTCCCGGTCCACCAGCAGATACAGCGGGATCGGACCCCGCGCGTAACAGTGCCGCTTGGCCTCCCGGTCGGCGGCCGGCTTGGACGCCGTGACCTCCACGACGAGCGCCACCCCCTCGCACGGCATCCACGGGTCCGCGCCCCGGTAGAGCCGGAGTGCCGTCGGGGCGAACGTGCCATCGGGGATGGCGTGGTTCTTCGGACAGGCTCCGCCGCTTCTCAGCTTCAGGCCCTTGTTTCCGGAGAAGTCCATATCGGTCGTCGCGTGCCTGACGACCTGCTTCAAGATCACACTGATGCAGTCCTCATGATCCCCGTCCGGCGGCGGTGTCACGACGATCTCCCCCTCGATCAGCTCCGCCCGGAAGCCCTCCGGCGTATCCAGCGCCAGGAAGCCCTCAAGCAGGACGTCGGCCTGCGAGAGCGGTTCGTGCGGCATGGCACACATGTCACGCCCCTTCCTCGGTCGTTCGCCAGAGTGGGCCATCGCGGAACCAGCCGTCCGTGAGATGGGAGTGTTTTCCCCCGATCGTGGCACAGGACCGCGTCATGGCGTCAGAGGCGGCCCGATGCCAGCGCGGTGACGCCCGCCGTCCACGCCGTGGTGACGGCCTCCGGGGTGGGGAAGCGGTTGTTCAGTTCCATCATGACCATGCCGTGGGCGAAGGCCCAGGCCGCGCGGGCCAGGGGCTCGTCCGGGGCCAAGGCGCGGAAGAGCGGGGCGGCGGCCCGGTCCTCCAGGTCGTGGGGGTGGGGGCGGGACGTGGTGAGGCGGTAGAGATGGGGGTGGGCCAGGGCGTGGGCGCGGTAGGCGGAGGCCAGGGCCGGGAAGGAGCCCGGGGCGGCCGTCTCCGCCGCTTCCAGGGCCTCGGCGGTCTCCGCCAGCATCGCGTCGGCCAGCGCGTCCACCACCGAGGACTTGTCCGGGAAGTGCTTGTAGAGGGACGGGGCCGTGATGCCCAGCAGGCCCGCGAGCCGGCGCATGGTCAGCGCCTCCGGGCCCTCCTGCTCCAGGAGCGTGCGGGCGGCGGCCAGGATCTGGTGCTGGCGGGCGCGGTCGGTCACGCCGGTCCTTCCGTCGTACGGGCGCGGGGCGCGGGGGCCGAACTCGCGATCGTACGAGACGCCGTCAGGCCGGGACGAACAGGGCCTTCGCCGTGCCCGGGGCGGCCTGGGCGAGCCGGACCCGCAGGCGCTCGCCCAGGGGGAGGGGCGCGGTGCCCTCGACGCGGGCGACGATCGCCGGGGCGTCGATGTGGACGGTCCCGATGGCCGGTTCGTTCTCCTTCACGTCCACCACGTATCCGTCGAAGACCTCGCCCACCTTGTCCTTGAGCAGCGCCGCCTCGACCAGGTCCACGGACTCCCGCTCCGCCGTGTTGGCGCGCCGCGTGCCCTCCGCCATCTCCTCGGGCAGCGCGGGCAGGGCGGCGAGCACCCACTCGGGCGGCTCCCGGTCCTCGCAGGCCGCGACGCACAGCTCGGAGGCGTAGCGGTCCACGAGGCGGCGCAGCGGCGCCGTGCAGTGCGTGTAGAGGTCCGCCACCGCCGCGTGCACGGCCGGGTCCGGCAGGTCGCCGTCGAAAACCGTGTAGCCCGCGCCGCGCAGCAGCGTCGTGCACTCCTGCAGGAACGCCGCGTGGTCGGCGCGGACGGGGTCGAGCGAGCGGACGACCTGGGCGTACGGGACGTGGTGCGGCCAGTCGATGTGCAGGGCCTCGGCGCTGCGGCGCAGCCGGGCCACCGCGCCGTCGGGCGCGACCGGCAGCGTACGCAGGATGCCGGTACCGCTCTCCGCCATCAGGTGGGCCGCCGCCATGCCGGTGAGCAGGGAGACCTGGGCGTTCCAGCCGTCGGCGGGGAGCGGCGCGCGGTACCCCAGGCCGTACGTGCCGTCGTGCTCGGTGATCTCCTGCTCGGGCACGTTGAGCGAGATGCCGCCCCGGGCCACCTCCTGTTCCTCGCGGAGGGTGCCGATGTCCCGGAGCAGCGCGAGGGGTTCCTCCGCGGTGCCCGCGTCGATCCGCCGCTGGACGCCCGCGTAGTCCAGCTTGGCGCGGCTGCGTACGAGTGCCCTGCGCACCCGGGTCGCGACCGCCGCGCCCTCCGGGTCCAGGTCGATCTCCCACAGGACCGCGGGGCGGACCCGGCCGGGCAGCAGGCTGGCGGCGTCCTCGGACAGGACCTCCGGGTGGAGCGGCACCCTGCCGTCCGGGAAGTAGAGCGTCGTCACCCGGCGGTGCGCCTCGGCGTCGAGCGCCCCGCCGGGGCGCACGAAGGCGGCCACGTCCGCGATGGCGTAGTGCACGCGGTAGCCGTGGGCGCGGCGTTCCAGGTGCATCGCCTGGTCGAGGTCCATGGACGCGGGCGGGTCGATGGTGAGGAACGGGATGTCCGTCGCGTCCGCGTGCCCGGCGAGCTCCGGGCTCCGCGCCGCGTCCGCCGCCTCGGCGAGCACGTCGGGCGGGAAGTCGTCGGGGAGCGACAGCTCGGTGCGGAGGCCGTGCAGGGCCGCCCGCAGCGGGGTCTCGGCTGCGCCGGTCATGTGCAGGTGGCGGCGGGGCATGGTCCCGAGCGTAGGGCGGAGCGCGGGCCACGGCATTCCGGACGGAGGGCTCCGCGCCCCTACGGTGCTCCCCTTCCGTCCCCGTACGCTGACCTGGGGCGTCCGTGCGGTCCGCACACCGCCGGCGCCTCTTCCCCGTACGTACGAAGGAGAACCGCCGTGCTCGTGCTGTTGCCGCCCTCCGAAGGAAAGGCCGCCTCGGGGCGCGGGGCACCCCTGAAGCCCGAGTCGTTGTCGCTGCCCGGTCTCGCGGGGGCGCGGGCCGAGGTGCTGGACGCGCTCGTGGAGCTGTGCGCGGCCGACGAGGAGAAGGCGCGGGAGGTGCTGGGGCTCAGCGAGGGGCTGCGGGGCGAGGTCGCGAAGAACGCGGAGCTGCGGACGGCGGGGACGCGTCCGGCCGGGGAGCTGTACACGGGTGTGCTGTACGACGCCCTCGGTCTGGACTCGCTCGACCCGGCCGCTCGCCGCCTCGCCGGGAAGTCGCTGCTGGTGTTCTCGGGGCTGTGGGGCGCCGTGCGGGTGGGTGACCGCATTCCGCCGTACCGCTGCTCGATGGGCGTGAAGCTGCCGGGGCCCGGCGCCCTCGGGGCGTTCTGGCGGGCGCCGATGGCGGAGGTGATGCCGGAGGCGGCGGGTGACGGGCTCGTGCTGGACCTGCGCTCGTCCGCGTACACGGCGGCGTGGCGGCCGAAGGGGGCGGTCGCGGAGCGCACGGCGAGCGTGCGGGTGCTGCAGTCGCAGATCGTGGACGGGGTGGAGAAGCGGTCCGTGGTCAGCCACTTCAACAAGGCCACCAAGGGCCGCATGGTGCGGGATCTGCTGCGCGCGGGGGCGCGGCCGGCCGGCCCGGCCGAGCTGGTGACCGCTCTGCGGGATCTCGGGTACACCGTCGAGGCCGAGGCGCCCGCCCGGCCGGGTCGCCCGTGGCAGCTCGACGTGGTCGTGACGGAGATCCACTGACCGCACGTTGCACCCTGCACAACGCTCGTTGCGTCATGTGGCGCACACGGGCAGGATGGGGGCATGACCTCCTCCTCCGTGCTGGACCTCGCCCCCGTCGTGCCCGTCGTCGTCCTGGAGGACGCGGCCGACGCGGTGCCGCTCGCCCGGGCCCTCGTCGCGGGCGGGCTTCCGGCGATCGAGGTGACCCTGCGCACCGCCGCCGCCCTGGACGCGATCCGGGCCATCGCGGCGGAGGTCCCGGACGCGGTCGTCGGGGCGGGCACGGTGATCTCGGCGCGCAACGTCGCCGACACCGTGGCGGCGGGGGCCCGGTTCCTGGTGAGCCCCGGCTGGACCGACGCGCTGCTGGACGCGATGAAGGGGTCCGGGCTGCCGTTCCTGCCGGGCGTCTCGACCACCTCCGAGGTGGTCGCGCTGCTGGAGCGCGGGGTGACCGAGATGAAGTTCTTCCCGGCCGAGGCGGCGGGCGGCACGGCCTATCTGAAGGCCCTCTCCGCCCCGCTCCCCCAGGCCCGGTTCTGCCCGACGGGCGGGATCTCGGCCGCCTCCGCCCCCTCGTACCTGGCGCTGCCCAACGTCGGCTGCGTGGGCGGGAGCTGGATGGTTCCCGGGGACGCGGTCGCGGCCCGGGACTGGGCGCGCGTGGAGCGGCTGGCCGCCGAGGCGGCGGCGCTGAGGGGATGAGCGGGGCGGCGGGGAAACCCGTCGCACATCACCGCGCATGCTCCCCGGTATTCGGGGCACGACCCTTGTAGGGGACGTAGCCCGCATGCCGGGTGACCCGGGTTCCGGCCGGTAATCCCCCGACCCGCCGGAACCGCCTCGGCCCCACCGGCCTTCCCCCCGCCGGTGGGGCCGAGTGCTGTCCCGGTGCCTTCAGCGCAGGTGGGACGTGTCGTTCAACAGGCGTACGGAGGCGTTGCCGTCGGCGTAGTACGCGACGGCCGAGACCGACGCCGCCGACAGCTCCATCCGGAACAGCGCCTCGGGGGGTGCTCCCAGGGCCAGCCGGACCAGGGTCTTGATCGGGGTGACGTGCGTGACGACGAGGACCGTGCGGCCCGCGTAACGCGTGACGAGGCGGTCCCGGGTGGCCGCCACGCGGCGGGCGACCTCCGCGAAGCTCTCGCCGCCGCCCGTGGGGGCGGCGTCCGGGGAGGCGAGCCAGGCGTCCAGGTCGTCCCCGTACCGTTCCCCGACCTCGCCGAACGTGAGCCCTTCCCAGGCCCCGAAGTCCGTCTCGCGCAGCCCGTCCTCGACCCGGACCTCCAGGCCCAGCCGGGCCGCGACCACCCCGGCCGTCTCGCGGCAGCGGCGCAGCGGTGAGCTGACGACCTCCTGCACGGTGGAGCGCGTCGCGAACGCCGTGGCAGCGCGCTCGGCCTGCTCCAGGCCCGCCGGGGAGAGCGCGGGGTCGGTGCCACCGCTGCCGGAGAACCGCTTCTGCGGGGTGAGGGCCGTCTCGCCGTGCCGCAGCAGGACGAGGGTGGCGGGGGCGCCCAGGTCGGGCGCCGAACCCCAGCCCACCTGGGGGGTGACGGGATCGGAGGGGGGCGGGCCCGCCGCGGCCTCCGGGGAGCGGGGGGTGTCCAGGGCGGCCGTGGACGCCGAGGGCTCCCACCGGTCGCCGCGCCGGCCCGCGTCCATCGCCTCGTTGGCCAGCCGGTCGGCGTGCCTGTTGCGCTCGCGCGGGATCCACTCGTACGTGATGTCCGCGCCGGGCAGGACCGCCGCCGCCTCGGCCGCGAGCGGCTTCATGTCCGGGTGCTTGATCTTCCAGCGGCCCGACATCTGCTCCACGACCAGCTTGGAGTCCATCCGGACGCTCACCCGGACCCCGGTGCCCACCGGGCCGTCCGCGAGCAGCGCGCCCACCGCGCGGAGTCCGGCGACGAGACCCTTGTACTCGGCGACGTTGTTGGTCGCGACGCCGATGTACTCGGCGGTCTCGGCCAGCGTCTCACCGGTGTCCGGGTCGATCACGACCGCGCCGTAGCCGGCGGGGCCCGGGTTGCCCCGGGAGCCGCCGTCGGCCTCGACCACGAACCGGCGCGGCAGGCTCACTACAGGCCCGAGTCGGCGGTGCGGACCAGGATGCGGCGGCAGTTCTCGCAGCGCAGCACCGTGTCGGGGGACGCGGCCTTCACGTCGTTGATCTCGGTGATGTTGAGCTCCAGGCGGCAGCCCTCGCAGCGGCGCTGGTAGAGGCGGGCGGCGCCCACCCCGCCCTGCTGGGCGCGGAGCTTGTCGTACAGCTTCAGCAGGTCGGCGGGGACCGAACCGGCGACGACCTCGCGCTCCTTGGTCACCGTGGCGGCCTCGGTGTCGAGCTCCTGGGTCGCGGCGTCGCGGCGGGCGGTGGCGTCGTCCACCTTGGCCTGCACGGCGGCGACCCGGTCGGTCAGCTCGGCGACCCGCTCCTGCGCGGACTCCCGGCGCTCCATGACCTCCAAGACGATGTCCTCCAGGTCGCCCTGGCGCTTGGCGAGCGAGGCGATCTCGCGCTGGAGGCTCTCCAGGTCCTTCGGCGAGGTGACCGCGCCGGAGTCCAGGCGCTGCTGGTCGCGGGCGGCGCGCTGGCGGACCTGGTCGACGTCCTGCTCGGCCTTGGTCTGCTCGCGGGCGGTGTCGCTCTCCTCGGTGGTCGAGGCGACGAGCAGGTCGCGGAGCTGGGCGAGGTCGGCCGTCAGCGACTCGATCTCGGCGTGCTCGGGCAGGGACGTGCGGCGGTGCGCGAGCTGGGAGAGGCGCTGGTCGAGCGCCTGGACGTCGAGAAGTCGGATCTGGTCGGCGGGCGCGGCGTTCAGTTGGGGGCTCCAGAAGAGTGGTGGGCGGTCCAGGGGTCGGTGACCTGCTTCGAGACGTGGACCCTCAGGTCCCATCCGAGGCGGTCGGAAATCGCTTCGAGCTGTGCGGCGGCCTGCTCGCACCACGGCCACTCGGTGGCCCAGTGTGCGGCATCGACCAGGCCGAGCGGCGAGTGCTGGGTGGCCTCGGAGGCCGGGTGGTGGCGCAGGTCGGCGGTGAGGAAGGCGTCCACGCCGGCCGCGCGCACCGCGTCGAAGAGGCCGTCGCCCGATCCGCCGCTCACCGCGACGGTGCGCACGAGCGCGTCCGGGTCGCCGGCCAGGCGGACGCCCTGCGCGGTGGCGGG
>NZ_JAAGNI010000183.1 GCF_010550605.1 Streptomyces sp. SID9727
GCGCCGCCTCGGCCTGCTCCTCGGCCTCCGTGCGCAGCTGCTCCGCCTCGGCACGGGCCCGGTCGAGCGCCTCCTCCGCCTGCTTGCGCAGCACGGCGGCCCGCTCCGTGGCCTCGGTCCGGACCCGCTCGCCCTCGGCGGTCGCGGTGCCGCGCAGCTCCTCCGCGTCGGCCTTGGCCTTCGCGAGCAGCTCCTCGGCGGTCTTCGCGCCCTCCTCGATCTGCTGGAGGGCCTCGCGGCGGGCCTCGCCCCGGATCCGCTCGCCCTCCGCGACCGCCTCGGCCCGCAGCTGCTCGGCCTCGCCGCGCAGCCGGCGCGCCTCCTCCTGGAGCTCGACCGTCTTGGCCCGGTACTCCTTCGTGTCGTCCTTGGCCGCGCCCTTGAGCTGGTCGGCCTGCTCGGCCGCCTCGCCGCGCAGCCGGTCCGCCTCGGCCTCGGCCTCGCGGCGGATGCGCTCGGCCTCCTCGCCCGCCGCCCGGGTGGCCGCCTTCGCGTCCTCGGACGCCTTGGTCAGGATCTCCTCGGCGGACCGGGCCGCCTTCGCGAGCTGGGCCGCCGCGTCCTCGGCGGCGGCGGTGCGCGCGGCCTCGGCCGCCTCGGCACGCAGCCGCTCGGCCTCGGTACGGGCGTCCGCGAGCGCCTGCTCGGCCTCCGCCTTGAGGGCCTCGGACTCCTTGGTCGCCTCGCCGACCAGCCGGGCGATCTCCGTCTTGGCGGTCCGGGTGCGCTGCTCGTTCTGCGACTCGGCGGACGCCAGCCGCTTGACCGCGGCCTCCTTGGCCTCGGCGAGGACCTTCTCGGCCTCCAGACGCGCCTCGCGCAGCCCGGTCTCGGCCTCCTGCATGCGCTGCTCGGCGGCCCGGTTCAGCTCGGTCGTCCGCTGCCGGGTCTGCTCGGTCTCCGCGGTCGTCGTCAGCCGCAGCTGCTCCGCGTGGCTGGTGGCCTCCTGGGCCTGGCCGGCCGCGGCGGCGAGCATCCGCTCCGCGTCCTTGCGGGCGCGCGACAGGATCGACTCCGCCTCGGTCCGGGCGGACTCCGCCTCGGAGCCGATGCGCTGACGCGTCTCCTCGGCCAGCCGGGCGGCCTCGGCCCGGGCGGCGGCGAGCGCCTGCTCGGCCTCGGCCCGGGACTCCTCCATCAGGCGGCGGGCCTGCGACTCCGTACGGGCCCGCAGCTGCTCGGCCCAGGCGACGTTCTCGTTGACGTGGGACTCGACGGTCTGGCGGCGCTCCGCCAGCTCCTGGTCGAGCTGCTGGCGGCGCTGCACCGCCTCGTTGTGCAGCTCGGCCTGGAGGCGGGCCTGGTGCTCGGCGTGCTCCTGGAGGATGCGCTGCGTCTGGGCGCGGGCGTCGCGCAGCTCGCGCTCGGCGTCGCTGCGCAGCTGCTCGGCCTGGATCTGGGCGTTCCGGAGCAGCTGCTCCGCCTGGTAGCCGATGTCCGCGCTGTCGTAGGCGGGACGCATCGCCAGACTGCGCCGTGCCTCGTGCAGCTTGGCCCGCAGGACTTCGACCTGGTAGCCGAGGTCCTCGGCGTGCTGGACGGCCTTCTCCCGGTCGGTCCTGAGCCGGTCCATCTCGGCCTCGAACCGTGAGAGATGGTCCTCTTCAGCTCGGTGGCTCTCCTGGCGTTCGTAGCCCCGCACTGCGCGGTCCCATCCTTCCCCGAGCTCTCAACGTTCGGGGAATGGTGACAGATCAACGGCTGGGGACGCGGCGCGCCCCCGACCCGGCCCCGGCCCGGAAGAGCCCACTCTACCGGGCGGGTATGGCTGGGGTCAGTGCTCCTTCTTCGCCGTGACCAGTTCGGTGAGGACGCCGTGGCAGTCCTTGGGGTGGAGGAAGGTGATCCTGGACCCCATCGAACCCGTCCTGGGCTCGTCGTACAGCACCCTGACCCCCTTCTCGCGGATGTCCGCGGCGTCCCCGTCCACGTCGGCGGTGCCGAACGCGATGTGGTGCACGCCCTCCCCGTTCTTGGCCAGCCATTTGCCCACGGCGGAGTCCTCCCGGACGGGCTCGAGCAGCTGGAGGTACGAGGCGCCGCCGTCGGACGTATCGTTGATCTTGAGCATGGCCTCGCGGACGCCCTGCTCCTCGTTGACCTCGGTGTGGAAGACCTCGAACCCGTAGGTCGAGCGGTAGAACTCGACGGTCGCGTCGAGGTCGGTACAGGCGATTCCGATGTGGTCGATTCGCGTCAGCATGGGACCAGTGCAGCGCGCTCCGGATGGTTACGCAACGTGCGCGCGATCACACCCGCTGCCGGATGACGCGGGCGGTACCGCTCAGTACATTCAAGTAAACCCTCGTTCACATCCAACCCAAGGGGCTGTGCCTCATGTCAGGAACGACCGGTACCACCTCCGTGATCGTCGCGGGCGCCCGGACGCCCATGGGCCGGCTCCTCGGCTCCCTGAAGAGCTTCTCGGCGGCCGACCTCGGCGGCTTCGCCATCAAGGCGGCGCTGGACCGGGCCGGCATCGGCGGCGACCAGGTCGAGTACGTGATCATGGGCCAGGTGCTCCAGGCCGGCGCGGGCCAGATCCCCGCCCGCCAGGCCGCGGTCAAGGCCGGCATCCCGATGAACGTCCCCGCGCTCACCGTCAACAAGGTGTGCCTCTCCGGGCTCGACGCCATCGCCCTGGCCGACCAGCTCATCCGCGCCGGTGAGTTCGACGTCGTCGTGGCCGGCGGCCAGGAGTCCATGACGAACGCCCCGCACCTGCTCCCGAAGTCCCGCGAGGGCCACAAGTACGGCGCGATCGAGATGCTGGACTCCATGGCGTACGACGGTCTGACCGACGCCTACGAGAACATCCCGATGGGTGAGTCCACCGAGAAGCACAACACCCGCCTCGGCCTCGACCGCGCCGCCCAGGACGAGATCGGCGCCCAGTCCCACCAGCGCGCCGCCGCCGCCCAGAAGAACGGCCTGTTCGAGGCCGAGATCACCCCGGTCGAGATCCCGCAGCGCAAGGGCGACCCGGTCCTCTTCGCCAAGGACGAGGGCATCCGCCCCGAGACCACCGTCGAGTCCCTGGGCAAGCTGCGCCCGGCCTTCGCCAAGGACGGCACGATCACCGCGGGCACCTCCTCGCAGATCTCCGACGGCGCCGCCGCGGTCGTCGTCATGAGCAAGGCCAAGGCCGAGGAGCTGGGCCTGGAGTGGATCGCCGAGATCGGCGCCCACGGCAATGTGGCGGGCCCGGACAACTCGCTCCAGTCGCAGCCGTCCAACGCCATCCGGCACGCCCTGAAGAAGGAGGGCATCGGCGTCGAGGACCTGGACCTCATCGAGATCAACGAGGCGTTCGCGGCCGTCGCCGTCCAGTCCATGAAGGACCTCGGCGTCACCTCGGACAAGGTCAACGTCAACGGCGGCGCCATCGCGCTCGGCCACCCCATCGGCATGTCCGGCGCCCGCGTGGTGCTGCACCTGGCGCTGGAGCTCAAGCGGCGCGGCGGCGGCACCGGCGCGGCGGCCCTGTGCGGCGGCGGCGGTCAGGGCGACGCGCTGATCCTGCGCGTCCCGGGCAAGTAACGCGGTACGAGAAGACGCGCTGAGCGGAACGGAGCGGTGATGGTGGACGTCCCCACCCTGGTGGAGCAGGCCCGCGCGGGCGGACCGCGGGCGGTGGCCCGGCTCATCTCCCTGGTGGAGGGTGCCTCGCCGCAGCTGCGCGAGGTGATGGCGGCCCTGGCGCCGCTGGCGGGCAGCGCGTACGTGGTCGGCCTGACCGGCTCGCCCGGCGTCGGCAAGTCCACGTCGACGTCGGCGCTCGTCTCCGCGTACCGGAAGCAGGGCAAGCGGGTCGCGGTGCTCGCCGTCGACCCGTCCTCGCCGTTCTCCGGCGGGGCGCTGCTCGGCGACCGGGTCAGGATGTCGGACCACGCGTCCGACCCGGGCGTCTACATCCGCTCCATGGCGACCCGGGGCCACCTCGGCGGCCTTGCCTGGGCGGCCCCGCAGGCGATCCGGGTGCTCGACGCGTCGGGCTTCGACGTGATCCTGGTGGAGACGGTGGGTGTCGGCCAGTCCGAGGTGGAGATCGCCTCGCAGGCCGACACCTCGGTCGTCCTCCTCGCCCCCGGCATGGGGGACGGCATCCAGGCCGCGAAGGCGGGGATCCTGGAGATCGGCGACGTCTACGTCGTGAACAAGGCGGACCGGGACGGCGCCGACGCCACCGCCCGCGAGCTCAACCACATGCTGGGCCTCGGGGAGTCCCGGGGCCCCGGCGACTGGCGGCCGCCGATCGTGAAGACGGTCGCCGCCCGGGGCGAGGGCGTCGACGAGGTGGTCGAGGCCCTGGAGAAGCACCGGGCGTGGATGGAGGAGCGCGGGGTCCTCGGCGAACGGAGGGCGGCCCGCGCCGCCCGCGAGGTCGAGGCCATCGCGGTCACCCGCCTCCGCGAACGCATCGGCTCCCTGCACGGCGACCGCCGCCTGGGCGCCCTCGCCGAACGCATCGTGGCCGGCCGCCTCGACCCGTACGCGGCGGCGGACGAACTGGTGGCGGGGCTGACGGGCGAGGGCTGACGGTCCCTCCCGGGGCGCGGCGTGCGGGCCGCGCCCGCACCGCTGCGGGGCGCAGCCCCGAATACCAGCCCCTGCGGCGCTTGAGCAGCGGGGTCCGGGGCAGCGCCCCGGTTCAGGGAAGGGGCGCGGGGAACAGGCCCGCCGCAGGCGCGACGCGCCCGCACCGCCCCCGCCGCATCCCTACCGCTGCCCCCGCAGATGCTCCGCCACCGGCGTCAACGCCGCCCGCAGCTCCGCCAGCGCCTCCGTGGAGAGCAGATCCACGAAGTGCCGCCGCACGGACGCCACGTGATGCGGCGCCACCCGCCGCATCGTCTCCGCGCCGTCCTCCGTCAGTACCGCGTACAGCCCGCGCCGGTCCGACTCGCAGTTCTCCCGGCGGACGAGACCCGCGCTCTCCATGCGCGTGATCTGGTGCGAGAGCCGGCTCTTGGACTGCAGGGTCGCGCCCGCGAGGTCGCTCATCCGCATCCGCCGGTCCTCGGACTCCGAGAGGTTGACCAGGATCTCGTAGTCGTTCATGGTCAGCCCGAACGGCTGGAGGTCCTTCTCCAGCTGGTGGGTCAGCAGCCTGCTGACGTCCAGGTGGGTGCGCCAGGTGCACTGCTCTGCATCGTTCAGCCAGCGGGTGGCCGTCTCGGTCTCCATGTATGGATTCTACCTAAGAAGTTGAAAGCCGGACGAAGTGTGAGGGTGTGACACCCGGCACCGCACCGTCCGCGCGGGCGGACCGCGCCGGGGCGCAGACGTTCGACGTCACACTCCGCAGACTACCGCTCACAAACCGAAGCGACGCTGGAGGTCCCCCAGCTGACCCGGCGCCCTGGGCGTCTGGCCCGGCCCGGCGCCGCCGCCCGGCACCCCCGCCTGCTGCGGCACCGCCCCCGACGGCTGTTCGGCCATCAGCGCCTCGGAGGACTGGAGCAGCACCGTACCGGCGCCGACGAACTCGAACTGGTGCTCCTCGCCCGAGGCGCCGCCGATCCCCGTCAGCCCGCGCAGCCCGCCCAGCAGGCCGGTCATGTAGCCGTGGTCGTAGTGGTGGCAGGGGGAAGGGCAGTCCGCCCAGCCCACCAGCGCCTGCGGGTCGACGCGCAGCGGGGGCTCCATGAAGACCACCGGGCCGTTGGACGCGGCGACGAACTTGCCCGTGCCGATCAGCGTCAGGAAGCCGGGCACGATCGACTGCTTCAGCGCCAGCGACGGCTGGTACGCGAGCAGGTTGCCGGACCGGATCGTCAGGTTCCCGTCGTCCAGGTCGAAGGAGTTCACGTCGAACGCCCGGTCGGCGAGCAGCATCTTGCCGCTGCCCTCGGCCACCACCCAGTCGCTCGCGTGCAGCGGTGAGTGGAAGCTCGACCGGACCAGCCGCTCGAAGCGGCCGTGCCCGATGCCGTCGAAGTTGATCTGCCCGTAGTAGGCGATCATCTTGCCCTTCTGGAGGAACCACTGGCTCCCCTTGAGCTCCACGCAGAAGGTGTACGCGTTGACGTTGTCGTCCGCCGGCAGCGTCATCGGGTCGAAGACCACGGGCCCGTTCACAGCTTCTCCTCCGACGCCTGGACGTACACCGCACCACTGCCGCTCAGCTCCAGTTGGAAGCCCTCGCCCGAGCCGCGTCCCACCATCTCGCGCCAGCCGAGCGCGGTGGAGAGCTTGTTGCGCACGTCGCCGTGGTGGGCGACGTACGCCTGGGGGTCGACGTGCACGGCGCGCCCCGGGGTGATCGGCAGCTCGATCACCCCGCCGTGCGCCATCACGGCCACCGCGCCGTGCCCCTGGAGCGTCGTGGTGAACAGGCCCTGCCCGGTCACCTGGCCGCGCACCATGCCCATCACGCCGCCCTGCGAGCCCATGAACATCGTGCCCTGCCGGAGCGTCCCGTCGAAGGCGAGCAGCCGGTCCGCCTCCACGTAGAGGGTGTCCCCGGAGAGGTTGATCACGTGGATGTGGTGGCCGCCGTGGCCGAACATCACCGTGCCGTTGCCCTCGACCGTCATCAGCGGGGTCGCCTCGTTCGCCAGCCGGCGGCCGATCATCGACATCACGCCGCCCTGGCCGCCCTGGACGTTCGGCGTGAACGCCACCTCACCCCGGTACGCGAGCATCGCCCCGCGCTGGCTGAACATCTTCTGGCCGGGGACCACCGTCGCCTCGACCATCTTCGCGTTGATCTCACGGAACGGCATCAGACGTTCCCCCCGATCGTGTTCCGCTCGCTGGGCTGCACGTAGACGAGGCCGTCGCCCTCGAAACGGATCTGGAAGGACTCGCCGGAGCCCTCGCCGATCAGCGTCCGGAAGTTCACCCCGGACTGGAAGTGCTGCTGGAGGCTGCCCTGGTGGGCGATGTACGCGCCCGGGTCCACGAACAGCGGGTACTGGGGGGAGACCCGCAGCACCACGGCCGTGCCGTCCGACATGATCGCCGCCTGGCCGGTCCCCTCCACGGTGGTGGTGAACAGGCCGTTGCCCGTCGCCCCGCCGCGCAGCCCGGTGAACGTGGTGCCGGTGCGCAGCCCCGCGTCGGTGCAGAGCAGGTTGCTCGCCTCGACGTACAGCTTGTCGCCGTGCAGCGAGACGAGGTTGATCTCGCTCGCCCGGTCCGCGAAGTAGCAGGTGCCCTGCCCGGAGACCTGCATCACGGCCATCGACTCACCGGTCAGCCTGCGGGTCACCATCCCGCGCAGCCCCTCACCGCCGCCCGTCATCTTCTTGAACGTCATCTGGCCCTCGTACGCGACCATCGAGCCGTTCTTCGCCTTGACGGCATCGCCTGCCAGATCGACGGCGAGCGTCTTGCTTCCCTGGAGCCGGAACATTGCCACCCGCCGAAAATAGCCGCAGCCACCGCCGCCGGAACAGGGGCAGTCGCGCCCCCGGGCGCCCGTGACCGCTCCTGATACGCATCCGGTACGGGACGCGGACGCGATCGGGACGTAGTCCGTACGGAACCCGCGGGCGCGGACCGCTCCCCGCCGGACCCCCTGCCGGGCGGGCCGCGCCGCGATGTCACAATGGGTGCCGCTTGTGCGTGCGTTCACAAGCTGTCACGACCCTCCCACCGAAGGTGCCCCCGTGGACATCAAGACCGCCACCGCCCTGCACCGGCTGCGCCTCATCTCGATTCCCGAGGCGCTGTCCTTCCCGGCGCTCATCCTCTTCGGCTCGGTGCTGAGCCGGGTCTCCGACATCGACTACCTGATGATGCCCCTGGGCATGCTGCACGGCGTGCTCTTCGTGATCTACGTCGTCCTGCTGCTCGACGTGTGGGCGAAGACCAAGTGGCCGCTGAAGCGCGTCGCGTTCTTCTTCCTGCTGTGCGTGCTGCCGTTCGGCGGTCTGTACGGCGACAAGGTGCTCAAGCGCTACGAGGCGGACAGCGTCATCGCCGCGCGGGCCCGCCGCGAAGGCACGGTCAGCGCATGATCGTCGCCTTCTCCGTCAGCCCGCTCGGGGTCGGCGAGGACGTCGGCGAGTACGTCGCCGACGCCGTCCGGGTCGTCCGCGAGTCGGGGCTGCCGAACCGCACGGACGCGATGTTCACCTCCGTCGAGGGGGAGTGGGACGAAGTCATGGACGTGGTGAAGCGTGCCGTGGCCGCCGTCGAGGCGCGGGCCGGGCGGGTCTCCCTGGTCCTGAAGGCGGACATCCGCCCCGGGGTCACCGACGGGCTCACCTCCAAGGTGGAGACCGTCGAGCGGTACCTCGCCGGCTGACCCCCCGTACGCACGTACACGGAGCCCCCGCCCCGGACCGGCCGGCGGGGGCTCTCCTCGTTCCGGCACCGCGCGCGATCCCCGGCGGCGTCCGCTCGTACGGCGCCCGGTGGCCATGGCGGACCGCACCCGGGGGCGGGGGCCGGACCGAAGTGCGAGACGGGGAGGACCGCGAAGTTCCCCATGGGTAAGGTCGTGGCCGTGCCGAAGCCGCTCAGTCTTCCCTTCGATCCCATCGCCCGCGCCGACGAGCTCTGGCAGCAGCGCTGGGGCCCGGTACCGTCCATGGGAGCGATCACCTCGATCATGCGGGCGCAGCAGATCCTGCTCGCCGAGGTCGACGCCGTGGTCAAGCCGTACGGACTGACCTTCGCGCGGTACGAGGCGCTGGTGCTGCTCACCTTCTCGAAGGCGGGCGAGCTGCCGATGTCCAAGATCGGCGAGCGGCTGATGGTCCACCCGACGTCCGTGACGAACACGGTGGACCGGCTGGTGCGCTCCGGCCTGGTGGACAAGCGCCCGAACCCCAACGACGGGCGGGGCACGCTGGCCTCGATCACGGACAAGGGCCGCGAGGTCGTGGAGTCGGCCACCCGGGACCTGGTCGCGATGGAGTTCGGACTCGGGGTGTACGACGCCGAGGAGTGCGCCGAGATCTTCGCTCTGCTGCGGCCGCTGCGCATCGCCGCGCAGGACTTCGAGGAGATCTGAGAGGCGCGGTTCCGGTGCCCGGCCCGCTGCAAGATCGCCCCGGACGTCCGGTTACGCTCGATGGCATGAAACGCAGTGTGCTGACCCGATACCGGGTGATGGCTTACGTCACCGCCGTCATGTTGCTGATCCTCTGCGTGTGCATGATCTTCAAATACGGTTTCGACAAGGGTGAGGGCCTGACGCTCGTCGTCTCCCAGATCCACGGCGTGCTGTACATCATCTACCTGATCTTCGCCTTCGACCTGGGCTCCAAGGCGAAGTGGCCGATGGGCAAGCTGCTCTGGGTGCTGATCGCGGGCACGATCCCGACGGCCGCGTTCTTCGTGGAGCGCAAGGTCGCCCGCGAGGTCGAGCCGCTGCTCGCCGGCTCGGCACCGGCGGCCCCCGCCAACGCCTGAGCGGACCCTCCGAACCGCCCCGCGCGAAGCGCCGGGCGGTTTGTCATCGACATTTACTAGGACGTCCTAGTAAATTGGGGGGCATGGACGCTGACGCGATCGAGGAAGGCCGCCGCCGCTGGCAGGCCCGTTACGACAAGGCCCGCAAGCGTGACGCGGACTTCACCACGCTGTCCGGGGACCCGGTGGAGCCGGTCTACGGCCCCCGCCCCGGGGACGCGTACGAGGGCTTCGAGCGGATCGGCTGGCCCGGCGAGTACCCCTTCACCCGGGGGCTCCACCCGACCGGCTACCGGGGCCGCACCTGGACCATCCGCCAGTTCGCCGGCTTCGGCAACGCCGAGCAGACGAACGAGCGCTACAAGATGATCCTGGCCGCCGGCGGCGGCGGGCTCAGCGTGGCCTTCGACATGCCGACCCTGATGGGCCGCGACTCCGACGACCCGCGCGCCCTCGGCGAGGTCGGCCACTGCGGTGTCGCCATCGACTCCGCCGCCGACATGGAGGTCCTGTTCAAGGACATCCCGCTCGGTGACGTGACGACGTCGATGACGATCAGCGGCCCGGCCGTCCCGGTCTTCTGCATGTACCTGGTCGCCGCGGAGCGCCAGGGCGTCGACCCGGCCGTCCTCAACGGCACGCTCCAGACGGACATCTTCAAGGAGTACATCGCGCAGAAGGAGTGGCTGTTCCAGCCCGAGCCCCATCTGCGCCTCATCGGCGACCTGATGGAGCACTGCGCGAGCTCCATCCCCGCGTACAAGCCGCTCTCCGTCTCCGGCTACCACATCCGCGAGGCCGGGGCGACGGCCGCGCAGGAGCTGGCCTACACCCTCGCCGACGGCTTCGGCTACGTGGAGCTCGGCCTCTCGCGCGGGCTCGACGTCGACACCTTCGCGCCCGGCCTGTCCTTCTTCTTCGACGCGCACCTCGACTTCTTCGAGGAGATCGCGAAGTTCCGCGCCGCCCGCCGCATCTGGGCCCGCTGGATGAAGGAGACGTACGGCGCGAAGACCGACAAGGCGCAGTGGCTGCGCTTCCACACCCAGACCGCCGGGGTCTCCCTCACCGCGCAGCAGCCGTACAACAACGTCGTACGCACCGCCGTGGAGGCCCTGTCCGCCGTCCTCGGCGGCACCAACTCGCTGCACACCAACGCCCTCGACGAGACGCTGGCGCTCCCCTCCGAGCAGGCCGCCGAGATCGCGCTGCGCACCCAGCAGGTGCTGATGGAGGAGACCGGCGTCGCCAACGTGGCCGACCCGCTGGGCGGTTCCTGGTACGTGGAGCAGCTCACCGACCGCATCGAGGCCGACGCCGAGAAGATCTTCGAGCAGATCAAGGAGCGCGGCACCCGCGCCCATCCCGACGGGCAGCACCCGGTCGGCCCGATCACCTCCGGCATCCTGCGCGGCATCGAGGACGGCTGGTTCACCGGCGAGATCGCGGAGTCCGCGTTCCGCTACCAGCAGGCCCTGGAGAAGGGCGAGAAGAGGGTCGTCGGCGTCAACGTGGCGCACGGCTCGGTCACCGGCGACCTGGAGATCCTGCGCGTCAGCCACGAGGTCGAGCGCGAGCAGGTCCGCGTCCTGGCCGACCGCAAGGAGGCCCGCGACGACGCCCGGGTCAGGAGCGCCCTGGACGCGATGCTGGCCGCCGCCCGCGACGGCTCCAACATGATCGCGCCGATGCTCGACGCGGTCCGCGCGGAGGCGACCCTCGGCGAGATCTGCGGCGTCCTGCGCGACGAGTGGGGCGTCTACACGGAGCCCGCGGGCTTCTGACGCACCGGCTGTCCGGCGGCGGCGCCCAGCCCCGCCAGCAGCAGCAGGGTGAAGCGCCGGGCCCAGTCGGCATCGACGGGCTCGGCGCTCACCAGCGTCCGGTGCACCACCGCGCCGGCGATCACGTCGAAGATCAGGTCCGCCGTCAGGTCCGCCGTGGCCTCGTCCGGCTCCACGGGCAGCTCGCCGCGCTCCTGCGCCCGCCGCCGCCCCTGGAGCACGAGCCGCTTCTGCCGGTTGACGATCGAGTCGCGGATCCGGGCCCGCAGCGCCTCGTCCCGCGTCGACTCGGCGACCACCGCCATCAGCGCGGTCCGGGTCTCCGGCCGGTCGAGCAGCGCCGCGAACTGGAGCACGACCGCCTCCACGTCGGCGGCCAGGCTGCCCAGGTCCGGCATCTCCAGCTCGTCGAAGAGGACCGCGACCGCGTCCACGACCAGCTCGTTCTTGCCCGCCCAGCGCCGGTACAGGGTCGTCTTGGCCACCCCGGCCCGCGTCGCCACGTCCCCCATGGTCAGCTTCGACCAGCCGAGGTCCACGAGCGAGGCTCTGGTCGCCTCCAGGATCGCCTCGTCGGCCTCGGCGCTGCGCGGGCGTCCCGATCGTGCGGGTTTGGGGTGACTGCGGCTGAGCATGCGGCGACCATACCCGTCAGTAGGTAAATCCGACCGGCCTCGGAAGCCGTGAGACAGATCACCGGACACTCTTGTGCGTGAGGGGGCGTGGCCAGTTACGCTACGGGTCGTAGCGTAAGGCGACGGTCCGGACCGTCGTGGGCGCCACGAACGAACGACAGCCACAGGCGCCGGGTGGGGACCGGGTGCCGAACCGGGTCTTTCAGGGGCCCTCGAACCGTGTCTGTCCGTCCGCCTCGCATGCCGGCGAGGGGTGCGGGCGGGCGCGGTTTCCGTATCGCTTTCCGGAACCGCGCACCGAAGGGGGAGGATGTACGCATGCAGCCCAGAAACATGTCCATGAGCGGCGTCGTCGACCTCGCCGCGGTGAAGGCGGCCGGAGAGGCCAAGGCGAAGGCGGAGCAGGCGCGCGCCGAGTCCGCGCGTCAGGGCGGCCCCGCGGCCGTCCCCGCGTCCTCCCTCGTGATCGACGTCAACGAGGCGGGCTTCGAGAACGACGTCCTCCAGCGCTCCGCCGAAGTGCCCGTCGTCATCGACTTCTGGGCCGAGTGGTGCGAGCCGTGCAAGCAGCTGGGCCCGCTCCTGGAGCGCCTGGCCCATGAGTACAACGGCCGCTTCCTGCTGGCCAAGGTCGATGTCGACGCCAACCAGATGCTGATGCAGCAGTTCGGCATCCAGGGCATCCCCGCGGTCTTCGCGGTCGTCGCCGGACAGGCGCTGCCGCTCTTCCAGGGCGCGGCTCCCGAGGCCCAGATCCGGCAGACCCTGGACCAGCTGATCCAGGTCGGCGAGGAGCGCTTCGGCCTGACCGGTATCGCGGTCGACCCGTCGGCGGCCGGTGAGCCGCAGGCGGCGGCCCCGGTTCCGCCCGGCCCGTACGACTCGCTCCTGGAGGCGGCCGCGCGGGCGCTCGACGCCAATGACTTCGCGGGCGCCGTGCAGGCGTACAAGAACGTGCTGGCCGACGACCCGGCCAACACCGAGGCGAAGCTGGGCCTCGCCCAGGCCGAGCTGCTGGGCCGGGTGCAGGCGACGGACCCGCAGAAGGTGCGCACGGAGGCGGCGGAGAAGCCGGCCGACGCGGACGCGCAGATGGCGGCGGCCGACCTCGACCTCGTCGGCGGCCATGTGGAGGACGCCTTCGGACGTCTGGTCGAGACCGTGCGCCGGACGTTCGGCGAGGACCGCGACCGGGTGCGCCTGCGGCTGCTCGACCTCTTCGAGGTGATCGGCCCGGAGGACCCGAGGGTCGGTGCGGCGCGCACCGCGCTCGCGCGCGTCCTGTTCTGATCCGGTCTGTCCGATCCGATTGTTCTGAACTGACAACACGGCCGCGGCGCCCTCCTGGCGCCGCGGCCGTTTTCGCGACCGGGCGATAAGAGTGGGCCCTGCTTTACCAAATCTTGACAGAAGTACGGCCTGTTACTCGCAGTAAATCGATCTTCGCGATCTGTCCCGTTTCGCTTACCCTTCCTCCTTTTCGTCCGTTGGTCCGGGGCAACCCTGTGTGGCCGCTTGGTGCCAGCAGGTCGTGGCCCGGTTATGAGGGCGTTACCAGCGAGTAACGAACCCCCTTGTGTCCCGGCCGGGAATGGACCACGATCGGCCACGCTCGGTCCAATAACGCCAGTCCGGCTGCCAGCCGGGAGCGGCGGCTCCTTTGGGTCCCCACCGGGCGGGTCGGCGGCAGTGGGCGCCGGCTCCGGACAGGGGGGTTCCTGCCGGCCGGCAGGGCCTGTCCGATCAGGT
This sequence comes from Streptomyces sp. SID9727, assembly GCF_010550605.1. Taxonomy (GTDB): domain Bacteria; phylum Actinomycetota; class Actinomycetes; order Streptomycetales; family Streptomycetaceae; genus Streptomyces. The sequence continues at coordinate 13,538 of NZ_JAAGNI010000183.1, forward strand.
CGCGCGTACGCGTGGCCAGTGGTTGTCGCTCGGGGGTGATCGCCGGTGATGCGGACGCGGTACAGCCTCCGTATCCGGGCGCTCTCCTTTCCGAGGACGTAGCACTTCTCCCATCCCAGGTCGGGCAGGATGCCTGACCGGAGATGTACGTCCGAGAAGGAGGAAAAGTATGAGTTCCCAGGTTCGCGGTGGCACGAGATGGAAGCGTTTCGCTGTCGTCATGGTGCCGAGCGTCATAGCCACCGCCGCCGTCGGCGTCGGTCTGGCCCAGGGCGCGCTCGCCGCGTCCTTCAGCGTGTCGGGCCAGGAGTTCAAGGTCACGGCCGACGAGCTGGATGGTAAGAACTTCGTCCAGTACGGGAGCATCGCGACCGAGGACGGCGCCGTAGCCACGAAGGAGGGCAAGGCGCACGCCGTTGCCGTCTCCGGGTTCAGCAGCGCCAAGATCACCAATATGTGCCAGTCGGTCGTCACGCCCAACCTGCCGTTCGGGCTGGGCAGCATCACGCTGAAGCTCAAGGCGGGCGACCCGGGGAAGGCCACGGGTGACGAGCGCGAGGAGAAGCTGGTCCACGCGACCGGCCTCTACCTCGACGTCTCGGATCTCGACGCCGACGCCGAGTTCCGCAACATCGACATCGGTGTGGGCGCGGGCCAGCTGCAGAACCCGGGCATCCAGCCCAACGCCGACAAGTACGTCAACCGGAACGGGTTCGCGCAGCGCGCCGAGCACGCCAACCTGAAGAACGTCAAGCAGAGGGCGTGGGCCACCACGGCAGGAACGTTCAAGCTGCCGGGTCTGCACCTGTCGCTGTCCAAGGGCGTCGACGAGTGCTACTAGGGCACTAGCCCGGGCGGCGGGGGCCCACCACGGGCCCCCGCCCGCCCACCCTTCTCTTTCTCACAGCGGTACCGGTTCCCAGGGAGCTGTTTTCCATGAGCCCCGAATCCCAAGGGCAGAACGAGCACTACCTCTCCGTCGCCCGGCGAGGCTTCCGCACCTGGCGGGGTGACCGGCCGTTCTGGGCCGGACTGTTCACCATGCTGGGCGGCGTGCCCATCATGTACTTCCCGTACGCGAACATGCACCTCGGCAACGTGACGCTGGCGATGTCCACCACGGCCGGCGCGGGTTCGCTGATCATCGGTGTCCTGCTCGTCACGCTGGGCCTGACGATGTGGTTCCACAGCATCGTCCGCGTGTTCGCCGGTGTCGCGGCGATTCTGCTGGCCCTCATCTCCATACCCGTCGCCAACATCGGCGGCTTCCTCATCGGCTTCATCTTCGCCCTGCTCGGCGGCGCGCTCTCCGTGTCGTGGGCCCCGGGCGTACCCGCGGCGGAGGCGGAGCCCGCTCCCGCCGAGGAGGCTCCGGAGACCGTTTCGTTCGCGAAGGACGAGCCGCTCCCCGAGGGCGCGTTCCACGGGGCCGGTGTTCCCGAGCAGCAGGCCCCGTACGACACCACGGTCGAGGGCGGGAGGCACCGTGCGGGGTGACGACGAGCAGGTGAACGGCGCGGACGTGGCCGGGACCCGGGAACGCAGGGGCCCCCGCCACGCCGCCCCCAGGAAGTCGCTGCTGACGAAGCTCCACATGCCGGCGGGCAAGAAGGCGTTCGCGCTCGCCGCGATGCCGACGGCGGTCTTCGTCGGGATGGGCCTCACGCCCCGGCTGGCGATGGCCGACGACACCACGGACATCCCCTTCGCGCCCGGCCCCTGCGTCACGCGCTCCGACGAGCCGAGCGAGTCGGCGGACCCGACGCCCTCCGCGTCGAAGACGCCGTCCCCCTCCACGAGCGAGAGCGCGAAGCCGACGCCGGGGACGACCGGCGAGGCGACCCCGAAGCCCACGGCCACGGGCTCTGCGGACGAGACCGCGAAGAGCACCGAGACCGCGAAGAAGAGCACCGACGCCGCCCCGGCCGAGACCCCGGCCGCCACGCCGTCGCCCACGAAGACGACGAACCCGCTCGACCCGCTGGGCCTCGGCGACGCGCTCAAGGACCTCTTCGATGGCCCGGACGACAAGAAGGAGACGGCGAGCCCGTCCCCGAGCCCCACCACGGCGTCCCCGAAGCCGACCGCGTCCGCCACCGAGGACGCGAAGGACGAGACCGCGGACAAGGCCACCGACGCGGCGAAGGACACCGTGAAGGACACCGCCGACAAGACCTCCGCGGCCATCCGCGAGGCGGCCGGCAAGGCGGGCCGGACGGTCGAGGAGCTGGACGACGACGTCAAGGGCACCGACGCCAAGAAGGACGAGGACATCCCGGACGGCGCCAAGGAGCCGTTCCCGTGCCCCACCGCGGACCCGGAGGCCCTGGCCAACGCGAAGCTGGAGCCGGGCATCCCGAACCTGCCCACCGACCCGTGGATCCTGGAGAGCTCGCTGCTCACCCTGAACGGGCTCGACTACAAGGGCATCGTGGAGGTACGGGCGGGCAACACGACCAAGAAGGTGCTGAAGTTCACCGCGTCCTCGATCGACATCAAGGACCTGCACCAGCTGACGACCGGCCCGATGCCGGGCGTCACGGGCCATGTGCAGGCGCGGAAGGGCTCCACCTCCACGATCCGCAACGGCACGGTGACGATGTACACGGAAGAGCTGAAGGGCAACCTCTTCGGCCTCATCCCGATCACCTTCAGCCCGGAGACCCCGCCCCCGCTGAACGTTCCGTTCGCCTTCTTCACCAAGGTGAAGGTCACCCAGGCCGGCCAGTTCGGCGGCACGCTGACGGTCCCGGGACTGCACAACTACTTCACCGGGGGCGGCGCCTGACGCCGGAGTCCTCCGCACGACGGCGACGGGCCGCACCCCTGGGGGTGCGGCCCGTCGCC
>NZ_JAAGNI010000195.1 GCF_010550605.1 Streptomyces sp. SID9727
CCGCGGGCCCCGAGCAGCGCCCCCGTGCCGTCCTTGCGCCGCAGCCCGAGGGCGAGCGCGTCGTGCCGGGCCGCTACGGCGGCGCGCCGGCGTTCGGCGGCGGTGGCCTCCTCGCGGGCCCGGGAGTGGGCCGCCTCGGCCTCCTTCAACTCGCGGCGGGCGGCTTCGTGCTGTTCGCCGAGTTCGGTGTCCCCGGCGTCCAGGCCCTCGACCTCGGCCTTCAGCTCCTCGTACTCCTCCTGGGCGGTGACGGCGCGCTCCCTCGCCTCGTCGCGCGAGGCGGAGAGCCGGTCGATCTCCGCCTGGGCGGAACCGGCGCGGCTGCGGGCGGCGTTGACCTGGCCGTGCAGTCGGGCGAGCCCTTCGCGACGGTCGGCGAGGGCGCGGGCGGCGTCCTTGAGGCGGCGCTCCTCGGCCGCCAACTCGCGTTCGAGTCCGGCGCGGTGGGAGGCGGTGTCGTCCAGCGCGTGTTCGGCCGCTTCCAGGGCGGCGGTCAGCTCGGCCTCCTGCTCGCGGATGCGGGCGGCCTCGCGCTCCATGTCCTCGGGGTCGCGGCCCCGGCGCTCCTCCTCGGGCGGCGCGGTGGCGCTCTTCACCCGGGCGTCGGCCAGCGAGATCGTGCCGCGTACCCGTTCGGCGAGCTGCGACAGCTCGTACCAGGTCTGCTGGGCGCGCTGGAGCCTGGGCGTCAGCCGCCGTACCTGGTCCTCCAGTTCGGCCTCGCGGGCGAGGGCGGCCTTGAGCTCCGCCTCGGCGGCCTCCCGGCGCTGTCTGAGCGCGGCCTCGTCGGCGATCTCGCTGCGCAGGGCGGTGCGCAGCGTCACGAGGTCGTCGGCGAGGAGGCGCAGCCGGGCGTCGCGCAGGTCGGCCTGGATGACGGCGGCGCGGCGGGCCACGGCCGCCTGCCGGCCCAGGGGCTTGAGCTGTCTGCGCAGCTCGTCGGTGAGGTCCTGGACCCTGGCGAGGTTCGCCCCCATCGCGTCCAGCTTCCGCAGCGCCTTCTCCTTGCGCTTGCGGTGCTTGAGGACGCCGGCCGCCTCCTCGATGAAGGCGCGGCGGCCCATGGGGTCGGCGTGCAGGACGGAGTCCAGCTGGCCCTGGCCGACGATGACGTGCATTTCGCGGCCGATGCCGGAGTCGGAGAGGAGTTCCTGGATGTCCAGCAGTCGGCAGGTGTCGCCGTTGATCTGGTATTCGCTGCCGCCGTTGCGGAACATGATCCGCGTAAGGGTGACTTCGGCGTACTCGATGGGCAGGGCGCCGTCGGAATTGTCGATGGTCAGCGAGACCTCGGCCCTGCCGAGCGGCGGGCGGCCGGTGGTCCCGGCGAAGATCACGTCCTCCATCTTGCCGCCGCGCAGGGATTTGGCGCCCTGTTCTCCCATGACCCAGGAGAGTGCGTCCACCACGTTGGATTTGCCCGACCCGTTGGGCCCGACGACGCAGGTGATGCCGGGTTCGAACCGCAGCGTCGTGGCGGAGGCGAACGATTTGAAACCGCGCAGGGTCAGGGCCTTGAGGTGCACGCCGCCGGACTCTACCTTTCACTCTCGGTTTCGCTGATGAAGGTGCAGGGCACATCAGACGGTAAGGGAAGGGGTGTAAGTCCGGGGCGGGACCTGCGCGAGGCCGGGGGGGAAAAGAAAGAAGGGACGCCGAAGCGTCCCCTGTGATTCTGCGGGTCAGGCGATACCGCACCCGTGCCCGCGGCTCGACGGATCGTGCGGGTGTGCCAAGCGGGTCAGGTCGCCGTGCGGGTCAGGTCAGTGCCGGCTCCGCCTGGGGTACGTCGATGTCGATGCTGTCGAGCAGCGACTGGTGCTGAGCGGCGGCGTTCAGCGCGTCGTTCTCCTCCTGAATCCGTACGAGCTCGGATTCGAGGTCCCGGACGCGCTGCTGGAGCCGTCGCATCTCGGCGAGGAGTCGCGGGTCGGAACCGCCGACGTAACCGAGAAGCGCCTTTGCCATGATGGATGGTCCTCCACAATGAGTGACCGACCGATGCGGTGTGGGTCGTGAGGGATCGCACCCGCGGTGTTCGGCAGTGCTCACTGTCACTGCTGTCCTGCTGCCTACCAGCTCTGCCGAACAGCTGAGGTGCGCGGGGATTTCAGAGTCTCACCAAAAAGTTTGACGGTCAACACGATCACACCCCGCAGAGGCGGGCGTCCCGGGGGCGCGCGGCGAGACGATCATGCGGCGCGGCACTCCGACGGGGCCCTCAGGGGTACGGAGATCATCCTTTGGGCGGCAGCCTGGCATGCCAACCGAATCTTGGCAACCATCAGGACATTCCGCAGGTCATTTCATGTGTACGCGCGACGGGGGCGTATGCCGTCACCACCCGCCGCGCATCGAACACGGGCCGGACACGAGCCCTTTCCCGGGCCTTTCGGGAGCGGTCTCAGCGGATCGCGAATCCGTCGTATCCGCCGCGCGGCGTGTCCCATATCTCAGTCACGCCGTCGACACGGCCGGGTGTGTCGTCGGAGCGGAGCCAGTCGAGGAGACGGTGGCAATTCTCACGCCGGCCCTCCGCCACGACCTGCACCCGGCCGTCGTCCAGATTGAGGGCGAAACCGGTGAGGCCACCGATCTCCAAAGCGTTTGCCCTGGTGAACCAGCGGAAGCCCACTTGCTGTACTCGGCCGCGTACCCAAGCGGTGAGCCGTGCATCTTCGTTCATGCTCGAACGCTATCGGTCCCTTTGCATTCGGAGCACGTCCCGGCGCATCGCCATGGCGTACAGTCCCCTCGCAAAAGCTTCACTCGTTCGGGTGAGCAGGGGCGTCGAAAACGGCGTCCAGGTCGTCAGAAGGGCACAGCAGATGGGACGCCATCGACGCAGCGCCGCAGTCCCCGCCGCTGAGGAAAACGCGGACGGGGCCTCGGCCCGGCACCGCGGGGCGGGCCGCAGGAAGCGGTCCGCGATCCCCGTGCGCACCGGACTCATAGGCGTCTCGGCGGCCGTGGCCGTCGGCGCCGTCGCCGTGGCGTCGGGTCTGCTGCCCGGCGGGGACGGCTACACCGTGGGCGGCGGTCCGGCCGCCGACCAGATCCGCTCCCAGGCCGCCCCGGACCTCCTCACCCAGGGGGGCATCACCGCGTCGCCCTCCGACCGCTCCTCCGCTTCTCCACCGGCGAGCCGGGGCACCGAGCGCCCCGCCGCGCCCAGGAAGTCGCATTCCGCGACGTCGAAGCCCTCCGATCCGGCCTCGCCCAGCGCCTCCCACTCGCCCTCCGCTTCGCACTCCGCTTCCGCCTCGCCCTCGAAGACTGCCAAGCCCTCCAGGTCCGCGTCGCCGTCGAAGACCGCGTCCGGGAAGAAGGAGTCGGCCGGGAAGAAGAAGTCGGCCCAGCCGTCCTCCTCCACGTCGAAGGCCCCGGCCACCAAGGCCGCGAAGAGTTCGGCGCCCGCCGCCCCGAAGTCCTCCGCGCCGGCCCCGTCGAAGAGCAGCACGCCGAAGACCACCGCCGCCTCGGCCCAGGCCGCGATCCTGGCCCTCGTCAACGAGGAGCGGGGCAAGGTCGGGTGCAGCCCGGTCACCGCGAGCGCGTCGCTCGCCTCGCTCGCCCAGGACTTCAGCGACGACATGGCGGCGCGCGGCTTCTTCGACCACACGGACCCCGACGGCAAGACCCCCTGGGACCGGGCGGACGCGGCCGGTGTCGCGGGCCTCGGCGGAGAGAACATCGCCCGCGGACAGGCTGACGCGCAGGCCGTGATGGACGCCTGGATGAACAGCGACGGCCACCGCGCAAACATTCTCAACTGCGATTACAAGACGCTCGGCGTCGGCGTCCACTACGGGGCCGGCGGCCCCTGGTGGACCCAGGACTTCGGCTTCTGACCCGAGTCACCGCCGTACGCACCACCTCGTACGCCCCACTCGCCTCCCCGGATCACACTGACCCCGGGAAAGCGCTGTGCGGGCGTACGCTGGTTTCATGGATCAGAGCACCGCACCGGAGACGTCGGCGACGGACGACCTGCCCTTCGACGTGTTCTCGAAGCAGTGCCCCTCGCGCGGCCTGCTCGAACACGCCACCGGCCGCTGGGGCGCCCTCACGCTCGGTGCCCTGTACGAGGAGAGCCTGCGGTTCAACGCGCTGCGCCGCCGGGTGGACGGGGTGAGCGAGAAGATGCTCTCCCAGACGCTGCACGCGCTGGAGCGTGACGGCCTGGTGCACCGCGAGGCCCAGCTCACCAACCCGCCCCGGGTGGACTACGAGCTGACCCCGCTGGGCCGTGAGGTCGCGGAGCGGCTGCTCGCCCTGATCCACTTCGTGGAGGGCCGGATGCCCGAGGTCCTCGCGGCGCGGGCGCGTTACGACGCCCGGGAGAGCTAGGGCGTGTTTCGAAAGTCCCGCCTGTCCGGCCTACGGGCGGACGGCGCTACTTTCGAAACACGCCCTAGGGCCGCACGCGCGGCGGGCGCTGGCAGCGGGGGCAGTAGTAGCTGGACCGGTTCATCCAGGGGCGCCGCGCCATCGGCGTACCGCAGCGGTGGCAGGGCTCGTCCTCGCGGCCGTAGGCGTCGAGCGAGCGGTCGAAGTAGCCGGACTCGCCGTTCACGTTCACATAAAGGCTGTCGAAGCTGGTGCCGCCCTGCGCCAGGGCCGCGTTCATCACGTCGCGGACGTGGCCGAGGAGTTCGGCGGACTTGGGGCGGGTGAGCGTCGCGGTCGGCCGGTCGTAGTGCAGCCGGGCGCGCCACAGCGCCTCGTCCGCGTAGATGTTGCCGACCCCGCTGATCAGCGACTGGTCGAGCAGCGCGCGCTTGACCGTCGTCCGGCGCAGTCGCAGCGCCGTGTGGAAGGCGGCGTCGTCGAACGCCGGATCCAGGGGGTCGCGGGCGATGTGCCCGATGATGTCGGGGAGCCCGTCCGGGGTGTTCTCGTGGAGCGAGAGGCCGCCGAAGGTGCGCTGGTCCACGAAGCGCAGTTCGGTGCCGACCGCGTCGGCGAACCTGATCCTGACCCGCAGATGCTTCTCGTCCGGCGCCCCCTCGGGCTGGACGAGCAGCTGACCGCTCATGCCCAGGTGGCCGAGGAGCGAGCCGGCCGCCTCGTCCAGCGGCACCCACAGGTACTTGCCCCGGCGCATCGCCGTCCCGAACCGCGCCCCCGTGAGCCGGGCCGCGAAGTCCACGCCGCCCGCGAGGTGGCGGCGGACCGCGCGCGGATGCAGGACCTCGACCTCACCGGCCGTCCGCCCGGCGACCCAGCGCTCCAGACCTCGGCGGACGACTTCGACCTCGGGCAGTTCGGGCATGGCACGGCTCCTGGGACGAAAGGCGTACGGGGAAAGGAAGAACCCCCCGGTGCACGGCGGCACCGGGGGGTTCTCGCAGGGTCAGGCCGGAGCGACGTCCGTGGACGGGGCGGGGTCGGCAGGGGTGTCGGCGGCCCCTCCGTCGGCGACGGCCTTGGCCGCCGCCTCCCGCGCCTCGGCGGCGGCGGTGATCTCGCGCCAGGCGGACTCGGCCGCCTGCTGCTCCGCTTCCTTCTTGCTACGGCCGGTGCCGGTGCCGTACGAGACACCACCGACGCGAGCAGCAGCAGTAAAGGTCTTCTCGTGGTCCGGGCCGGTCTCCGTGACGAGGTACTCGGGGACTCCGAGGCTCTCGCTCGCGGTGAGCTCCTGGAGGCTGGTCTTCCAGTCCAGGCCGGCGCCGAGGTTCGAGGACCTGTCGATCAGCGGGTCGAAGAGCCGGTGGACCAGCTCGGACGCCGCGTCGAGGCCCTGATCGAGATAGACCGCGCCGATCACCGCTTCCAGGGTGTCGGCGAGGATGGAAGCCTTGTCCCGGCCACCCGTGCCCTCTTCACCGCGGCCGAGCCGGATGAAGGAGCCGAGTTCGAGCCCGCGGCCCACCTCCGCAAGCGCACGCGAGTTGACCACCGCGGCCCGCAACTTGGCCAGCTGGCCTTCGGGCAGGTCGGGGTGGGTGCGGTACAGCGTGTCCGTGACCACCAGACCGAGCACGGAGTCCCCGAGGAACTCCAGCCGCTCGTTGGTGGGCAGACCGCCGTTCTCGTACGCGTACGAACGGTGGGTCAGCGCACGCACCAGAAGGGCGGACTCGAGTTGGTACCCGAGCCGCCCTTCCAGAAGCGTGTGGGACGAGGCTGTGTTGACGTTGTCTGCCTGCTTCTTGGCGTGGGACAACTCAGACATCGGGCCTCTCACCAGCCGCTCAGACCTCGAGGACCTGGCGCTTGTTGTACGTGCCGCAGCTGGGGCACGCGATGTGCTGCAGCTTCGGCTCCTGGCAGCGCTCGCACGAAACCAGGGTGGGGACCGCAGCCTTCCACTGCGACCGGCGGTGGCGCGTGTTGCTGCGCGACATCTTCCGCTTCGGAACAGCCACGGCTACTTCTCCTGCTTCTTGTCGACGCCGGGTGCGGCGCCGCCCATGTTGTCCTTCTCGCCGTCCTGAATGGTCTCGGCGAGTCCTTGCAGTGCCGCCCAACGAGCGTCGACGGCATCGTGGTGGTGGCCCGGATTCTCGTCCAGCCTGACTCCGCACTCGGAGCACAGACCGGCACAGGATTCCTTGCACACCGGCTGCATCGGCAGTGCGAGCACCACCGCATCACGCAGCACCGGCTCGAGGTCGAACAAGCCGTCCTCGAGGAAAAGCCTGTCCTCGTCGTCCTCGGCGTCGTCGACCGGGTCCGCGGGCTTGCCGTGGTTCCGGTCATCGGCGTCAGGGTACGAGAACATCTCCTGGAAGTCCGCCTCGACCTCGCGGCTCAGCGGCTCCAGACACCTTACGCACTCCCCCTCGACCGTCGCACGGGCGGTCCCGGTGACGAGCACGCCCTCCATGACGGATTCGAGACGGAGGTCCAGCTGCACCGGCGCGCCTTCCGGCACTCCGATGACGTCGCCGATACCGAGGTCGGCGGGGGCGTCCGCCGTGCGGGTCAGCCGCTTCATGGCACCGGGACGCCGGCCCAGCTCGTGCGTGTCGAACACGAGGGGGTTTCGGTGGTCGAGGTGGCCGTTCAGGGCTTCTCCTGCTTTCGGATCGAACGCGTCACGCGTGGTGGGAGGGGGCCGGCCCGTCCGGAGTCGAAGCGGGCAGCCGGGATCGCGGACATACGCGCGACCGAAGAGCCAGGATACTGGACACACCGCCCAGCTCCCAATCCGGGCCCTTCCGGCGGTCAGCGTTCCTGTTCGTAGCGGCGCAGCTGGTCCAGGTCGATCATGCTGGTGTCGAAGAGGCTGGTCTCGTCCAGGGCGGCATCCCCGTGCTGCGGAAGGGGCTGCTGGGGCTGGGCGGGCTGCTGCCAGGCGTCGTAGCCGCCCTGCGCGTGGCCCTGGTCGTAGCCCTGCTGCTGGTAGGCCGCGTACGGGTCGGGCTGCTGCTGGTAGCCGTAGACGTCCTGCTGGGGCTGGGGTGCCTGGTAGGCGTCCTGCTGCTGGTCCTGGTAGCCGTAGCCCTGGGCGTACTGCGGTTCCGGCCGGGCGTACGGCTCGGCCTGGTGCGGGATCGGGAGCGGCTGCGGGGCGGCGGCCTCGGCCAGTCCGGCCCAGTGGTCCTCGTCACTGGTGTGCCCCTGGTCACCGGCCGCGTCCTGGGCGGCGATGTGCGCGCCGAGCTCGTCGGTGGCGACCCGGCCGTGCAGCTTCTGCCGGCCCCGGCCGACGGCCTCCAGGGTCTTGGCGAGCACCGCCTCGAAGGCACCGAGCTTGGTGTCCACGTAGGCGTCGGCGCGCTGGCGGAGCGTGTCCGGGTCGGTGCTGCGCTCGGGGGCCTCGGCGAAGTCCGGGTCCTCGTAGCCCTGCTCGTCGAAGCCCTGCCCGCGACCGAGGAGCTTCTCGCGGCCCCGGTCGACGGAACCGATGGTCTTGGTGAGGACGACCTCGAAGTTGGCGAGCTTGCTGTCGACGTACTCGTCGGCCTCGGCGCGGACCTCGTCGGCCTCCTTGCGGGCCTCGGCGAGGATGCGGTCCGCCTCGGCCTGGGAGCGCCGGGCGATCTCCGTGTCGGCGATCAGGGCGGTGCGCTCGGCGTGGGCGTTCTCGATGATGCGGCCGGCCTCCTGGCGGGCCTGCTCCACCAGCTGCTCGTGGCCGCCGATGACCTCGGCGGCCTGGGCGAGCGAGCCGGGCAGGGCTTCGCGCACCTCTTCGAGCATCGCGAGCAGTTCGGCGCGGTTGACCACGCAGGACGCCGACATGGGCATGGACCGGGCGTTCCCGACCGTCGCGACGATCTCGTCCAGCTTCTTCTGCACGTCCACCGTGTGCTCGCCACTCTCTACTGCCGGTTGGAGACGGACGGGACGACTGTACGGCCAGTCGGCGCCCGCCCGACACCTGCGGTGCGTGACGCTGACGTGCTGTCAGTGGCTCAGCGCTGGGCGAGGCGTTCGGTCAGGGCCTGCTGTACGACCGGCGGCAGCAGGTGGGAGACGTCGCCGCCCCAGGCCGCGACCTCCTTGACCAGGGAGGACGACAGGAAGCTGTAGGTGGGGTTGGTCGGCACGAAGAGCGTCTCGACGCCGGACAGCCCGTTGTTCATCTGGGCCATCTGGAGTTCGTAGTCGAAGTCGCTGACGGCCCGCAGGCCCTTCACGATCGCCGGGATGTCGCGCTGCTTGCAGAAGTCCACGAGCAGGCCGTGGAAGGACTCGACCTCGACGTTGCCGAACTCGGCGGTGACCTCGCGGATGAGCCCGATCCGCTCCTCGACCGTGAACAGGCCCTTCTTCGACTGGTTGATCATCACCGCGACGTGCACGACGTCGTACAGCTTCGAAGCTCGGCCGATGATGTCGAGATGTCCGTTGGTGATGGGGTCGAACGACCCCGGGCATACGGCGCGGCGCAACTTGATTCCCTCGCTCTCCGGTCCGGTCATCGTGCGTCTTCGCACGTGGCGGCGGCGCGACCGTACCAAAGCGTTCCCTCGCCGTAGCGACGGGCCCGCAACGGCTCGAAACCCTTGGGCCAGCTGAATTCTCCGCCTCTGGTGCTGCGTTCCACGGTGACGAGTGCGTCGCCCGTGAGCCACCCCTGCGTACGGAGTGTGAGCAGGATCTCGCAAAGATCGTCGTCGGTGACGGCGTACGGCGGGTCCAGGAAGACCACGTCGTACGGCTCCGCGGGTGCCGGGCCCGTCACGATCTGTTGGGCTTTGCCGCCGCGGACCTCGGCGCCGGGCAGGCCGAGGGTGCGGGCGTTCTCCTTGACGGTGCGCAGGGCCTTGGCGTCGGCCTCCACGAGCAGGGCGTGGGCGGCGCCCCGGGAGAGCGCTTCGAGGCCGACGGCGCCGGAGCCGGCGTAGAGGTCGGCGACCCGGATCCCGTCGAGGGTGCCCAGGAGCGCCTGCCAGGTGGAGAACAGGCCCTCGCGCGCGCGGTCGGATGTGGGCCGGGTGCCGGTGCCGGGCGGGACGGCCAGGCGGCGTCCGCCGGCCACGCCTGCGATCACGCGGGTCATGGGTGTCTGGTCCTCGGGTCGGGGCGGCGCGCGGGGTGCCGTGGGCGCCGTACTCCCACGATATGGCGTCGGGGAGGACGGGGCGCCCGGGGGCGGGCGGGCTCACCCCTTGTCCAGGTACTCCTCGCGCTCCTTGTCGAGCAGGGCGTCCAGGGCGGTGCGCAGCTCGGGCAGGTGCTCCAGGCCGGGGTCGGCGGCGACGACGGCGACGGCCTCCTGCCGGGCGGCGGCGATGACCTCCTCGTCGTCGATGACGTTCAGGACGCGCAGCGAGGAGCGCACTCCGGACTGGGCCTGGCCGAGCACATCGCCCTCGCGGCGCTGTTCGAGGTCGATGCGGGAGAGCTCGAAGCCGTCCAGGGTCGCGGCGACGGCGGAGAGCCGGGCGCGGGCGGGGCTCGCCTCGTGGGCCTCGGTGACCAGCAGGCAGAGCCCGGGGGCGGAGCCGCGGCCCACCCGGCCGCGCAGCTGGTGCAGCTGGGAGACGCCGAAGCGGTCGGCGTCCATGATGACCATCGCGGTGGCGTTGGGGACGTTGACGCCGACCTCGATGACGGTGGTGGCGACCAGGACGTCCACGTCGCCGGCCGCGAAGCGGCGCATGACGTCGTCCTTGTCGTCGGGCTGCATCCTGCCGTGCAGCACCTCGACGCGCAGTCCGTGCAGGGGCCCCTTGGCAAGCTGTTCGGCGATCTCCACAACGGCCAGCGGGGGGCGCTTGTCCGCGGTGGCGGCCTCTTCCTCGGCCGCCTTCTTCCCCTTCTTCTTGGCGGGGTCGTCCTCGTCGTCCCCGATGCGGGGGCAGACGACGTACGCCTGGTGGCCGTTCTCGACCTCCTCGCGGACCCGTTCCCAGGCGCGGCTGAGGAAGTGCGGCTTGTCCTTGGCGGGGACGACGTGGCTGGCGATGGGCGAGCGGCCGGCCGGGAGCTGGTCGAGGACGGAGGTCTCCAGGTCCCCGAAGACGGTCATGGCGACGGTACGGGGGATGGGCGTCGCGGTCATGACGAGGAGATGCGGCGACCTCTTCTCCCCCTGGGAGTGCGCCTTCGACCTGAGGGCGTCGCGCTGCTCGACCCCGAAGCGGTGCTGTTCGTCCACGACGACCAGGCCCAGGTCGTGGAACTTCACCTTGTCCTCGATCAGGGCGTGCGTCCCGATGACGATGCCGGCCTCACCGGTGACCAGGTCGAGCAGCGCCTGCCGGCGGGCGGCGGTGCCCATGGACCCGGTGAGCAGCACGACCTTGGTGCCCTCGTCGGAGCCCCCCAGCGCCCGCCCGTCGCCCGACCACCGCCCCTCATCGAGAGGCGCTTCGCGCCACAGGCCCCCATACTCGGCCAGCTCCCCCATCATCTCGGTGATCGACCGGTGGTGCTGCTGGGCCAGGACCTCGGTGGGCGCGAGCATGGCCGCCTGGCCGCCCGCGTCGACGACGGCGAGCATGGCGCGCAGGGCCACCATGGTCTTGCCGGAACCGACCTCGCCCTGGAGGAGGCGGTGCATCGGGTGCTCGGTGGCGAGGTCGTCGAAGATCTCGCCGGAGACCTTCTGCTGGCCGTCGGTGAGGGTGAACGGGAGCTTCGCGTCGAAGGCGTCGAGGAGGCCGCCGGGGGCGGGCCTGCGGGCGACGGCGGGGAGCTGGGTGTCGGCGTACCTGCGGCGGGCCAGGGCGACCTGGAGGACGAACGCCTCGTCCCACTTGAGCCGGTCCCGGGCCTCCGCCACGTCGGCCTTGGTGGCCGGGCGGTGGATCTTCAGCAGGGCCTCGGGCAGCGAGGTGAAGCCGCGTCCCTCGCGCAGGGCCTCGGGGAGCGGGTCGACGGCCTCGCGGGCGCTGGGCAGCACGGCGTCGACCGCCTTGGCGATCCGCCAGGAGTCGAGCTGCTTGCAGGCGGGGTAGATCGGCAGCAGCTTGCCCGCGAAGGCGTCCACCGCCTCGGTCGCCCCGGCCTCGTCCACGGAGGCGGCGTCGAGCAGCTGGTACGTGGGGTGGGCGAGCTGCATCTTCCGGTTGAAGACCGAGACCTTGCCGGCGAACATCGCGCGCCGGCCGGGCAGCAGCTCCTTGTGCGGCTTGTGGACGCCGTGGCCGAAGAAGACGAGCTGGAGGCGGCCGTGGCCGTCGGTGAGGGTCACTTCCAGGCGCTTGCCGCGTCCGCCGTTGAAGGTGAGGACACGGGCGTCGGCGACCTGGGCGACGACCGTGACGTGCTCGTCCAGCGGGAGGTCGGTCAGCGCCGTGAGCCGGCCGCGCTCCTCGTACCGGCGCGGGTAGTGATGGAGGAGATCACCGACCGTGTGCAGGTCGAGGTGCTCGGCCATCACCTTCGCGGTGGGCCCGCCGAGCAGCTTCTTGAGGGGTTCTTCGAACGCAGACACGCGATCCATTGCACACCACGGCAGTGACAGTTGTCCGTCGGGCGCCGCCCGGGCCCGTCGTCGCGCCGGGTGCTACTCGACGCCGATCAGCAGCGGCGCGCCCTGGCGGCCACCCCGGTAGGTGGTGGTGTCCACCGCGAGGTGGCCGCCGCGGACGTGCTGTTCCAGGGCTTCGGCCAGCGCGGGCGGGGTGTTCTCGTCCAGGACCAGGGTGACCAGCTCGCCGCCGGCCGCGAGCATCCGGTCCAGCACCTTGCGGGCCGTGCCGGGGACGTCCTGGCCGATGACCGCCACGTCGCCGTCGATGAGGCCGAGGACGTCCCCGGCCTGGCAGATGCCCGCCGTGGTCCAGGACTGCCGTTCGGCCACGGCCAGTTCGGCGTAGCGGGTGGCGCCGGCGGCCGAGGTCATCGCGACCACGTCCTCGTCGAAGCTGCGGTCCGGCTCGTGGACGGCGAGGGCCGCGATGCCCTGGACGGCGGCCCGGGTCGGGATGACGGCGACCCGGACGCCGTGGGCCCTGGCCTGTTCGGCGGCGGCGGCCGCGGTGTGGCGCAGGTCCGCGTCGTTCGGGAGCAGGACGACCTCGCGGGCATGGGCGCGGCGGATGGCGTCGGCCAGTTCGCCGCTGGCGGGCGGTTCGCCGGGCCGCGCGAGCACGGTCGTCGCACCGGCCTCCCGGCAGAGGGCGGCGAGGCCCTCCCCCGGGACGACCACGACGACCGCGCGCCCGGCGGGCTCGGGCCGGGCGTGGGCGCGGTCGGCGGCGAAGTGGGTGATGCGGATGCGGTACGGCCGGCCGGCCTCGACGCCCGCCTCGACCGCGGCGCCGGCGTCGTCCACATGGACGTGGACGTTCCACAGGCCGTCGCCGCCGACCACCACCAGGGAGTCGCCGAGGGCGTCCAGCCGGGCGCGCAGCCGCTCGACGGCCTCGTCCCCGGCCTCCAGCAGGTAGATGACCTCGAAGGCGGGGCCGCCCCCGTCCGTGTCCTCGCCCGCCGGGCACTCCGCGTCGTCGCCGTACGCCGGGACGTACGGGACGGGGGCCTCGTACGGCCGCTCCGGGCCCCGTCCCGAGACGGCTTCGACCAGGGCTCCGAGGAGGGTGACCAGACCGCGCCCGCCGGCGTCGACCACTCCGGCCCTGGCGAGGGCGGGGAGCTGTCCGGGCGTCGCGTCCAGCGCGGTGCGGGCGCCCTCGTAGG
>NZ_JAAGNI010000206.1 GCF_010550605.1 Streptomyces sp. SID9727
ACGCGGCCAGGCCCCAGACGCGGCCGGCCTCGACCCGGGCCACGCGGTGCGCGACCGGGTTGCGGGCGGCGTCGCGGGCGAGGCGCAGGGCCTCCGCCAGGTCGACGTGCTCGCCGAGGGCGTGGCGGCTGACCTGCGCCATGGCCAGCAGGACCGCGGAGAGGGCGTGGCTCGGGTCGTCCTCGGCCAGGCCGGTGAGGGAGGCGCGGGCGGCTTCGGCGGCCCGGGCCCATGCCTCCCGGACCACGGGTCCTGACGGGTCGTCGGCGAGAGCGACGCGCGCGTGGCAGGCCATCGTGAGCTTCTGGAGCGCGAAGAAACGTGAGGGGTGGCCCTCGCCGAGCCGCTCCAGGGTGGACTCCAGCAGCCGGCGGGCCTCGTCGGCGATGTCGGCGTCACCGTTCGCCCGGGCGAGGTCGGTCAGCAGGTCCGCGAGGTTCATCGCGGCCCACTCGCCGCCCTCCCGGTCGCCGTTCTCCGCGGCCATCGCCTCGCGCAGCAGCGAGATCGCCTCCGCGGTGCCCGTGGTATCGCCGGTGATCTCGCCCCAGTGGCGCAGCGCCTCGGCGAGGTTGTTCAGGTGGAGGGTGCGCTCCATGGCCGCGGGCGGGCTCCGGTCGAGGGCCCGCCGCAGCACCGTCACGGCCTCCGCCATCCAGGCCCGGTTCCCGGTGCGCCGGCCCCGGTCCATGAGCGCGCCGCCCAGGTTGGTGAGCGCCATGGCGGTCCGGGCGGGAGAGGCGCAGGACACCGCCTCGCGCAGCGTCTCGACGGCGGTGTCCAGCAGGGCTTCGTCGCCGGTGTGGCGGGCCAGCAGCCACTGGATGCCTCCCAGGCCGAGCAGGATCGAGCCGCGCGCCTCGGCCGTCGCCGGGCTCAGCGCGCGCAGGGCGGCCCGGAACTGGAACACCGACTCTTCGGCCTGGCGCGGTTCGCGGGTGCGGCGGTGGAGCGCGTAGAGGCTGTTCGCGAGGCCGAGCAGGGCCACCGGGTCGGGCGGGCCCGGGGCCATCACCAGCGCTTCGCGGTGCCAGTGGACGGACTCCTGCAGAAGACCGTCGGGGTCGGCGGCGAGCCGGGCGAAGTTGCGCAGGGCGTCGCCGAGCGCGGTGCGGCAGGCGGACCCGCCGTAGGTGTCCTCGTCGGAGACGGCGACCGCCCGGCGCAGCACCTCGACGCCCTCCCGCAGCGCGGCGGTGTCCGAGCAGAACTCGGCGCGGGCGAGCAGGGCCTCGCCGAAGCAGAGGAGCTGGTGGGCGTGGAGCATGTCCTCCGGCGCGGACCGGGCGACGGCCTCGCGGTGGGACGCCACCGCCTCGGCGATCAGCTCGGGCCGGCCGGAGCGCAGTGCGGCCTTCACCTGCGTGAGGCCGAGGTTCGACCGGAACACCGAGTGCTCGGTGCGCGTGAGCGGGGCGTGTGCCAGCTCCTCGCGGAGGAGGCGCTCCACTTCCTCGTACAGCTCGACGCCGGTCGTCTCGTCGGCCCGTGCGGTGAGGATGTTCGCGAGATCCGCGTGGCATTCCCAGTACGCCGGGCTGCCGGGCGGGAACAGCGCGAGCGCCCCGCGCATCACTTCGGCGCCCGCCCGCCACATCCGCTCGTCCTGCCCCGCGCGGTGGGCCAGCGCCGCGCCGAGGGCGAAGCGGGTGGTGGCCTCGAAGCCGTCCTCGGGGGAGGGCAGGGCCAGCGCCTTGTGGAAGGCGTCGACGGCCTCGTCCACATCGGCCGGGTCGCTGGACACGTGCAGGCAGCGCCCGAGCGCGGCCAGGACCCGGGCGCGCTCGGGGGAGCGGGGCGGCAGGTCCCCGGCGAGGGCGCGGATCAGGGCGGCCGGGGCGCGCAGGCCGGCCGGGTCGCTCTCCGGCACGGTGGTCCGGGTGTGCCGGAACGCCCGCTTGGTCACCAGGTCGGCCAGGTCGAGGGCGTGCAGGACGCGCCGGGCCAGGTCGCCGGGCGGCAGGCCCGCCATCCCGGTCAGGGCGTGGGCGACGGCGTCCGCCAGATCGTGCGGGCTGCCCGACGCGCCGAACCGGGCGTCCAGGACCCGGGAGAGGGCCCAGTGCGCCTGGGCGCGGACGGGATGCCCGTCCGGTGCGCCGGCCAGGGCCTCCCGGGTGACCGCGTACGCGTCCTCCAGGGCCTGCGGGTCGCCGGCGCTGACGGCGTGACCGCCCATGAGGAGGCCGAGGTTGGTGAGGTACACGGTGCGTTCGTAGGGGCTGGGCGCGGCATCGGCGGCCTCGCGGCAGACGGTGATGCCCTCCTCGTACGCCGTGCGGTCCTGCGGGGAGCCCTGGACGAGGGCCACGCCCAGGTCGGAGAGGAACGAGGCGCGGGAGGGCAGCGGGGCGCCGGGTTCGGCGAGGGCGGCGCGCAGCTTGGTGACGCCCTCGTGGCGGAGCGCGGGGTCGTCCAGGATTCCGGCCGCCGCGCACAGGGCCGAGCCGAGGGTGGCGCCGAGCTGCGCGCGGCTCGGGCTGTTCCAGGTGACGAGCTCCGACGCCTTCCGCAGGGCGGCGACCGCTTCCCGGACCGTGTCCGGGTCGCCGGTCGCCTCGGCCCGGTGCCGGAGTATGTGGCCCAGGTTGCCGTGCCGGCGGGCCTGCTCGTCGCGGGGGCCCGGGGCGCAGAGGACGGCGGCGCGGGACGCCTCGGCGGCGGCGGCGAGCGCCTGCGGTCCGGCGCCCGCCTGCGTCGCGTAGAGGAGGACGAGCCCCAGGTCGGACAGGTAGCTGCCCTGTTCGAGGCTGCCCTCGCCCGCGGTGGCGGCGGCGTGGCGCAGCAGGGTCTCGGCGAGCGGCAGGGCGCCCGGGGCGCGGCCCTGCTGGAACAGCACGGTCATCCCGACCGCCGCCTGGTACGCGAAGCCGGGCTCGGTGGCGGCGCCGTCCGGTGCGCCGGCCAGCGTCGCGAAGAGGGGGTGCAGACCGGACGGCAGCTGCCCCGGGGCCAGGCCGTCCAGCTCGGCGAACCAGAGGACGGCGGCGCCGAGGGCCACCGGGTCGGCCCCGTGGACGGCGAGGAAGTACGACCACTCGGCGTGGCCGAGGGCGAGGGCCCCGAGGGCCCACACGCCGCCGTCGGGCAGGTCGGTCCCGGCGTGCACGGCGTCGGCCGCTGCCCGGGCCTCGGTGCCGAGGAACCACTGCAGGGCGCGGGCGTCGGTCGTGGCGCGGGCGGCCAGGTCGAGGAGAAGGCGTGCCGCGCTCTCGGCGGTCCCCGGTGTCATCGCCCCCCCGTCGGCCGGCAGCTCCTCCAACCTACCGACCGGGGGCGGGACTTGGCTCAGGAATCCATGGGCCGGATCTCGTAGTGCAGCGTCCGGTCCCGCTTCAGCCGGTGGGTCAGCGGGACCAGGACACCCTGTGTCGCCGGGTACTTGCGGGACAGCATCCGCGAGGCGTGGGTGTTCTCGTTCGAGCCCGCAGGGAGGAGGCGCGCGTGGGCCTCGATCTGCGGGCCCGTGGGGTGGCCGCGCACGGTGCACGGGCGGATCCGCACCACCGGGTGGTTGCGCATGCGTTCCACCTTCCACGCCGAGGAGAACGTCCGGATGTACGCGTGGTCGCCCTCGACCGCGATGTGTACCGGGGTGTCGGCGTGCGTCCCGTCCTGCCGCCGCGTGCTGAGCAGGACGGTGTACTGCTTCACGAAGGGCTTGAGCTCCGGGACCGTGTCCATACCTCCATGGTCCGCCTGTACGCCCCCGCGCTCATCCGGGCGGCGGGCGCCCCGCAGGCGTTTCGCGTAGGGTCCCCGGACCATGAGCCCCCGAACCCTCGTGCCCTTCGCCACGCCCCGCCTGGACGCGCTGCCCCTGCGGGTGGAGTACGCGGACGAGATGGCCGCCGTCCTGGCCAACCCTGCCCTGCACGCTTTCACCGGAGGCGCCCCGGAGAGCCCGGATTCCGTGCGGGCGCGGTACGCACGGCAGACGGCCGGCTCGCCGGACCCGGGCGAGCTGTGGTGGAACTGGGTGCTGCGGGCCGGTGACGTTCTCGTGGGGTACGTGCAGGCCACCGTGCGCGGCGACCGCGCCGAGATCGCGTGGGTGGTGGGCGTCCCGTGGCAGGGGCGCGGGTACGCCGGGGAAGCGGCCCGGGGGCTGGTGGCGCATCTGGGGGAGGCGGGGGTGACGGCCGTGACCGCGCACATCCACCCCGAGCACGCGGCGTCCGCCGCCGTGGCCGCCGGGGCGGGCCTGGTGCGAACGGGGGAGTGGGAGGACGGCGAGGAGCGGTGGGAGCGGGGCGTCTAGGTGTTCTGTCCGTGGAGGTTGGTGACAGGGTCCCTAGCGCCTCAGGCCTCCGGCGTACGGGGCTTCGGCCGGCCCGCCTGGATCAGTTCGGCGACATCGAGGCTCACCTCGGCGCCGATCGACGCGGGCAGCGGCGCCTGCCGGCCGGGGGCGTACACCTCGTGGCGGTCGTACGCGCCGCCCAGCGGTTCCGTGAGGACGTGGACGCGGTCGTGCTTCCGATCGAGGATCACGTAGACGGGGATCTTCGCCTCGGCGTACGCGGCGACCTTGTGCCGCAGGTCGCTGGCGTAGTTGCTGGAGGTGACCTCCAGGACGAGGCGGAAGACGGCGGGGTCGTAGCTGTTGGTCCTGATCAGGTGTTCATCGAAGTCCGCGTCCACCAGGGCGAGATCGGGGATCGCGAAGTCCTCGGGGCCGCCCGGCAGCCACAGGCCGATGCCTTGGAGGACTGCCGTCTCCCCGTCGTCGAGTCCGGCCGTGATGAAGGGACGCATGAGCTTGGTCAGGGCGCGGGCGTGCGGGCCGTCCGGGCGTGGGGCCACGGTGATGACGCCTCCGATGATCTCGACGCGATGGCCGGGATTCTGCTCGGCGAGCCGGTTGGCCGTGACGAGCAGGGGCTCCGGTCCATCGTCACAGGGGTGCTCGACTGCTGCTGCAGACACTGCGGGCCTCCTGGGACGGCTGGTGTCGAGACCATCATCGTAGGGCTGAACGGCTCCAGACCGTGTTTCCGGCATATGCCACGCGGTCGAGTGAAGCAGAAACGGCCCCGCACACCTCGCGGTGCGCAGGGCCGTTCCGGGGCGTACGGGCTACAGCTTCTCGATCACGTAGTCGATGCAGGCCGTCAGGGCCTGGACGTCCGCCGGGTCGATCGCGGGGAACATCGCCACGCGGAGCTGGTTGCGGCCCAGCTTGCGGTACGGCTCGGTGTCGACGATGCCGTTGGCGCGGAGGGCCTTGGCGACGGCGGAGGCGTCGATCTCGTCCGCGAAGTCGATCGTGCCGATGACCTGGGAGCGCTTGGCCGGGTCGGTGACGAACGGGGTCGCGTACTTGGACTCCTCGGCCCAGCCGTACAGGTGGCCGGAGGAGGCGGCCGTGCGGCCGGTCGCGAAGTCCAGGCCGCCCTGGGTGTTCATCCAGGTCAGCTGCTCGTTCAGCAGGAAGAGCGTGGCGAGCGCCGGGGTGTTGTACGTCTGGTTCTTCAGCGAGTTGTCGATCGCCGTGGGCAGCGAGAAGAACTCCGGGATGTGCCGGCCCGAGGCGTGGACACGGGCCGCGCGCTCCAGGGCGGCCGGCGAGAAGACGCCGATCCAGAGGCCGCCGTCGGAGGCGAAGGACTTCTGCGGGGCGAAGTAGTAGACGTCCGTCTCGGCGATGTCGACCGGGAGGCCGCCCGCGCCGGAGGTGGCGTCCACCAGGACGAGCGCGCCCTCGTCGGCGCCCGCGACGCGCTTGATGGGCGCGGCGACACCGGTGGAGGTCTCGTTGTGCGTGAAGGCGTAGACGTCGACGCCCGCCTCGGCCTCCGGGTCCGGGTGGGTGCCCGGGTCGGAGGCGATGACGGTCGGGTCCGCCAGCCACGGGGCCAGCTTGGCGGCCTTCGCGAACTTCGAGGAGAACTCACCGAAGTTGAGGTGCTGGGACTTCGACTCGATCAGACCGTGCGTCGCGATGTCCCAGAAGGCGGTCGAGCCGCCGTTGCCCAGGATCACCTCGTAGCCCTCGGGGAGGGAGAAGAGGTCGCGTACGCCCTCGCGCACCGCGCCGACCAGGTTCTTCACCGGTGCCTGGCGGTGGGACGTACCGAGCAGAGACGTGCCGGTGGCGGCCAGCGCGTCGAGCGCCTCGGTCCGCACCTTGGAGGGACCGGCGCCGAAGCGCCCGTCTGCGGGCTTGATGTCAGCGGGAATCTGGATGTCGGCCACGAGTCGGAGCGTAACGCCTCGGTGCGGAGGCCACGCACCCTGTCCGTCGGATGAGACAGGGCTTCCGACCCGTGGCCGTCGGAGGAACATCCGTGCGTTCCTCCGTGCGTACGGTGTCAGCCCAGCGTGACCGGGAGTTCGTACAGGTCGTTCTGCGTGACGATCGGCTTGTTGCGCAGCGCGGACGCCGGGACGGCGAGGGACAGCTCCGGGAAGCGGGCGTACAGCGCGGGCAGCGCCACCGACGCCTCCAGGCGGGACAGCGCGGCGCCCGGGCAGACGTGCGGGCCGTGCCCGAAGGAGATGTGGCGGTTCGGGGAGCGGGTCACGTCGAACTCCGTGGCCGATGCCCCCCACTGGCCCTCGTCGTGCGCGATGGCCGCGAAAGAGGTCATGACGCCCTCGCCCTTCGGCAGCACCCGGTCGCCCACCTCGATGTCCTCCGAGGCGAACCGGATCAGGATGTGCGAGGTCGGCGCCGACCAGCGCAGCGTCTCCTCGATGACCCCGTCCCAGTCCACCTCCCCGGCCAGCACCGCCCGGCGCTGCTCGGGATGGGTCTCCAGGGCCACCACCGCGTTCACGATGAGGCTGATCGTCGTCTCGTGGCCCGCCGCGATGATCAGCTTCAGGGTGTTGAGGATCTCGTCGTCGGTGAGGTGGTCCCCGTCCTCGGACGCCAGGAGCAGCGCCCCGGTCAGGTCGTCGCCGGGGGCCTCCTTCTTCTCGTCCAGGATGCGCGAGAACAGGGTGTGGATGTCCGCCATCATCTGCGGCACCTCGGCGCGGGGCGTCATGTTGGAGAAGAACTTGTCGAACAGTTCCTTCATCCGGGGCAGGTCCGCCGAGTCGATGCCCATGAGCTCGCTGATCACGTTCATCGGCAGCGGGTAGGCGAACTCCGCCTTCAGGTCCACCGTCTCGCCCGCCGCGCGCTCCTCCAGGCGGTCCAGGAGCACCTTCGTCCGCGCCTCGATGCCCTCGCGCAGCCGCTCCACCCGGCGCACGGTGAGCGCCTGCGCGACCAGGCCGCGCAGGCGGCGGTGCTCGGCGCCGTCGGCGGTGAGCATGGTGCGGCCCGGGTTGACGAGTCCGATGAGCGGCCAGTCGAGCGGGATCTCGCCGCGCTGCCAGGCGCCCCACACGTTGATGTCCTTGACCAGGCGGCTGTCGGTGAGCAGCGCCTTCGCCTCGGCGTAGTGCGTGACGGTGTAGACGGGCACCCCGCCCGGCAGCTCGACCCGGGCGAGCGGGCCCGCCGCGTGCAGCCGCGCGCTCTCGCCCGCGAGGTCGGTGACGAAGGGGTCGAGGACGATGCGGTCCTGCCGGTCCTCCGCGTGGGCCGGTTCGGTGGTGGGCGCGGTCATCTGGGGCCTCCGAGGG
Source organism: Streptomyces sp. SID9727 (assembly GCF_010550605.1). GTDB lineage: Bacteria > Actinomycetota > Actinomycetes > Streptomycetales > Streptomycetaceae > Streptomyces. The sequence goes on from NZ_JAAGNI010000206.1 coordinate 7,582, forward strand.
CGGGGGTGGGCGTGAAGGTCACGGGCAGGTCGGTCAGGCCGCGCAGCCAGGGGGAGGGGCGCCGGGTGAGCCGGTCGGCGGGGACGGCGAGGTCGACGTCGGGCAGCCGGTCGAGGATGACCTCGATGGCCGTACGGGCGATGACCTCGGCGGTCTCCTGCGCCGGGAACGGGCAGCGGTGCTCGCCGTGGCTGAAGGAGAAGAACGCGTTGTTGCCGCCGGTGAGCGTGGAGCCGTCCGTGCGGACCTGGGGGTCGGCGTTGGCCCCGGCGAGGGAGAGGACGAGCAGGTCCCCGGCCTTGATGTGGCGGCCGCCGAGGTGCACGTCGCGGGCGGCCCAGCGGCCGGCGATGTTCTGGCTCGGGGTGTCCTCCCACAGCACCTCGTTCATGGCCTCGGCGACGCTGTGCCGGCCGCCGGAGAGAGAGGCGGCGAAGCGGTCGTCGGTGAGCATCAGCCGCAGCGAGTTGCCGATCCAGTCGGCGGTCGGCTGGTGCCCGGCCGCCATCATCACCATGAGGTCCCGGGCCACGTCCTCGTCCGTGAACCCGGCGGTGTTGGCGAGCATCCGCGAGGCGACGTCGTCCCCGGGCTCGGCGCGCCGGCCGGCGAGCAGCGCGTACATGGAACCGGCGATGTGCTTCTGGCCGGCGAGCGCGGTGGGCCCGCCGTTGATCATGTCGTTCATCGCGGTGACGAGGGCGGGGCCCTTGTCGTCGGAGAAGCCGTACAGCTTCGCCAGTACGCGGACGGGGAGCAGCATCGCGTACTCGGCGATCAGATCCGTCGAGCCGGCCGCGCAGAACGCGTCGATCAGTTCGTCCGCGAACTCCTCGGTGCTCTTCCTGAGCTCGAAGGGGTTCGTGGCCTCCAGCGCCTCGCAGATCATGGCCGACCGGCGGCTGTGGCGCTCGCCGACGGTGTAGAGGATGGACGGCTGGGTCCGGCTGATCATCGGCATCAGCGGCCAGTCCTCGGGGATCGCGTCCCACTGGTTCCACAGCTGCGAGTCGCGCGTGAAGAGGGCCGGGTCCCCGGTGACCTGGTGCAGCTCGCGGTAGCCGAGGACGAGCCAGGCCGGGACGCCGCCGGGCAGCGTGACCGGGGCGACCGGTCCGTGATCGCGCCGCAGCTCCCGGTAGAGCGCCGCCGGTTCGCCCTGGAAGCGGGGGCCGTACAGCGGCACGGCACCGGCCGCGTGGGGGCACTCGGTCACGGGGTGGGCTCCGGGGTCAGGGCGGGGGTGCCTTCGGCGGGCGCGGGGGTGTCCCCGGTACGGGCCGCCGAGAGCCGGTGCAGGTGCTTGACCAGGGTGATCAGCACGTACTTGCTGGAGGACCGGTCGCGCGCGTCGCACTCCACGAGCGGGACGTCCGGGGAGATGTCGAGCGCCTCCCGGATCTGCTGCTCGGTGTGGAGCGGGCCGCCGAAGTCGTTGCAGGCCACGATGAACGGCGTGCCGTGGTGCTCCAGCCGGTCGATCGCGTACCAGGAGTCGGCCAGCCGCCGGGTGTCGACCAGGACGACGGCGCCCAGGGTGCCGGAGAACAGCCGGTCCCACAGGAACCAGAAGCGCTCCTGGCCGGGCGCGCCGAACAGGTAGAGCACCGAGCGTTCGTCCAGGGTGATCCGGCCGAAGTCGAAGGCGACCGTGGTGGACGTCTTGGACCCGACGCCGTCGAGGTGGTCGACCGCCTCGCCCGCGCGGGTCATCGTCTCCTCCGTGTTGAGCGGACGGATCTCGCTCACGGATCGGACCATGGTGGTCTTGCCGACCCCGAAGCCGCCGACCACGACTATCTTCAGTCCGTTGTCGGCCGTCGCTCTCAGGGCGGCGCGGTCAGAGGTTGCGGAGTCCAACGAGCACCTGTTCCAGGATGTCGGGGGCGGGAAGCCGGTCCGATACGCGTGCGGTACGCGGGTGGCGGGCGCTGATCCGGCCGGTGTCGAGCAGATCGCAGAGCAGGATGCGCACGATGCTGACGGGCAGGTCGAGATCGGCGGCGATCTCCACGACCGCGGTGGGCCGCTCGCACATCCGCAGGATCGCCACGTGCTCCGACTGCATGCCGGGGGCCGGCTCGCACTCGGAGACCACCAGCGTGACCAGGTCGAAGGCGGCGGAGTCGGACCGGGTGCGGCCGCCCGTGAGGGTGTACAGCCGGTCCGGCGCGTCGTCCCTGCCGGGCCGGGGGCGCGGGGTCATACGGCCGTGCCCCGGGCGGCGGCGGCCGCGTCGGCGGGTTCGCGCGGCGGGGCGACCAGGTGCTCGCCCAGCTGCTCGACCAGCTCGCTCATGTTGTGGCCGACGAGGCCCACGTCCGCGCTCTCGGCGGCGACGACCGCGAGGTGGGCGCCGGCGCCCGCCTCCACGATGAACAGGACGCCGCCGTAGAACTCGGCCATGGCGGAGCGGACCCCGCCGCTGCCGTTGCCGAACTCCACGGACGCGCCGTGGGACAGGCTCTGGATGCCGGCGGAGATCGCGGCGAGCTGGTCGGCCTGGTCGACGGAGAGCTCGGGGGTGCGGCACAGCTTGAGGCCGTCCCTCGACAGCACGAGGGCGTGCCGGACACCGGGGGTCCGTTCGAGGAGCCCTTCCAGCAGCCAGTTGAGCTTCTCGTCGGTGGTCGCGGTCATCGGGAGCTGTCCTCCGGGGGTGGGGAGTCGGGCCGTACGGCGTTGCGGAAGCTGCTGAAGCGGGCCGCCCGGGACTTGGGGTCGGGGGCGGCGTCCGCTGTGCCGGCGTCCCGTGCGGGCTCGGCGGCGGCCCGGGCCCGGGCCTCGG
>NZ_JAAGNI010000227.1 GCF_010550605.1 Streptomyces sp. SID9727
CCGCCGCCCGGGTCGAACGGCTCGGGGTGCGGCGCGGCCGGGTCGAGGCGTTGCGCCGGGTGTCGCTCACCGTGGGGGCCGGCGAGACCGTGGCCCTGATGGGACGCAACGGCGCGGGCAAGTCCACGCTGCTCGGCGCCCTCGTCGGCATGGTCGAGCCCACTTCGGGCACCGTCCTGACCGGGGGCCTGCCCCCGCACCGGACGCCGCCGCGCGAGATGGTGCGCCGGGTCGGCCTCGTACCGCAGGAGCCGCGCGACCTGCTGTACGCGGACACGGTGGCCGCCGAGTGCGCGGCGGCGGACGCGGACGCGGGGGCGGAGCCGGGCAGCTGCCGGGCCCTGGTCTCGGAGCTGCTGCCGGGCGTCGGCGACGACACGCACCCCCGCGATCTGTCCGAGGGGCAGCGCCTCGCGCTGGCCCTGGCCCTGGTGCTCACCGCCCGGCCGCCGCTGCTGCTCCTGGACGAGCCGACCCGGGGTCTGGACTACGCGGCGAAGGCCCGGCTGGTCGGGGTGTTGCGCGCGCTGGCCGCCGAGGGGCACGCCATCGTGCTCGCCACCCATGACGTGGAGCTGGCCGCCGAGCTGGCGCACCGGGTGGTGATCCTCGCCGACGGGGAGGTCGTCGCGGACGGCCCGACCGCCGAGGTCGTGGTGTCCTCGCCCGCGTTCGCCCCGCAGACCGCCAAGATCCTCGCCCCGCAGGAATGGCTCACCGTCCCGCAGGTCCGCGCGGCCCTGGGCGGTGGCGCGTGAGCGGGGCGGGGAAGCGTGGCCGCCCGGTCCGGCTGGGCCCCCGGGCCGTCGTCGCGCTGGTGCTGATCAGCGCCATCGGAATCGCCGCTTTCGGGTGGCCGCTGCTCGCGGACCGGGACTCGGGGCTTGCGCACGCACAGGACGCGCCGTGGCTGTTCGCCGCGCTGCTGCCGCTGCTGGTCGGGGTGGTGGTCGCGATGATCGCGGACGCCGGGCTCGACGCGAAGGCGGTCGCGATGCTGGGGGTGCTGGCCGCGGTCGGGGCGGCGCTGCGCCCGCTGGGGGCGGGCACGGCGGGCCTGGAGCCGATGTTCTTCCTGATGGTGCTGAGCGGGCGGGTGCTGGGGCCGGGGTTCGGCTTCGTGCTGGGGTCCGTGACGATGTTCGCGTCCGCGCTGCTGACCGGTGGGGTGGGGCCGTGGATGCCGTTCCAGATGCTGTCGATGAGCTGGTTCACGATGGGCGCCGGGCTGCTGCCCGGCCCGGACCGGCTGCGCGGGCGCGGCGAGCTGCTGATGCTCGCGGCCTACGGGGCCCTCGCCTCGTTCGCGTACGGGACGATCATGAACCTGTACGGCTGGACGATCGTGCCGGGCCTCGCCTCGGGCATCTCGTTCCGGGCCGGTGACCCGCTGGGCGACAACCTGGTCCGCTTCCTCGCGTACTGCGCGACGACCTCGCTGGGCTGGGACCTGGGCCGGGCGGCGCTCACCGTCGTGCTGACACTGGCGGTCGGGGCGCCGCTGCTGAAGGCGCTGCGGCGGGCGACGCGGCGGGCCTCCTTCGAGGCCCAGGTCACATTCCACGCCCCCGGCGAGTGAGGGCACCCACAGGACCTTGGTCCTGTACGAAGCGGCTTAGGAGCCGCGCACGGAGCTGAGGGGCCCCCTCCGCACCCCCCGCGACCTGCCAGGGCGCGGTTCGGGGTGGTTCAGGACCTCCGGCCCCGGGTGCGAGGCGGGGTCGTAACAGCGGTCGTTGCCACGGCCGAACGGCGCCGCTAAGACTGGATCCCGTCGCCGAGCACCGCAGGGTCCTCACCGGGATCGCGGTCAACGAACGCCGGTCCACGCAGGATTCGGACCGAGCCGCGACTCCCCGTCCCCCACCGTTAGGTTTCCTGTGACGTTCGCCCGTAACCTCATCGCCAAGCCCCGCACCACCCGTCGCAAGGCCGCCATCGCAGGCGCCTCCGTGCTGCTGGGCGCCACCGGCATCGGCCTGGGTGTCTCCCCGGCCATGGCGGCCCCGTCCGCCGCACCGGCCTCCGCCGGGAGTGCCCAGGACACGGCGAAGCGGATGATCGGTGACGACGCCCAGTTCCAGTGCTTCAGCAACATCGTCAGCCACGAGAGCGGCTGGAACCCGAGCGCGACCAACGCCTCCTCCGGCGCCTACGGCCTGGTCCAGGCGCTGCCCGGTTCGAAGATGGCGTCCGCCGGATCGGACTGGAAGACCAACCCCGGCACGCAGATCAAGTGGGGCATGGACTACATGAACTCCCGCTACGGCAGCCCCTGTGGCGCCTGGTCCTTCTGGCAGGCCCACAACTGGTACTGAGCCGGCCCGGCCCGAGCCGGTGACCCCCGGAGCCCCGACCGCACCGCGGCCGGGGCTCCGGCCTGTCCGGACGCGGTACACGGATCGGCACCCCCGCACGTGAGCCGAACAGGCGTACGGGGATCATGGCGGCCATGCACGCCCTGCTCTCCGCGTTCGCCCCCATCTGGGTCCTGACCGGCATCGGTTACGCGGTCGGACGCGGCGGGCTGCTCGGGGAGCAGGCGGAGGCCGTGCTCGGCCGGTTCGTCTTCCACGTGGCCATGCCTGCCGCCCTGTTCACGATGGTGTCGGGGGCGAGCCCGGACGCCTTCGGTCATCCGTCGATGGTGGCGTTCGCGGCGAGCACGGCGGTGGCGGCGGGAGCCGGGTTCGTCCTCGTCCGGCGGGTCTTCGGCCGGGGGCGGGCCGACGCGGCGATCGGCGCCATGTCCTCGGGCCATGTGAACTCCGCGAACCTGGGCATCCCGGTGGCGGTGCAGGTGCTGGGCGACGCCTCGTTCGTCGCGCAGGTCATCCTCTTCCAGGTGCTGGTGCTCTCGCCGGTGATCCTGACGCTGCTGGACTCCGGGACGCGCGGGGCGGACGGGCGGCGCCCGGGCGGCGGGGTGCGGCGGTTCCTCACCATGCCCCTGCGCAACCCGATCATCCTGGCCTCGCTGCTCGGCGTGGCCGTCTCCGCGACCGGGCTGCGGCTGCCGGCCGCCGTGACGCACCCGTGCGACGTGCTGGGCGCGGCGGCGGTGCCGACGGCCCTGATCACGCTCGGCCTGTCGCTGCACCGGGGACCGGGCGGCGGGGGCCGGGCACGCCGGGAGCGGGCGGAGACCGCGGCGGTGGTGGCCGTGAAGACGCTGGGCCAGCCGCTGACCGCCCTGCTCGTCGCGGGCCCGCTGCTGCGCCTCCCGGACCACCAGCTGCTCGCGGTCGTGCTGTGCGCGGCACTGCCCACCGCGCAGAACTCCTTCATCTACGCCCGTGAGTACGGCCTCGGCACCGGGCTCGCCCGCGACGCGATCGTCGCCTCCACGCTGGTGTCGATGGTCACGCTGTCCGCGGCCGCCTGGGCGCTGGGGCCGTGAGCCGTCCGGGCTACACCTTGCCCGCCACCGCCTCGCGGACCGCCTCGCCCTGCGGGAGCCCGTCCTCCGGCGCCACCCGCAGCCGGCGCGGCCCCGCGAGCACGTACGCGATGAGGAACCCGAGCGCGACGACGACCGCCCCGCCCACCGCGTCCAGCACCCAGTGATTGGCCGTCGCGACGATCGCGGAGACCGTGAACAGCGGATGCAGCACCCCGAGCGCCTTCATCCACACCTTCGGGGCGAGCAGCACGATGATCACCCCGCACCACAGCGACCAGCCGAAGTGCAGTGAGGGCATCGCCGCGTACTGGTTGGTCACCGCGGTCAGCGCCCCGTAGTCGGGCTGCGAGAAGTCCTGCACCCCGTGCACCGTGTCGATGAAGCCGAGCCCGGGCATCAGCCTCGGCGGGGCCAGCGGATAGAGCCAGAAGCCGACGAGCGCGAGGAGCGTGGCGAAGCCGAGCGTGGACCGGGCCCAGCGGTAGTCGGCGGGGCGGCGCACGTACAGCACGGCGAGGATCGTGAGCGGGACGAAGAAGTGGAACGTCGAGTAGTAGAAGTCGAAGAAGTCCCGCAGCCGGCCGACGCCCGCGACGGCGTGGTTGATCCGGTGCTCGATGTCGATGTGCAGCCACTGTTCGAACGAGTGGATCTGCCGCCCGTGCAGCTCGGCGGTGTCCCGCCCGGCCGTGGCGGCCAGCCTGACCTGACCGTACGCGGAGTAGACGACACGGATCAGGAGGAGTTCCAGGAGCAGGTTGGGCCGGCTGAGCACCCGCCGCCAGAACGGCAGCAGCGGCACCCGGGCCCAGCGGGCCGGAACCGGCTTCGCGTACACGGTGGGCACGGGCCGCCGCCAGTACGGGGAGGTGCGCGGCAGGAACGGCGTCACGCAGGCGGCCCCGAGCGCGGCGATCAGCAGCACGTTGTCGCGCACCGGGAACACCGCCCCCACGTTCGGGAGCAGCATCGAGCCCGGCAGGGTCGTCACCAGGACCACGACGGCCGGCCACACCAGCCGGTCCGAGGCGCTGCGGCCCGCCCGGCCGACCACGGCGAGCAGCACCCAGAGCAGCTGGTGCTGCCAGGCGGTCGGGGAGACGGCGACGGCGACGCAGCCGGTCACGGCCGCGGCGAGCAGGAGCTGCCCGTCGCGCGCATACCGCACGGCGCGGCGCAGGCCGAGGACGCAGACGGCGGCGGCCAGCGCCAGGAACAGCGCGATCTCCAACGGCCCGGCGAGGCCGAGGCGCAGCAGCGCGCCGTGCAGGGACTGGTTGGCGAGGCTGTCCGTCTGGTCGCCGAGGCCCGCCCCGGCGACGTGGTGCACCCAGTACGTCCACGAGTCGTGCGGCATCGCGGCCCACGCCAGCGCCGTGCACGCGGCGAACGCGCCGGCGGCGGTGAGCGCGGAACGCCGTCTTCCGGTGAGCCACAGCAGGAGGGCGAACAGGAGCACGGCCGGCTGGAGGGCGGCGGCGACCCCGATGAGCGCCCCGGCCTTGTGTTCCCCCCGGACGACGAAGAGGCCGACGAGGACCAGGAGGACGGGCAGGATGCTGACCTGGCCCAGGTGGAAGGCGTTGCGCACCGGCAGCGAGACCATCAGCAGGCTGATCGCGACGGGCGCGGCGAGCAGGGCGGTGCGCCGGCCGACCGGTCCCGGCAGGGCGCGGGCGGCGACGAGGCCGAGGGCGGCGACGAGCAGGAGCGAACCGAAGGTCCAGGCGACCCCGAGGCTCTGTTCGGCGGTACGGGTCAGCGGCTTGAGGACGAGCCCGGAGAACGGGGTGCCGGTGAACCGGTCGGTGTCGTACAGCGAACCGGTCACATGGAGCACCCCGTTGTCACCGATCCAGGTCTCCAGGTCGGTGAGCCGTTCGCCCGGCGGCTGCCGCAGCACCACCGCCATCTGCCGGACGGCCAGCGCGGCCACGACCAGCCAGAGCACCGCCCGTACCGTTCCGGTTCCCGCCGTCACGCTTGTGTTGCCACTGTGCTCCGCGTTCGCCACGCTGCGCCGACCCTCCCAAGGTCTTTCGCCGGCCAGGTGTCCGGCATGTGTGAAACCTTCGCATTGTGCTCCTGGGTAGATCCAATCAACCCCCTTTACGCCTGCCTGTCACCCGGCTTTGGACGAAAGTCCGCCCGCCCGGACGCAGGGCGGGGCCGGAACCGGCGGGGGCCCGCCCACGTCTGAGCCCGTGATCGGCAACGGCGGGGAGGACGGACGATGCGGCGCGCGGGGAGATACGGAAGGACGGGGGGCTGGGCGGTCCGAGCGCTCTCCCTGCTCCTGATGCTGGTGTCGCTCCAGGCGGGGTCGCTGATCGCACCCGCGTACGCCTGCGGCTGCGGGGCGATGGTAGTGGACCGGAACAGCCGGGTGGCGGTCGACCGGGAGACGTCGGCGGTCGGCTGGGACGGCCGCACCGAGCAGATCGTCATGCAGCTGAGCGTCCGGGGGAACGCTCCGGACGCCGCCTGGATCATGCCGGTGCCGCACCGCGCCACGGTCGAGCTGGGTGACGCGGCGCTGTTCTCCGAGCTCAGGGCCATCACCGCGCCGGTCACCGAGGAGCGCCACTACTTCTGGCCACGCGGCAAGGACTGGCCGTTCGGCGGTTCGGGGAACTCCGCCGGTGACAGCGCCGCCGGCCCGAAGGCGGGCGCCCCGGTCGACGTGGTCGGCCGGGAACGGCTCGGCCCGTTCGACGTGGCGCGGCTGGCGGCGACCGACCCGGAGGCGCTGGAGAGCTGGCTGGCGGAGAACGGCTTCGAGCTGCCGGACCGCCTCGCCACGGCCCTGACCCCGTACGTCGAGCAGAAGTGGGAGTACGTGGCGGTGCGCCTCGCGCCGGAGAGGCAGGGGGGCACGCTGAGCGGGACGCTCGACCCGCTGCGGCTGCGGTTCGCGAGCGACCGGATGGTCTACCCGATGCGCCTGTCCAAGCTGGCCGCCACCCCGCAGTCCCTCGACCTGTACGTGCTGGCCGACCACCGCATGGAACCGCGCGACGCGATCGGCGGGCGGCCCCCGAAGGTCGCGTACGCGGGCCGCGTCGACCCCGCGAGGGAGCCGTACGAGGCGCTGGCGGCGGTCACCGGGGACAAGCCGGTCTTCGTGACGGCGATCGACCAGTACTTCCCGTCACCGGAGCGGATCGACGGCGACCACGAGTTGCGGGCGGCCGCCGGCGACGCCCCGTACCGGACCGTGGTGTACCGGGACGCGCTGCTGACCTGGGGCGGCATGCCGGCCTGGCTGCTGACGCTGCTCGGCGGCGCGGTGCTGCTGGTGGCCCTGCCCCTGTTCCTGGTCCTGCGCGCCCGGCGACGGCGCCCGGTGGTGCCCCCGCCGCCGGTCTTCACGCCGCCGCCGCTGAGGTGAGCGTCCGCGCCACCGCGCCGCCCTTTCGAAATCCCTTGGCTCACACATGTGTGCGGTGGCGAGAATGGCCCCATGACCTGGACCGTGGCACCCGAACCCTTCGACTCGCCGGACGCGTCCCTGCTCCGGCGGGACTACTACGCCGAGGTGGCCGGCCGCTACTGGGGCCGGCCGGCGACGACCGGGGAGATCGACTCCGGGCTCACCGACGACGGCGCCGGGCTGCTGGCCGCCCCGGCCGGTGACTTCGTCATCGGCCGCTCCGAGGGCCGGGCGGCGGCCTGCGCGGGCCTGCTCCTGGTGGACGCGGGCACGGCGGAGCTCACCCGGGTCTACGTCCGCCCGGAGTTCCGGGGCACGGGCGGCGGCGGGCTGCTGCTCGCGGCGCTGGAGGAGCGGGCCCGGGCGCTGGGGGTGACCCTGCTCCGGCTGGACACCCGGCACGATCTGGTGGAGGCCCGCGGCCTGTACGCGAAGCACGGCTACCGGGAGGTCCCGGCGTTCAACCGGGGGCCGTACGCGGAGCACTGGTTCGCGAAGGAACTGGGGGTGACCGGGGCGGAGCCCTCTGGCCAGAGCCTGTCTCCCAGGGCGTCAAGCGCGTCCTAGTCCCGCTGCGGGTGGCCCGCCGCGTGGTCGCGCTTGGGTGCCGGGCTGTGCGGGCGCTCCTTGCTCGACCCACTGGTCTCCCGGGTCAGCTCGGAGACCAGCGCGACCAGGTCCGTCGGCCGGTCCGGCCCCCACCAGTCGCCCAGCAGCTCGGCGAGTGAGTCCTCGCGGGCCTGGGCGAGCTTCACCACCGCCTCCGCGCCCGGCTCGGTGAGCACCATCTGCACCCCGACGCGCCGGACGAGCCCGCGCCCCTCCAGCTGGCGGGCCGCGTCGTTGATCACCCGTAGCGGCACGGGGGCCACCTCGGCGAGCCGGGCGGGCTCGACCGTGCCATGGCGCTTGATCCGCAGCAGCATCCAGCTGGCGGCGGGCAGCAGGTCGAAGCCGGCCTTCTCCGTGATCCTGACGTAGACCTCGCGACGGCCCTCCCGGGTGGCCAGCACGGACAGGGCCCGGGCGCACTCGTCGTACGAGGAGCGCTCGACCGGGTTCGACGCCAGGGTCTCGCTCGGGTCCGGCGCGGTCACCGAGCCGCGCAGCTTGTCCTCCTTGAGCAGCCAGGCGAAAAGGAAGGCGACCAGGACGACGGGCGCCGCGTACAGGAACACGTCGGTGATCGACGTCGAGTACGCCTGGAGCACCGGCCCCCGCAGGGAGTCCGGCAGCCGGCCGATGGCGCGCGGGTCGGCGGCCAGGCTGTCCGCGTCGACACCGGGCGGCAGCGGCCGGCCGGCGAGCGCCGTGCCGAGCTTGTCGGTGAGCCGGTTGGTGAAGACGGTGCCGAAGATCGCCACGCCGAACGAGGCGCCGATGGACCGGAAGAACGTCGCGCCCGAGGTCGCCACGCCGAGATCCCGGTACGAGACGGCGTTCTGCACGACCAGGACGAGGACCTGCATCACCAGGCCGAGGCCCGCGCCGAACACGAAGAAGTAGGCGCTCATCTCCCAGGTGCCGCTGGACACCGTCAGCCGGTGCAGGAGCAGCAGCCCGACGGCCGTGATGCCGGTGCCGGCGATCGGGAACACCTTCCAGCGCCCCGTACGGCTGACGATCTGCCCGGACACCGTCGAGGTGATCAGCAGCCCGAACACCATGGGCAGCATGTGGACACCGGACATCGTCGGCGTGATGCCGTGCACGACCTGGAGGAAGGTCGGCAGATAGGTCATCGCGCCGAACATCGCGAAGCCCACGACGAAGCTGATCACGGCGACGAGGCTGAAGGTCCTGATCCGGAACAGCTTCAGCGGCAGTACGGGCTCGGTGGCGCGCCGCTCCACGAACACGAACGCGACCAGGAGCACCACGGCGAGCACCGCGAGGCCGATGATCTTCCCCGAGCCCCACGGCCAGGTGGTGCCGCCGAGGGAGGCGACGAGAACGAGGCAGGTGGCGACCGAGGCGATGAGGAAGGTGCCGACGTAGTCGATGGTGTGCTTCGTCCGGCGGACCGGGATGTGCAGCACGGCGGCGATCACGACGAGGGCGACGACGCCGATGGGGAGGTTGATGTAGAAGACCCAGCGCCAGCTGAGGTGCTGGGTGAAGAAGCCGCCGAGCAGCGGCCCCAGGACACTGGTCGCGCCGAACACGGCACCGAAGAGCCCCTGGTACTTGCCGCGTTCGCGGGGCGGGACGATGTCACCGACGATCGCCATCGACAGCACCATCAGACCGCCGCCGCCGAGGCCCTGGAGGGCGCGGAAGCCGATCAGCTGGGGCATGTTCTGCGCGATACCGCAGAGCGCGGAGCCGATCAGGAAGATGACGATCGCGGTCTGGAACAGCTTCTTGCGCCCGTACTGGTCGCCCAGCTTCCCCCAGAGGGGGGTCGCGGCGGTCGAGGCCAGCAGATAGGCGGTGACCACCCACGACAGGTGTTCGAGCCCACCGAGGTCGCTGACGATGGTGGGGAGAGCGGTGGAGACGATGGTCTGGTCGAGTGCCGCGAGCAGCATGCCGAGCAGCAGTGCGCCGATCGCCACCAGGACCGACCGCGTGGAGCGGTCTTCGCCGGGGGCTTGGGCCGTCGGGCTCAGCTGGGCCATGAGACATCTCCTCGGATCCGCTACACCCCCATCCTGTCTGTTCTGCCCCGTTATGGCCTGCCGGGGGCCCATGCGATTGGGCTTCTCGGCGGCGGGCTGCATAATCGCAGGCAGTTCAAGGGGAGGGGACCCACGATGGCCGGACATATATGCCCGGAGTGCGGTACGGAGAGCAGACCGGGCGCCGGTCCGGGCTGCGCCTGCGCGGGCCGGCACACCGGTACGCAGGAGTACGGCGCCGATCCGGAGCGGGCCGCCGAGCAGCAGCGCATCGCCGACGAGCACCACGCCGACCGGTCCGCGGAGATGGCCGCGGCGGAGGACTTCGACCCGCTGCGCATCCGCCCGTACGTGACCCTGGGCGGCGACACCGCGACGGGGCCCCCGGCGGGCGCCCCGCAGGCCCACGGCCCCGAGGGCGACGCCGCGACCACCATGCCGCTGTTCCTGCCTCCGGCCGGCGCTCCGGACGCCGGCGCCCCGGCCGACGAGGCCGGCACCGCCTTCCTGCTCACCGGCCCGGACCCGGTGGCCCCGCGCCGCCGCAAGCCGTTCGCCGCGGTGA
>NZ_JAAGNI010000235.1 GCF_010550605.1 Streptomyces sp. SID9727
TCTGCCGAGGCCGACGCGATCTTCTGCCGAGGCCGACGCGATCTTCTGCCGAGGCCGACGCGATCTTCTGCCGAGGCCGACGCGATCTTCTGCCGAGGCCGACGCGATCCTCTGCCGAGGCCGACGCGGTCGCCGCGCACATGGTTCGAGCCGATGACCAGTGCTGGGACACGATCGCCACCGCCCTCGGGATCACCGAGTGAGACCCGAACCCGTCTCCACCGCTACGCACGCCTCCACTGACCGGGGCGGTTGCGCAACCGCGTGGCGTGGCGGTTCGGGCCGAACCCGGTCTGGCGGGTGCATCGCGTTCAGTCCCACCAGCCGTGGCCGGTGTGCCAGTGCCGGACCCATTCCTCGAAACCCCATGCCTGGTCGCCGGGCATGGGCGCGGCGCCGGCGTCGGTGATCATCCATACCTCGCCGCGGTGGGGGCCGGTGGTTACCAGGAGCCAGAAGGCCGGCCCCTCCTCGGACCCGAGGACGACCGATCCGTGGTTGAACGCCGCGGTGATCCGCGGGTCGCCGAGCCCGGTGCTCTCGTCGTCCTCCCACGGCCAGGCCGCTTCCAGGGGGAACGGCTTGCCTGGCTGCCGGGGGCCGACGCCGAGCCATGTGTCGGGGAGCCAGCCGAGAGGCTGGAGACCGCCGTCGTCGGCCGGGCCGACGGCGGACCCGTTGCTGATCTCGGCGATGAACGTCCTGTACGGCTCCGGGAGGATCACCGCGTTGTCCCGCTCCCAGTCCGATACGGCGCCCTGGCCGAGCGCCGGCTCACGCCACTCCGGAGGGAACACCGAGCGCAGGAAGTCGAGGGTGGCGTCGGCGGGGTGCGGATCACGTGTTTCTGTCACGGGGGCATGCTGGCACGAGGGACTGTGACAGCCCCTGGCGGGTGAGCTGCTTCCACGGAGTACCGGAACGCCTGGATCGGCATCCGACGGCCCAGGCGGGCATCGCCAGCCATTGGTCGGCCCCGCCTCTTCGACGACGGCCTGCCCGCCGCGCAGTGGTCTCTCACCACGCAGACGCGGCGGCCAGTGCGTAGCCCTCGGCGGTCATCGAGTTGCCGAGCCGCGTGCTCCCCGTCGTGAGGCGCAGCAGCGCGGCCCGGCCCCGCAGGCGGCGCGGTGACTGGTCGCGTGCCATGCGCCAGGTCCGCGAACCGAAGCGCGATGCCGGGGGCAGAGTCTTCGGCGCGCCCAGTACGGCGGGTGCGCCCGCTCCGCGAATCACGTTTGGTGAGCGACGATTGTCAGAGGGGCAGCATGGCTCGGCGTCCGGGCGCGGCCGAGGACTGCATGGTCATGCCGCCGTCTACGACCAGGAGTTGCCCGGTGAGGTAACGGGACTCGTCCGAGGCGAGGAAGACCATGGTGTGGGCGATGTCCTCGGGGGAGCCGAGGTAGGGCAGGGCGTTGCCCGCCTTGAGGCTGTCGATGACCTCTTGGGGAAGGTTGTTCTCCAGGGCGGGGGTCATCACGGCGCCGGGGGCGATCGCGTTGCAGCGGATGTTCTGTGGCCCGTACTGGGTGGCCACCGATTTCGTGATGCTGACGACGGCCGCCTTCACGGCGCCGTAGGAGGTCTGGAGGACGTCTCCGACGAGCGCGGCGACGGAGGCCGTGTTGATGATCGAGCCGCCGCCGGACTTGATCATGTGCGGTACAGCCAGCCGCGAGCCCACGAGTGTGCTGCGCATGTTGAGGCTGACGGCCCGGTCGAATTCGGCCATGTCCATGCGGAGCAGGTCCAGATCCAGGCGGGGATTGGTGCCGCCGACGTGGTTGCACATGATGTGCAGGAAGCCGTACTCCTCGACCGCGCTGTTGATCATGGCGGCGATGGAATCCTCTTCGAGGACGTTCACCGTCAGCGGCAAGGCGGTGCCGCCGGCCGCGGTGATGAGGCCGGCGGTCTCCCGGGCTGCTTCGGTGTCGTAGTCGGCGACTACGACACGGGCGCCCTGCTTGCTCATCAGCTCCGCCGCAGCGCGGCCGATGCCGCTTCCGGCTCCGGTGATGACGGCGACCTTGTCCTGCAGTCGGTTCATGGTGGTGCTCCTTGCTGGTGGGCTGCTGCCCGTGGGCTGTTCGTGGGGCCGGGGGAGCCGACGTCGCTCGCCGAGGTGGTCACCGCCGTCGGCGCGGATGCGGCTTTTGCCCTCGCCCGTCGCACTGCCGGACGTCGCTGGGGCTGCGCCCGGGCTCGCGGAAGCACGGGCACGGCGCGCAGCCGGCCGACCTCGGCCGGCGGGCTGAAGGGGCGGGTCGCGCCATGAGGCAGGCGAGCCCGGGTGCTCCCTCGGGTGGGTGCGTGCTCACGCAATGATCCATTCATCGTGCGGTGGAGAGGCGGAAAGCCGGCCCAGCAATATGCACAATACATGTTACATGTAGAGCGCATACGATGTGTATCGTGCGCGGCGAAGAGCGGTCGTTTCGCCTTGCCTCTGATCCGGCCGGACGGACTGCGAGGGGCGGCACGCGCGGCCGGTGATCGGGTTCCTGCCGCGTCACATCCGTGGAGGAGTCGGCCGGCCCTTGAGCACGGCGACCGCTGATCCGCCGACGCGGCGCATCCCGGCGTGGGCCGTGTTGTAGCGACGCTGCCACCGCCGGAGTCTTCGTCCGCGGATCGACACACCCGTACCTGCCGGCAGACGGCTGGTACGCCTGGTCGGCCCAGATGGTCAGGGCGGGCGGTAGCCAGTGCTTCGACGATCCCGGTGTGCGAGCGGCGGTCAGGCCGTGCGTGGCTCCGAAAGCACGGGTGAGGCTCGGCGTGGTTCGCCGTATGGGTCGGAGATGACCCGCACATTCATTCCGTGGCGTTTGAGAAGCAGTGCGGGCGATCCTGCGGGATCCGGTCGATCGGTGGGAGCGCGCCGTCCAGGATCAGGGCCGACTGCGGCGGGTTGGCCGCCGCAGTCGAACGGCATGATGGTGAAGTTGCCGATGACCTTCTGATAGGCGCCGGTGAGCGTTTCCGTCGTCGAGCAGTTGCGCCCGGGCTTGTTGCCGCTCCAACCGCCGATGGACGGGACGATGTCACCGTCGGCCAGTCAGCCGGATACCTCGGTGACGGGCCCGTCTGCGACCGCCGGGCTGACGCCCAGCACCGCGTACCGCTTCGCGGTCCGGGCGAAGGGCCGGGCGGGCAATGTGTCCCCCCCCGACTCCGCGGCCGTCACCGCGATCACCGACCGGTCGGCAGCCAGCGCCCGCCGACCGGCGTTTCGGACGAGACCGCCAACAGGGCCAGGATGTCTTCGCGGTACACGTAGTAACCGCTGACGCCGACGTTGTCGGAGGCCGCGTCCCAGGCGAGCAGGCGATGCCGAGTTCTCACGCTGTCCCCTGGGGGCGGTGCCCGGAGGGTGGGGGAGGTGCGGCAACGGCCGGCGCAGGCTCCTTCCGGGGGCTGCGCCGGCCGGGGGCGCGGGTGGGTCGGGCCGCTGCGGCGTCAGGGCCGTTGACGGGTCCTCACCCCCGGGACCGAGGCCGCGGGGGTGAGGGCCGCAGGGGATCCGGGCGGCTCAGCAGGCGCCGAGGTCCTCCCAGACGCCCCACTCGCCGGTGCTGCCGGGCTCCTCGCCGGTCACCCACCACTTGGCCCGCCAGTTGTGGTCCTTGTACGAGACGGTCTCGCCGCCGTTGTAGACGTTGCCGGCGCTCCAGGCCGCGGCCGTGCAGTCGCCGGGCTCCTCGCCGTTGCCGCCGTCGTCACCGCCGCCGCCATTGTCGCCGCCGTCACCGCCGCCGTCGTTGCCGCCGCCGATGTTCACGTCGATGCAGGCGTAGAACGCGTTGGCGGTGTCCGCGATGTTCCAGACGGCGAGCACCTTTTGCTTTCCGCTGAAGCCGCTGAAGTTCAGCTGGTGGCTGACCGTGGCGGCGGGGATGCGGCCGCCGTCATTGAACTGGGCGATCTTCTGGTCGCCGATGAAGTACTGCCAGTTGCTCGTGGCGTGGCGCGCCTCGATCGTCCACGTCAGGGTCTGCGTGGTGCCGACGGGGGTGACCTTCCAGCCCTTGCTGTCGTCGTTCAGGTCCGCCCAGCGGGAGTCGCCTCCGCTACACGTGCGCAGGCCCTTCGGCCCTTCGACGCTCGCGGGCTCGTATTTGATCTGACCGCACTGGACCACGCGGTTGGCGCACTGGTCCTGCCGGCTGGACGGTGTGACCACCCAGCCGTGGGCGCTCGCCGAGGGGGCGGGGAGGCTCAGGGCCACTGCGGGAGCGACCAGTGCGCCCAGGGCTGCGGCCCACGTCTTTTTCATGCGCATGACATTCAAATCCCTTCGTGCGTGCCGGGTCCGCCCAGGTGAACGTACGAGGTTGCCGACGTGGCAACGTCACATGCGAAGGTCTAGACCGACGCTTGCAGGTCTAGACCTTAGCGGAGGGAGGGGGCCCGTCAAGAGGGCGAGCGCCGCCATGAAGCCTCCGGGCGACCCTGGAACGGCCTTCTGTACCCGCGGAGTTGAGTCGTACGGTCAGCGAATCTCCGACTCAGGCCACCAGGCCCGCGACATCCCGCACGCCCCGATATTGCGGAGCAGGCTCGGATCCGGGAGAGGCCGGCTCGCGTCCGCCGTGAGACCGCCTCGGGAACACGGGCGGGATCGAACTCGACGGGCCCACGGCACCGCGTCTCGCAGTCGAGAAGGACGGGCGTCCCGGTTGGCAGCCTCCGGCCCGCTGAGGAGAACTCGGCGGCCGTTACCGCCACCGTGTTGGTCGAGACCGTACGAATCTCCGACCCGGCACGGCGGTTGCTCACGGGGGCCGGGAGCGAGGCCGCCGCTGCCCGGATCCTGCTGGAGCGTCTGCCCCCTCTGAACGCCCGCCACGACGAGCCGTCCCACCTCGCGTGTCTCACGGGTGTGAACGTCAAGGAGAATCCGGATGCGCGTCGGCGATCTGGCTCGCGAAACCGGCGTGAGCAAGAGGCTGCTGCGCCGCAACGAGGGGCAGGGGCTGTTCCGGCCGGCCCGTTCGGACACGGCTACCGCGACCACGCTGATCGAGACGCCGTCACGGTGAAGCGCATTCAGGCATCCGCGGCATCCCCCCAGCATCTGTCGCCGCGAAGCGCTCACGTGGCCCGGACACCGGCATGCGTCCTCAGGTCGGGCTGTGCGGGACACCACGAGGTGGCCGTGGGAGTACATCTCGTTGCGTGTCGGCGGCCGTGTGTCGATTGAGGGTCCAGACAAGGAGGGCGGAGAGGGCGAAGACGGCACCGAGAAGGCTGGATGCGGCCCACCCTGCAGCCGAGTACACCGCAGTGGTGCCGACTGCCCCGACGGCGGAGCCGAAGGAGTAGAAGAGCATGTAGCCGGCGATGGCGCTGCTCGTCCGATGTGGGTATCCGGACACGATCAGATGTTGATTGCTGACGTGCACTGCCTGCACAGCGAAGTCGAGAACGATCACGCCGACGATGACCAACCAGAGCGACCATGACGCTTGTCCGCTCGCCAGCCAGGAAGCGGCCAACAGTACGAGGGCGCCGCCTGTGATGACGCTTGCGTGGCCTGCGTCAGCCCTCTGTCCCGCTCGCTGGGCGCCCAGCGCCCCGGCGAGTCCCGCGATCCCGAAGAAGCCGATCTGGGCAGTGCTGAGATGCCATGGCTCGGCTGCGAGCGGCAGAGCCAGCCCACTCCACAGCGTGCCGAAGGAAGCGAACAGGAAGAACGCGATCAGTCCGCGTGAGAGGAAAAGGCGCTCGCGGAACATTCGGCACAGCGAGAGCATCACCGCTCCGTACGTGGCCTGGGTACCGCGAGGGTCGGAGGGGAGGAGCCTCAGTGCCAAGGGGGTGAGCGCGGCGAGGAGCACGGCGAACACCACGTAGATGGAGCGCCATCCCCCAAGGGCGGCGAGGCTGCCGGCGAGGACGCGCGCTCCGAGGATGCCGATCGTGACACCGGAGGTCACGGCTCCGAGTGTGCGGCCGCGTTCACCTGCTGTGGACAGGTCGGCGGCGAAAGCGACCGTGGTCTGAACGACGGCCGCGAACAGGCCGGCGAGGGCCAGTCCGGTGAGCAGGAGCCATATCCGGGCAGCGGCCGCAGTCAGACCCATGCCGAACGCAGCGAGGAGAAGATGCCCGGCGATGAGCTTGCGCCGGTCGAAGATGTTCCCCAGAGGGACGAGAAGGGCCAAGCCGGTCAAATAGCCGAGCTGCCCCGTGGTGACGATCCATCCCGTGTCGCTCTCCGGTAGGCCCAAGTCCTTACCGATCTGCACCAGTACAGGCTGTGCCACATAGATCTGCGCGACTGCGACCGCGCAGACCACAGAGAGGAACATCCTCCGACCGGTGGTGAGACCCACTGATACACCTCCAGAATGAGTTGCGAATTGCAACCAAAATGAACCTACGACAGAATGGTTTCGATGTGCAACCCTTCAGGAGGAGTGATGGTGAGCAGACCCCACGGTGCCGAGAAGCTGTCCTGGACCGACCCTGCCTGCCCCGTCGCACGCACCCTCGACCTGGTCGGAGATCGATGGAGCCTTCTGATCATTCGCGACGCGATGGACGGTGCTCGGGCATTCACCGACTTCCAGCAGCGCACCGGCATCGCGCGCAACATCCTCACCGACCGCCTGCGGCGCTTGACCGAACGAGGAATTCTTGAGCGGGAGACCGCTCCGACAGGGCGGCGACAGAACTACGTCCTCACAGCAGCGGGTCTGGACCTCTTCGCCGTCATCGTGGCTGCGCGCCAGTGGGGCGAACGACATGCCTTCGAGGCCGCTGAAACCCACTCAGTCCTCGTCGATGAAAGCGGTATCCCACTTCCGGAGTTGCGTCCTACGGACAGCCGCGGCAGGCCGGCGTATAGCCATACGACCTCTGTACGGCACGAGCGCTGACGGCAACAAGCAGTCGGCAACTGGCCGGGTGTGCTGTGGGCCGGTGGCGTAGTCAGCGGTTCCAGCACTTCTCCCGGCCGATGCCGAAGGGGCGCACTCATGGGCAAGCCCGTCCGTGGCGAGGACGTGGCCCTGGCCGTTCGTCAGGCACCACATCAACGCGCTCGGCCACTACTCGTTCCAGCTCCCCGACTTCCCCGGCGGGCTGCGCCGGCTACGGGACCCGCGCGTCGGCGAGGAGGAGTGACGGGCCCTGGTCCGAACGGCCGGCAGTCCAGCATGCGGGCCTGGCACAGCGCCCACGCACCCTTCAGCGCAGACCGGTCTCCGGCGTACGCACCCAACCGGGTAGGTGATCCTGGCCCTGGGCGAGACACGGGACACCAAGGCCGCCCGTCTGGAGGCATCCCTGCGGGTGTCCGACGAATCGGCCGACCTGCCAGGCGCCAACGCGTCCTACTGGACCTGCCTACGTCCGGCGCCGCCTGTCCGCCCTCCCTGTACGAATTCGTATCCCGAGCCGGAGGCGAAGGCCGACGACCAGATGGCCCCCCGACCGGTCAGGCCCGCATCGAGTGCCGCCAACAGGCCGACGCTCCCCGCTCTGCGGCCCCGCGCCGGGTATCACGGAAGCCGCCATCGCCGCCCGACCCGGCGGGCAGCGCGTTCAGCCCATACTGGCCTTCATCGCCCTGCTCGCCGTCAGTCTCAGCCGGCCGGTGCCCTGAGCGGGTGCCGGCTCGTGGTGCCGGTCAGCGGCCGCATCCGACGCGTTCCGTGGACAGCGTCAGGTCGTCCAGGCGCAGGTCGTATGAGTCCGGGGTGGGATTGCCCTGGTAGAGCTGCCAGCCGATGCGGACGGTGTCGAAGGCAGGGAGAGTGAAGTCCACCGGATTGCCTCCGTGCCGGGTGGTGGTGACGGTCATGTCGGGCTGGGGAGCGCCGTCGATCCACACCGCCACGCGGTTGTCCGAGGCGTCGACCTCCCATTCCAGGCACGTCCACTTCCCCGGTTCGGCCGGGGCGGACTCGCGCCAGTCGGTCCAGTCGCCCGTGGGGCCGCCGTCGGAGCCGATGCCCCACAGCTGCACCCCGTTGCCGACGGTTGGTACGTACTGGCCGCCGACCGGCCGGACCACGCTGCCGTCACCCCGGCCGGTGGCTTCCACCAGGGTGAAGTGGGCCCAGTCCGGAGCGGTGGGGAACTCGTCGACCTTCACCCGCATCCGGCCGAAGAAGCTGTTACTCGGGGCGGAGAACTCGTCTACCTCCAGGAACGCGTATCCGTTGCCCTCGGTGCGCACCCGGAGTACTTGGTCCGCGCCGCGCTTCCCGCCGTGTCCGCGGCCCCGCTCGCGTTCGACGGACAGTGCGCCGTTCCGGGTGTCCACGCCCCAGTGCAGGCTGGTGCCCGCGCCGAGCGGCAGCTCCTCGAAGTCCTCGCAGAACAGTAACGCCGGGTCGGGGGCACAGCCGCCAACCGGCCGACCGTCGTGTCGGTCGTGGGCCGGAGCGCCGCCGGTGGCGGTTACCACCGTGACGCCGGCCAGGGCGACGGCGACGAGCAGACGGGGCAGCCGCCGGACGGAGAGGAGGGGGTGGCGCATGCGAAGTTCTCCAATCGGGTGAGGTCGAAGGGATGGATGGGAGCGAATGAATGGGAGCGCTCCCATTAATCGTCCGGCACCCTACGGCAACCGCTGCCCCCGCACCAGACGATGGCCGATGGTGCGCCGGTACCACCCGAGGTGACTGAGGCGCCTTCGAGGCTTGCGATTGCCTCGCGGTATGGAGCCGAGCGTACGCGGATGCGAAACCCGGCCCCACTGCCGCGACCGCGGACGTCAGCGACCGGGCGGGACGAACTCCGGCTTGTCCAGCAGCCGCAGCCAGCTTCCGTCCGGCTGGCGCCTGACGACCTGCGCCCGCGCACCGGCCCCGTCCTTGGGCGGGGTCGAGGTGAGGGCGATGTCGCCGCTGACCAGCGTCGGCAGCGGCTGCTCCGGCTCGAAGCGGGGCTCGTTGGCCAGCACCTTCTCCCACAGCGCGCGGATCGCCTCGCGCCCGACCGTCTGCTCGCCGGGCGGGTAGGCCAGCACCGCGTCCTCCTCGTACAGTGCGGCGACCCCGGCCGCGTCACCGGCATTGGACCGTTCGACGAACAAGCGGGTGATGTCCTCGGGCCGCATGGCCTTCTCGTATTCCGGCATGGGTTCCTCCTCACGCGGGGTTTTGGCGCTTCCCAGCGTGATCGCCGACCGATCAGAAGTCCAACAGATGATTCTTCTGCAAACTAGAATCAGGAGCTATGGAAATGAGGCAACTGGAGTACTTCGTAGCGGTCGCCGAAGAGCAGAACTTCACCCGCGCCGCCGAGCGGTTGCACATCAGCCAGTCCGGCGTCAGCGCCCGGATTCGCCAACTGGAACGGGAACTGGGTGCCGAGCTGTTCGACCGGTCGTCCCGGACCGTCACGCTCACCGTCGCGGGGAAAGCGGCGCTCGAACACGCCCGCGCCGCGCTCGCAGCGGTCGATGCGATCGGCCGGTCGGTGGACGAGGTGACCGAGCTGGTTCGGGGCCGGCTCACTGTGGGAATGGTCGTCGGCTGCACGCTCACCCCGCTCTTCGAAGCCCTCGCGGACTTCCACGAGGCGCACCCCGGCGTGGAGATCTCCCTGCTGGAGGACAGCTCCGACCGGCTCACTGAAGGCGTACGCACCGGCACCGTAGACCTGGCGCTCATCGGCACCGCGACAGCCGCCCCCGACGGACTGCACGCGCTGACGATCATCAGCGAACGGCTCGTCGCGGCGGTCCCGCCGGGGCACCCTCTGGCCAGACAGCGGCGGGTCAGCCTGGGCGACCTGACTCCCTACCCCGTTGTGTGCATGCCGCCCGGCACCGGACTGCGCGCCGTGTTCGACCAGGCCTGCGCCGCACAGCAGTTCCACCCCTCGATCGCGATGCAGGCCGGTGCCGCGGACGCCATCGCGGATCTCGCCGCCCGCGGCCTCGGCGTAGCCGTCCTCAGTGAATCGATGGCCGCAGCCCACCGTTATCGCCTGACCGCCCGCACCATCGACGACGTCGACACACCGGCGCTGCTCGCCCTGATCTGGAAGAACCCGCGCAACCTGGCGGTACGCGAATTCCTCGCGCACAGCCGACGAGCCTTCGCGGGCTTTCCGGCGATGCGGGATCAGGAGACGGCCGGTGCGTCCGGTGAGGGTGTACAGCGCCTTCGGTGAGCGGGGAGGGGAAGTTGACCCGCCTCGGGAGAGTACGTCCGTCGGACCTGGGCGTGTCAGTGGCGGCGCATAGGGTCGCTGCATGGTTGATCAGAACTGGGCCGGGGTGCGGAAGCGGATCGTGGCGCTGAGCATGCTCCCGTCGAGCCAGAAGGTGTTCGGAACACTCGGTCATCGGTGGACGCTTGAGGATCCGCTTGGCGAGGACGAGATCGTCGAGTTGGAGGGCCAGATAGGCGTCCGGCTCCCCTCGGGGTACCGGGATTTCCTCGCGGTGGTCGCCGCCGGGGGCGCGGGGCCGTCCTATGGCGTCTTTCCCGTGCGACGCGTTCAGGGCCGCTGGCGCTGGGAAGGCGACGGCGCCGACCTGGCCGATCTGGCCAGGCTCGCGGAACCGTTCCCCGACGATGGCCCGGACCCGGAGGTTCTCGAACGACTGCTGGCCCACCGTCCCGAAGAGGAGGACTTCGAGGAGATCGAGGACTTCGACACTGCCATCGAGGCATGGGACGAACGATGGGAATCCGTCATGTTCGCTCCCGAACGCACCACAGGCGCCATCGTGATCTGCCACCACGGCTGTGCTCAGCGAGACTGGCTGATCCTCAGCGGCTCCCACCGCGGCACCATGTGGTCCGATCCGCGAGCGGACGACGGGGATCTTGAGCCTCTTATGGACGCCGAGGGCAAGCCCTTGACCTTCCGCGGCTGGTTCATGGGTTGGCTGGACAGGACCGAGCACGAAGTCCGGCAATCCTCCGTAGGCGGCTCCTGACTTACCCAGTCGGGCCGTGACACGACGCCCCCTGCCCGCCCGTGCCGCTCGTCCTCGACCCGGACGGCGTCCGAAAACACCAAGCGAATCATCCCGCGCCTGTCCGGTCCGACCCGTCGCCTGATGGTCGAGACCAAGGACGACGACGGCTTCTGCCGCTTCGGCCGGCGCGGCCCGCAGAACCTGTCCGACGCGATCGGCAACCCCCGCCGCCAGGCCGCCCTGGAACCCCACTGGGCCCAGCAGCGGACCCGCGAGCGGGCGGCCTGGGAACGCGAGCGCCAGGAGGCCCGAACTGCGGACAGCAGAGAGGGAAGCACAGCGCCCGGCGTATGCGCTGCGGGGCGAAGTTCACCGACGAACGCGGGAAGCCGACCCAGGCCACCGGCTGGGCACCCCGGTGGGGCGGGCACCCACGCCACCTTCTGTGACCGGTGCAAGCGGAGCGCTCTCGTCGCCGTGCGGCTGGCCCAGACACTACGCACGAGCTGTCGCAGGGCGAGGAGACCCTGGTCGCCGCCGCGGCTGCCGTCCGCCTGCTCACCGAATGGTCGGGGCGCTGGGGATCGCCCGCGCCGTACGCCACGTCGAGCCCGGGCTCTCCGACGAGATTCTGCAGACCGTCCGCAGTCACACCCTCGACTGATGCGACATGCGACATGCGACATGCGACATGCGACATGCGACATGCGGCTTTTGCGGGCCGCGGAGCGACGGTTGTCTCCGGCGGCACAGACCACGATTCGTACACCAAGCCTGCCAAGAGGCGTCGACCGGTTGCCCCACCGCTCAAGCGTCGCGGTGGGCTCGCAGCTGTCCGTGGTGCAGGTGGCGCGATCGAGTAGGCACGTCGGATCACCCGTGGCCCTCGGCCGCCGAGCGGCGGCCGAGGGCGGGACGGGCCCGGCCCGAGCCGCTGACCGCGCCCCTGAACGGTGTCTCGACAGGGCCGCCCCTCAAGGGGTGACGATCGCGAATGTCTTGTCCGGCTTGTCCAGTACCGACAGCAGCTGGGTGAGCAGGCTCGCGTCGCCCTTCATGGTGATGCCGTCCACCCCCTTGCCCGCCAGCATGCGCAGGAGCTGGGCCTTGGTCATCGTCATGGTGAGGCCCACGTCGGCGGACGGCTGGGTGCAGGTGGTCCGGGTGAGGAGTCCGTTCGCGAGGCGGAGGCGCCGGCGGTCGTCGCCGATGTGCCAGTCGATCGTGAGATCGAGGTTCCATGCCTTCGGCCCGTTCACGCGGACGGCGAGCCCATCGATGAGCTGATCGGCCGTCAGAGCCTGGTGCATGTCGGGGCCTGTGGTGGCGCTGGCGCCGGAGATGACGCCGTGGGTCAGTTCCCGCGCGCCCGTGAGATAGAAGTTCCGCCAGACCGCGTTCTCGACGGTGTGCCCCAGGCGGGTGTAGAGGGCCGCCAGATCGCGCCGTGTCCGCTTGTCCTTCGGGTCGTCGAACACGGCGTGATTCAGCAGGGTGACGGCGAAGCGGACGTCACCGCGTTCCGCGTAGTGACGGGCTCGCGCGCGGACCGCGGCCTGCCCGCCCAGGGTTTCCACCCAGCGGCGGGCCTCCTCGACCGGGGGGTGCTCCCACAGGTGCGCGGGGTTGCCGTCGAACCAGCCCATGTAGCGCTGGTAGACGGCCTTGACGTTGTGGCTGAGGGAGCCGTAGTAGCCGCGGTTGGCCCACACGCCCTCGAGTTGGGGCGGTAGCTGGAATGTCTCGGCGATCTCGGTGCCGGTCAGCCCCTGGTTCATCTGCCTGACCGTCTGGTCGTGGACATAGCCGTAGAGGTCCCGCTGGTGCGTGAGCAGCTCGACGATGTCGTCGTTGCCCCAGGTGGGCCAGTGGTGGGAGGCGAAGGCGACGTCGGCCGCGCCGGCGTAGAGGCCGATCGATTCGGTGAGGTAGCCGGCCCAGGCGTGCGCGTCGCGTACCTGGGCGCCGCGCAGGGTCACGATGTTGTGCATGGTGTGGGTGGCGTTCTCCGCCATGCAGACGGCGCGAAGATCGGGGAAGAGGAAGTTCATCTCCTCCTGGCACTCGGTTCCGGGAGTCATCTGGAAGCGGATCCGGACTCCGTCGAGCGTCATCTCCTCACCCGTGGCACCGACGGAGTGGGTGGGAGGGATGAGACCGACCGTGCCCAACGAGACGGTCAGACCGAGACCGCACCCGACCTGGGACGTGACGCCGGAGGGCAGTCCGGCGCCGTACATGTACGAAGAGCGGCGGGACATGGCGGGACCGGCATAGACGTTCTCGCTGACGGCGTGCTCCATGAACCCGCTGGGCGCCACGACGGGGACGTCCCCGGGGCCGTCCGGGAGCACGCCCCTGCAGCCGCCGAAGTGGTCGACGTGCGGATGGGTGTAGATCATCGCGCGGACGGGACGTTCGCCTCGGTGGTCGCGGTAGAGGCGCAGGGCCGCGGCGGCCGTCTCGGCGGAGATCAGCGGGTCGATGACGATGACGCCCGTGTCGCCCTCGACGATCGTCATATTGGACAGGTCCAGGCCTCTGACCTGGTAGATGCGGTCGGCGACCCGGTAGAGGCCCTGGTGTGACAGGAGCCGGGCCTGCCGCCACAGGCTGGGGTCCACGGTGTCGGGAACCCGGTCACCGGCCTTGTCGAGGAAACCGTACCTCTCCGGATCCCAGGCGGTCGTGCCGTCCGCGGTGGTGATCGGGCCGCCCGTGAACGCGGCGACGAATCCACGGTGCGCGTCGTCGAAGTCAGTGGTGTCGTCGTAGGGGAGGCCGTCCGTACGCGTCGGCGTCGGGGTCCCGTGCGTGCGGTGACCTGAAGCGGCCTGCGCGGTGACGGGGTTGAGCGAGACGGCTGCGGCGGCGGCGCCCGCCGTGGCGGCGGCGAAGCCGCGCCTGTTCATCGGTGTCATGGGTGAAAGACCTTTCCCGGGCGTCCGAGGCGGTACGACCGGAAGTGCGAACGAGGGGCGGGCACCTTCTCCGCTGCGGCAGGTGTCAGTGGTGCAGGGCCAGCAGCTTGGCGATGCCGTTGCGCTGGATCTCCGACGTGCCGGTCAGCACGCGGAACATCCGGATCTTGCGGAACAGGAATTCGATCTCGTTGCCCTGCGTGAGCCCTTCCTTGCCATGGATCTGCACCGCCTCGTCGAGGATGCGGAAGGCGGACTCGGCCACGAAGAGCTTGCACATGAACGCCTCGGTGTGGACCTCGCGGCCCTCGTCGAGGGCCGCGAGCGCCGCGTAGGTCATGGAACGTGCGGCGTACAGGCCGGTCGCCATGTCGGCGACCCGGTGCTGGATGGCCTGGAGCATGAGGAGCGGCTGACCTCCCGCGACCATGCGGGTCCGGGCCCGGTTCAGCGTCAGGTCCAGAGCGCGCCGGGTGGCGCCGAGGACACTGGGGCAGTGCAGCAGCCGGTTCGTGGTGACCCTGCCGAGCGCGATGCGCATCCCGTTGCCCTCCTCACCGAGCAGGTTGGCGGCCGGTACCCAGCAGTCGTCCAGGATGATGTCGCTCTCGATGTGCTCGCCGGACATCGGCGTCGCGCCGTCCTCGACACGGCAGCCGGGGCTGTCGAGGTCCACCAGGAAGGCCGAGAACCGGGGCTTTTCGTCCGGCAGTTCACCGGTGCCCGCCATGCGGGCGACGACGATCGCGAAGTCGGCGAACGGGCCGGCGGAGGAGAAGACCTTGTGGCCGGACAGGCGGTAGCCCTCGCCGTCCCGGGTCGCGACCGTGCGCATGGAGCGGACGTCGGACCCGGCGTCGGTCTCCGTGAGGGAGAAGCAGCACGCCCGCTCGCCGCGGATCAGCGGCAGCAGGTAGGTGTCCAACTGGTGCCGGGTGGCGTACTTGAGGATGTCGCCCGCGCGCAGGGGGCCGCCCATGTCGCCCAGCACGCAGTGCGACAAAACGCGTCCGCTGGCGCCGAGCTCCTCCTTCAGGGCGGCGAGCTGGGTGTACGTGAGGTTCTGCCCGCCGTACTCCTCGGGCAGGTGGATGCCGTAGAAGCCGAGTTCACGGCTGCGGCGCCAGACCGGTTCGAGATCGGCGCGGGTCAGACGGCCCGTCGGGGTGATGCCGCGCTCGCGTTCGTAGTCGGCGAGTTCGCCGTCGAGGTAGCCGCGCAGGCGCTCGACGAGTTCGGCCGTGCGCGGGTCGTCATAAACGGGACGCAGGGAGAAGGTCATGGGGGCTCCTGGGAGAACGGGCTTGCTATGACGGTCAGTTGACGCGGCGGGAGGCGTTCGCCCAGTACGGTTCGCGCACGGCCTTGCGGTCGAGCTTTCCGTTGCGGTTGTGGGGGAGCTCGGCCACGAAGTCGACGGCCCGGGGCTTCTTGAAGCGGTCGAGGCGGTCGGCGCAGAACGCGATCAGATCGTCGGCGGTCACGCCCGTGTCACCGGGGCTCTGGACGACGACGGCCCTGACCGCCTCGCCCCATGTGTCGTCCGGCACGCCGACGACGCAGGCTTCCTGGACGGCGGGGTGCTCGTAGAGGGCGGCCTCGACCTCGGTGCAGTAGATGTTGAAACCGCCCGAGATGATCATGTCCTTCTTGCGGTCTACGAGGAAGAGATAGCCGTCCTCCCGCATCCAGGCGAGGTCACCGGTGTGCACCCAGCCCTCGCGGAACGTCTCCGCCGACAGCTCGGGCTCCTTCCAGTACTCGCGCACACAGTCCGGGCCGCGCACGATGACTTCCCCCATCTCGCGCGGGCCGAGCTCACGGCCCTCCTCGTCGACGACACGCACTTCGGTGTCGTAGGAGGCCCGCCCGCACGACTGGAGCAACTCGTGGTCCTCCTCGACGGCGTGGGCGATTTCTCCGGCGCTGAGGCCGGCCACGACACTGGTGGTCTCCCCGAGTCCGTATCCCTGGGCGACGACGGGCCCGAAGAGCTTCACCGCGTCACGCAGGCGCTGCGGCGAGATGGGCGCGCCGCCGATCCGCACGCTCGTCAGGGAGGACAGATCGCGGTGTCCGGCAGAGGGGTGGGCGAGCACCATGTTCACCATGGCGGGGACGAGGAAGGTGGCGGTGATGTGCTCCTTCTCGACCGTCTCCAGAAAGCTCTCAGGGGTCCAAGTGGGGAGGACGTACGTCGTGGAACCGCCGAACACACCCGCCAGCAGGCCCATTCCGGTGGCGTGGGTGATGGGCCCGCAGGCGAGGTAGCGCGTGCCGGGCCGTGGCCGTGATTCGTCGGACATGAGCAGCTTGCGCATGTTCGCGAGCCGGTTGCCGACGGTCTGCACTGCGGCTTTCAGCGCTCCGGTGGAGCCTGAGGTGAAGTTCAGGACACAGGGTTCGTTCTCGTCCACGTCCACCCGGAAAGGGGCGGCGTCGCCCTCGGCGAGCAGAGTGGAGTAGGGGACGGCCGGCGCTCCGTTCGGAACGCCCCCCTCCGGCTCCTCGTCGAGCGGTACGGGCAGGCAGTCGTTGCCGGCCGCGGCGATCGCGGCGAGGGCGTCCTCGCGGTGCGCCGCGTCGTAGACCAGGGCGCGTACGGGGGCGTAGCGCAGGATGTGCGCGATCTCGCTCCGCCCGAGGCGCGCGTTGACCGGTGCGCGGGTCAATCCTGCCTTGTACAGGGCGAACTCGGTCTCCACCAGTTCCCCGCGGTTCCATGCGAGGGAGGCCACCACATCGCCGGGGCGTAGACCGCGCGCGGCGAGGGCGGAGGCGAGGCGGTTGGCCGAGGACTCCAGCTCGGCGAAGGACCAGGAACGCTCTCCGCACACGAGGGCGGGGGCCTCGGGCCAGTAGCGAGCGCTGCGTGAGAGATAGGTGCCGAGGTTCATGAAGCCGTACTCCAAGAGACAGAAGATGCACAGTCAATTCATTTACAGACAGCTTGTTCAGTAAAGTAAGAAGTGTCAAGAGTCTTCTAGACTGGGCGCGCTCGCAGCGTCACGATCGAGGAAAGGTGGCTTCGTGGCCGAGGACAGACGGACGAGGCGGTCGCGCCGCGCCCTGGGGACTGCCCTGGTGGAGCTGGTGCTGGAACGCGGTTTCACCGCGCTGACCGTCGAGGACATCACCGAGCGGGCGGACGTGGCCCGCGCGACCTTCTATGCACACTGCCGCGACAAGGAGGACCTGTTTGCCCGGGTGACGGCGGACCTCCTGGCCGGGCTCGCCACACGGCTGGAGCCCATCGTCGCCGACAGTGCGGTCGGCTTCACCGGCAGGCCGGTCCTGGAGATGCTGCGGCACGCCCGCGAGGAGCGCGACCAGTACCGGATCGTGCTGCGGGGCGAGGGCGACGGCAAGCCGCTGCAGATGTTCATGGATGCCCTTGCCCGGGCGACGGCCGAGGAGTTCCGTGCCCGAGCGGAACGCAACGCCGTACAGCCGCGCATCGACCCCGAGCTGCTGGCCCGCGTCTGGGTGGGGGAGCAGATCGCGGTACTGCGCTGGTGGGTGGAACAGGACGTCCCGTCACTGCCCGACGAGGAGGTCGTCCGGATGCTGCTCAACCTCGCGCTGCACGGCCGGTACTGGGCCAGCGGTTTCACCAGCCCGGCCTGAGCCCCGGGCGGCCGCGAGACTCCGGTACCTCGCGGCCGCCCGGGAGCGCTCATCCCACCCTCAGCCGCCGTGCGTCCTGCTCCGGCCGGATGGCGAACAGGGCGGCCGCGGCGCAGCCGAGCATGACGGCGGCGGACAGCAGGTATGCCTGGGTGTATCCGGCGCTCCGCGAGGCGGCGGAGTCCAGCATGTGCCCGGTCAGATACGGGGAGACCAGCCCCGGCAGAGTTCCGGCCGCGGCGACGACACCGAACACGGCGCCGCGCTGGATCGCGGGGACCACGGCCGAAACGGTCATGTAGTGCAGTGGGAAGACGATGGCGTGGCCGCCGAACGCCACGGCGAGCAGCGCGAGATGGGCCCCTCGGCCGTCTACGAACGGGAGGGCGGCCATGGCCAGCCCTGCGAAGGCCACGGCGACGCCCTGCGGGACCGCCGTCGACCAGCGGCTCGAGCGACCCCGGCGGCGGAGGAAGTCCACCAGTACGGGTACGGAGAGCAGCAGCACGAGGCTGAATGCGGAGATGGCGCTGATGACCGTTGCGGCTTTCCCCGGTGTCATGCTGAGTTGCGTGCGCAGGTAGGCGGGGAGCCAGGCATGGCTCAACGCCAGCGCCCAGGACGCCCCGAAGGCGGCGGCGATCGATCCGAGCACCGTGCCGTTGAGCAGGAGTCGCCGGTAGGGCAGCCGCTCCGGGGCGAGCGGGGTTTCAGGGGCCGGGGCGCCGTCAGTTCGATGTCCGCCCGCGCCGGGTGCGGCCGGGGCCGCGGAGGCCGGAGCGCCGACGGTCCGATGTCCGCCCGGTGCGGCCCCGCCGCCGTGTGGCCCGTCGTGCCCCACCCGCCACCAGATCAGGCTCCACAGCGCACTCGCCACCGCGAGGACCACGAACGCCGAGCGCCAGCCGAAGCGTGTGATCAGCCAGGTGACCACCGGGGCCGCGATCAGCGTGCCCAGAGCGGCCCCGCTGATCTGCAGGGCCGACGGCAGACCGCGGCGGTCCGCCGGGAACCACTTGTACAGCGCGTGCATCGACATCGACGCCGCCGGCCCTTCGGCGGCCCCGAGCAGTACGCGCCCGGCCACCAGTGCGGGCACCGACGCCACGACGAGCACCGGCAGTTGGGCCACCGCCCACAAGGCGGCCATGGCGAAGAGCAGGACCCGGCTGGAGAGTCGGGCCGAGGCGAAACCGACGATCAGCCCCGAGAGGCTGAACAGCAACGAGAACGAGCTGGAAATCATCCCGTACGTGCTGTTGCTGATCCCGAGCTCATCCATGATCGGTACGGCGGCGAGCCCCAGCACGGACTTGTCCGCGTAGTTGATGAGCATGAAGGACACGATCATCGCGGCGATCAGCCAGGCGTGCCGTCGGTCGAACGCGGGACGCGGTGGTGTCCCCTCGGCATCGACATCGGCGGGGCCGCCGGCGGTGTCGAGAGGAGGAGCGGACGAGGGTGGTTCGACCATGAGGCACACTCCGGCGGCTCGGGAGGAAGGGGTGCGGAGGAGACGGGGACGGAGGTTGGACCGGAGCTCGCGTCGTCCGCGGTGGGATGCGGGACAGTCGCGCTCAAGTTGCTGAACTGACTGTCTGATATTGATCGCTTCATTTGGGAACGTAGCTTCCGGTCGCCCGCGCGTCAACGAGTTCGTCCGACCGTAAGTGACCTCTGTCCCCGAAACTGAACCATGTGTACGGTAACGATGAGCCTGTTTGGGCGATCTCGCCGGCTCTTGCTGCAGACGGACGGAGTGACACATGACCGAGACGGCCCCGCTGAGTGACCTTTTGTGGGCGCGCGGTTACACGGACCCAGCCTGGATCCGCCGATTCACGGCTTCTGGCCGCGAGCTCTCACCGAGCCGCAGGGTCTGGCGAGGCTCCGGCCGGCCCCGGGACCTGCACGGAAGGTCCACCGCTCCCGGCCTCGCCGCGCACGCGCTCGACAGGCTGCCCCTCGAACTGAACAGCGGTGGCGCGCTCACGCTGCCCGACCTGTTCGCCGCCGCGCAGACCGACGCCTTCCTCGTCCTGCATCGCGGCTCCGTCGTGTACGAGAGGTATCTGCATGGCACCGAAGGGCACACCCCGCACTTCAACGCCTCAGCGGCGAAGTCCTACATCGGTCTCGTCGCGGCGGTCCTGGCCCACCAGGGGCACCTGGACCGCACCGCCCAGGCGTCCTCCTACGTCCCCGAGCTCGCGGGAACGGCCTTCGGCGAGGCCCGGATCGAGGACCTGCTGCACATGGGCACCCAGGTCTCCTACGGAGGCCGGAGCTTCGACAAGGCCATCGAGGCGCAGCGGTACTTCGCCGTGCTGTCCCCCCGGCTGCGCCCCTTCGACTACTACGGACCGGCCACCATTCGCGAACACCTCCGCACGGCCCGCGCCGCGGGTGCGCCCGGAACCGGCTTCTGCTACGAGAACGGCAACGTCGAGGCCCTCGCCGAAGTCCTCCGCCGGGTCACCGGTACGAGCATTTCGGCCCTGGTCGGCGAACTCCTCTGGTCCCGGATCGGAGCGGAGGAGGACGCCTACTACATCCTCGACGGCGACGGCGTCGAAGCGGCGAGCGGGGGCTTCAGCGCCACAGCACGCGACGTCGCCCGCCTCGGCGAGATGCTGCGCTGCGGCGGAGCGGTCGGTGACCGGCAGGTGGTGCCCGAGGCCGTGGCCACCACCATCGTCAGCGGCGTCCCCGACGGCTACCCGCGCCGCGTGCGTTTCCCCGGCGCGCCCCCGACCTCACCGGCCACGCTGTCGTACCACGACCTGTGGTGGATCCCGAACGACCCCTACGGCTCGTACATGGCCAGCGGAATCCACGGCCAGCGGCTGTTCGTCTCACCGGGACTCGACCTCGTCGTCGTCCACTTCGGTTCCCAGGTGATCTCCTCCGCCGTGCCGGTCGTCCCGTTCGTCCAGGCATTTCTGCAAATCGGCGCGCACCTCAACGCGGGGGCACAGCCCGCGATCAGGTGAAGCCCGGCGCGGCTCCGGTGGCCGGGCACCGCCCCGGGCCTTCCGGGCTCGCTTCGACCGACCTTGTGTGTCAATGATTTCCCGTCCACCCGGCGGTCCTCGTCGGCGAGCCGGTCCGCCGGCCCTCGGCCTGAGCCCGACTCACGAGCTCGTCGATCAGCCGGTCGCGCTTGGCCACCGGCACCACGGCCTCAGACGGCTCGATGGGTGTGCCCTCGGTCACGTTATCGCTGGTCATCGCTGTGACCTTCCATGATCGGGAGTTACACCGGACGTTTAACAGTCCCTCATGTCCATCGCATGCCGATGGTGGAGAGCAGCTCGACGCGTTCTGGGGACAGTGATGCGGCTCTGCTGCGTTGGTTGCTGACCCATGCCCCGAGCAGGAGCTCCCGCTGCTCCTGGCAGGCGTCGCCTAGGACGACGGTCTCGATGTGCTGTCTCGGAACGGTCAGATGTCCTTCGCGCTGGTAGAACTGTTTGGCGGCCTGGTAGTTCATGGCCCACTTCTGGGCCTGACTCGTACGCGGTTGCGGCCTGTCCTCTTCGGAGGCTGGGGTGATGCCGAGGATGTGTTCGCACAGCCATTGCTGCACGCGGCTCAGTTTGTCGAATTCCAGCCGCTGCGCCCGTACCCACCGTCCGAGGTCCTCGCCCTGGCGCATGACGTCGCCCGCCTCGGTGGGCAGCGCCTCGCCTGCGTCGAGGTGCGTCCTCACCAGGTGGAAGCACCGCTGCCATGTCACCGGCCAGGCCGGGCACCACGATGGATCGATCTCCTCCAGCTGCTCACGCCGCTCGTTTGTCAGCGCCCCGGCCGAGGACTGGACCGGCAGCCCCTCGGTTCGCCGCTGCTCGTTCGCGGCCGCCCTGCGGGCCGCGGCCCGCGCGTTCTTCAGCCAGATCCCCACCCGGTAGCCCTGGAACACGGCGTCGGTGGGGGCCAGGAGGTGACCGGCCTCGGCAGCCCACCCGCGCGCCGCCCCGAGTCCTTCTTCCCAGGCGACGTCGTAGTGGGACCAGACCATGCCGAGTCTCTCCAGCTGGGCGACGCGATCCTCGTCCATGTCGCCGCGGGCATAGAAGCGCCGGGCGTCGGCGGTCCACTGCCCGAGAGGGAATGCGGCGAGCGAGGCCGGCCACATCTCGACCTCTTCGCCCTGCCCTGCCTCGACCTCGCTGCCGTCGTTGGTGTCGGTGGTAGGTACGCGGTAGGTGAAGGGCACTTTCAGGTCGCCGTGAAGCCGGTGGTAGGTGCTGGCGGCCTCGATACCGCGTCGCCAGTGTTCGTTCTCCGGGTCGAGGACGCGCAGGTTGATGAACGCGGCCAAGTGTGCTGGGTCGCGGGGGGTGGAGAACTTCAGCAGTTCCCGCGCTGGCACCGACGGAACGTTCGTCTCGCCCTCCCCGGCCTTGCCCATCTCGTCCTCCTGGCCCTGTACGGGCTTGTAGGCGCTGGGTGCCTGCTGCTCGGCAAGCCGCTCCACGATCCGGGCGTCGTGCGCCCTGAGCGCTTCCAGGAGCTTCGCGAGCCCGCCGTATGCCCGGCTGGTGAGCATGTTGTCGACCGTCTCGTCTGGTCCGAGGAACACCGGCACCACGAGCGACGCCACCTTGCCCTCGCCGGGCTCCATTCGCAGTGCCCTGCCCACCGCCTGAACGAGGTCGGGCATCGACCCGCGGACATCCGCGAAGTACACAGAGTCGCAGTTGCGGGTGTCGACGCCCTCACCCAGGACCCTCACGGACCCCAGAAAACTCTTTTCCATGACGGTGCCGTCGGTGGCGATCCCGGCCGCGAACTCGTTCAGCACGCGCTGCCGCTCCAGTGGCTTGTGCTCTCCGCACAGCCAGTCGGCCCAGATCGTCCTCGGGTACAACTCCGGATCCGCGGTGTGCAGTTTCTCGGCGATGTCGGGGAGGCTGGCCGCGAAGGCCTCGGCCTCGCGGACCATGTGGTGAAAGGACAGCGTGCGGCGGAAGCCTTCCTTTGCGGACGCCTTCACCAGGGCGGTCTGGAGGGCGGCGAGTCGGGCTCCGCGGATGTCGTCCGCCCGGCCCTCGACGCCGAGGAGTTGGGCGGCCTGGAGCTGGGTGTCGGTGATGTCGACGCAGACGACCTGGTACGGGGCACAGATGCCCCTGTCTACCGCCTCCGAGAGGGTCAGTGTGTACGCCCTGCTGCCGAATGGCCCGTCCGGGGCGTCGTCCATGCTCGCGACCATCTCGGCCGATGCCGAACGGTCGGCGTCTTCTTCGAGCCGCCACAGGCGGGGTGTGGCGGTCATGTAGAGGCGGCGCAGGGCGGGGATGCGGGTGTTGTCGTGGACGACGGCCCACGGCTTCCCGATTCGCCCCGAAACGCGGTGAGCCTCGTCCACGACGATCAGTGACCAGCCAGGTAGGCCCGCGGCGTGCGCGCGTTCCAGTGTGCTCAGGCCGAGCGAGGCATACGTGGCGAGTACGGTGATTCTGTCGAACGGCCGCACCCACTCGACGAGTTCCTGCACGTCCGTGGTGTTCGGGAAGGAGGCGTTCTCGTCCCGCAGGGACGAGACCCCGATCATCGGGCCGGTCCGGCCGGCTTCCCGCCACGCGGCCTCGGTCTGGACGAGCAGGTCCAGCGAAGGGACCAGTACGAGCACGCGGCCGGCGCGGAGCTTCTCCGCGCTGCGGGCCGCGACCCGGGTCTTCCCGGACCCGGTCGCCATAATCACCTGCGCCCGGAGCCCTCTCTCGGGCACGAGCGCGCGTGAGGGCAGTTCGAGAGCACGAACAACCGCCTCAACAGCCTCCTGCTGCGCCGCCTCACGCGGGTCAGTGCGGCGTCTGCTGGACATCTCGCCTGCCTTCTCCGAATGACGGTTTCCCGTGGTCGCTCCAAGCGGCGGAGAGCAGTTCACTTGCACCGGGAGGAGGCATGAGGCCTGAGGATGGACGGACACGACCGGCTGGCTGCTCTGCTTGAGTACTCGCGGAGTCGTTGCGACAACTCCGAGTCTCTCCTGGAACGATCAGCGCTGGGGTCTTCTGAGTCCATAGTTTATCTCTATTCATGAAATGAAGCACACGGCGCGTGCTGGATTCAGCCGGCATATGCCCACGTGCCCCTGGTCCTTCCGTTCGGCCAGTTCGTGCGGTGGCTGCGGATGGGCGGCCGGGGGGAGGGGTGCTCGGGGCGGCAGGGGGAACGCGACTTCCGATGGGGAGGCAGCTATGAGACAGCATTCTGATTCTTACAGCCCGCCTGAGTGGTCCAGGCCGGGTCGGCGGTGGGCTCGGTGGGTTTACTGGCCGATGTTGGGCATTAGTGCGGGATGGTTCGTATGGAGGGTGAGTGACGGCGCCGGCACTGGTCAGGTCGTGGTGGCTGGGGCTCATGTCCTTGTATGGGTTTGCCTTCTGATTGCCAATCGATCTGCATGCCATCGGCGATCCGCACGTGATCGGAGCCATTCTGCTCACTGAGAGCCGGACTGGGGCATGACCTGGAGGCGAAGCCGGAAGGGCCCGCGGTGGGGAGCCGAAGCGGGCGGGTCAGATGGGAGCGAGGCGGAATTCTGAGGGCGGTAGGGAAGTAGCAGCCCGTTATGGTGTGGGATGCGGTATTCGTGTCCCACGCTCCTCCAACCCGGGGTTACCGGGCCGGGGCGTGATCACGGCCCGGCACGTACACCACGGAGTCGCCACCCCACCCCTGTAGCCAGCCAGGCCCGCGGCAGCGGGCCCTTTTTCTGGCCATGGAGGCGAAGCCGGAAGGGCCGGGGGTGGAGCGAAGCGGAACCCCCTGATGGGCTGCCACGAAGTGGCAGCCCATCAGGG
>NZ_JAAGNI010000247.1 GCF_010550605.1 Streptomyces sp. SID9727
GCCGTGCGCGCGCTCGAACGCGGCGAAGGCGACCTCCTGGCGCCACTCCGTCGCCGCCTTCGGGCTGCCCGCGAGGTACCGCGCACAGCGCGCGCTCGGGCGGCCGTCACCAGGGCGGTCGGCGCGGCAGGCCGCCACCACGCGGTAGCCGGAGGGCGCGGTGCCGGTGGCCCACAGGCTGCGGCCGTCGCGGAAGGCGTACTCCAGCGAGGCGCGGGCCAGGTCCTTCAGCTCGGTGTACGAGAGGCGGTAGGTCTTCGCCGCGTACTGGTACTCGTGGCTGATGTCGATCCGGGAGACGCCCGGGTCGTCCGTGGAGAGCACGATCGGTACGCCGTAGCGGCGGTACGCGTTGAACGGGTGCTCGTCGCCCGCGATGCCGAGGATCTGCTTGTTGCTGGAGAACGGCACCTCGACGGCGACGTGGCGCCGGGCCATCGTCCGGGCCAGCGCGCGCCAGTCGTCCTCGTGGACCAGGTCCACGCCGTGGCCGATGCGCTCGGCACCCGCGACCCGGACCGCCTCGTTGATGTGGAAGGTCAGGTCCTCCGGCTTGACCAGGCCCGGGGCCAGCTCACCGGCGTGCAGCGTGAGGTGGGCACCCGGGTACTGCCCGCGCAGGTACTTCAGCATCCGCATCTGGAGGCTGTAGTTCTCCAGCGAGCTGTCCCAGTCCTCCGGCTGGACGAGGTTGACCGCGACGAACCGCGGGTCGCGCTCGGCCAGCCGCATGCCGACGGCCATCTGCGTGAAGACGCGGACCGGGGAACTGCCCCGGGAGACCTGGGAGATCCAGCGGACGGGCAGCTTGCAGGCGGGCGCCGGGCGCGGGGTGTCGCAGTGCGCGGCCTCGCGGAACTGCGCGTCGCTGTCGTCGGCCTCCTGGACCGCCTCGTCGATGACCTTGTCCAGCTTGCCGCCCGCGACGAGCTTGCGGTGCAGCGCGGCGAAGTCGGCGTCGTAACCCACCGCGTCGGCCAGTGTCTTGGCGCTGTCCGAGGCCGGGCTGACCATCGTCTCCAGGTAGAACTGGTTCTGCTTCACCACGGTGTCGGCGACATTGGCGAGCATCTTGCCCCGGGCGTACCAGGTGGCCATGCCGAACTTGCCGAAGGTGTCGAAGAAGTGGTCGTGCCCCGACTCGTCGGCTGGGAAGTCCTGCATCGACCAAGCCCGGATAATCTGCTGCCGGAATGCGGGGTCCGTGCGCGCGTCGGAGGCCGGCCGGGCGCCCGGGGCGCACGGCGACGCCACCGCGGTCATCGTCGCGTCGATGCAGAGCCCCTGCTCGATCGCGAGCTGGAGCAGGTATTCGGTGGTCACCGCACCGGACAGGTGATTGTGCAGGTCACCGCCCTTGGGCAGCTCCTTGAAGAAGGCCCGCAGCTGAGCGGGCCGCGACCGCAGCGAGTCCAGGTAGTCGGCGGTACGGCGTTCGGCGGGCGTCACCGGCCGGGGCGCCGCATACGCGGTGGTGCGTACGGCGCTGTCGCGCGCGGGCGCGGCGGCGGTCGCGGGGATCGCCGGGATCAGGCTCAGCAGGGCGAGAACGCCGCCGAACCCGGCCAGCACGGGGGACTTGGGACGGCGGACCGTCCGGTTGGTAGAGATCACCGGGGCATGATCGCGCTCGCCAAGGTCGTTTGCCCGCGAATCATGCCTTTGGGAGGGAACGTCCACCCGATCGAGTGGGGGCCGGGCCTGACGGGCCGTCCCGGCCTCGCGGAAAGTTCTGCCGGGCGGCGGGAGCTCGCGCAGTTCACGGCGGTGGATAGCGGTCTAGACCACTAACGAAGGCTGGAAGCTATTTACCGGAGGGTCGCTTCTGTGGCTGACTATGTCGTGTTCGCGACAAGTGGACGCGCGTAGACCCATGCGTGAAGCGTGCTGCCCGAGCGGCCCGGCCACGGCCGCTCCCCCCACCAGCAGGAGGCTCCTCATGACCACTCGCAAGAGACTCACCGCGGCCGGTGTCCTCGGTACGACCGCGGCTCTGCTGCTCGGCCTGATGTCCGGCACCGCCTCGTCGGCACCCCGCCACGACAACCCCGTCCCCCTCGGCAAGGGGTACATGGGCGTCGGCTACGTCCAGGACAGCAGGGACTTCAAGCCGGACACCCGCCAACTCGCCCTGGACGCGCGACCGGACGCCAACCTGAAGGCGAACCCGGTCGGCATCGACGTCTCCAGCTGGCAGGGCGGGATCAACTGGAGTTCGGTACGCGGCGCGGGCATCGAGTTCGCCTGGATGAAGGCCACCGAGGGCCTGACGTACAAGGACCCGACGTTCAGCGCCAACTACCTGAACGCCTACAACGCGGGCGTGATCCGGGGCGCGTACCACTACGCCCGGCCGGACGTCTCCGGCGGCACGGCGCAGGCCGACTTCTTCGCGAGCAACGGCGGTGCCTGGTCCCGTGACAACCTCACGCTCCCGGGCGTCCTGGACATCGAGGGCACCTGCTACGGCTACTCGCAGGCCGGGATGCGGCAGTGGGTGCTGGACTTCTACAACAGGTACAAGGCCCGCACCGGCCGCGACGTCGTGATCTACACCAGCCCGAGCTGGTGGAACACCTGCACCGGCGGCTGGAACGGCATGTCAGCCCTCAGCCCGCTCTGGGTCGCCCACTGGACCACCGCGAGCAGCCCCAGCATCCCGTCGGGCTTCCCCTTCTACACCGTCTGGCAGTACACCTCCACCGGCGCGGTGAGCGGTGTCTCCGGCAACGTCGACCGGGACCGCTTCAGCGGCGACCGCTCCCGCCTGCTCGCCCTGGCGAACAACACGCCGTGAACGTAGACGTATAGGTGTACGAGCCGGAGCGGCCGGTAGAGCCGCTCCGGCCCCCGCCCACCCCCCCCCACGACCGTTCACGAAGGAGCACGTCATGACCCCACCCCTGAGCCGGCGCGGCGCCCTCATCGCCGGGGCCGCCGCCCTCGCCGGCGGTCTGGGCCCGGCGGCCGGTGCGGAGGCGGCCCTCCGGCTGCCCGAGAGCACGCGCCCCCGTTTCTCCGCCCTGTCGCCCCTCCAGCGCGCCGGGCAGCGCGTCATCCACTCCTACCCGGGCCTCACACCCCCCGCCTCCCTGATGACGGCCATCGAGCAGGGCCACACGGCGGGTGTCATCTTCTTCGGCGAGAACGTCCAGAACCTGACGCAGATCGAGGGCGTCATCCGCTCGATGAACGCGGCCCGCGCCTCGTCCCCGGTCAAGGCGCCGCTGCTCCTCATGACCGACCAGGAGGGCGGCATGATCCGCCGCCTGCCGGGGGAGCCCGTCAAGTCCGCCAAGGACGTCGGCGCCTCGGCCGATCCGCATTACTGGGCCGACTTCACCGGCAGCGGTGCGGGCCTCAACCTCGCCGGGGTCGGCATGAACGTCAACCTGGCCCCGGTCCTGGACGTCTACCGCAAGGACGGCGACTTCACCGACCAGTACGCGCGCTCGTACAGCAAGTCGGCGGCTGCCGTGGCGAGTTGCGGCGCCGACTTTATCACCGCCCAGCAGCGCGAGGGCGTCGCCGCCACCGCCAAGCACTTCCCGGGGCTGGGCCCGGCGACGGCGAGCCAGAACACCGATCTGCGGTCCGTCACGATCTCCACCTCCGCCGCCACCCTCCGCAGCGTGGACGAGGCCCCGTACCGGGACGCCATCGCGGCGGGCGTCAAGCTGGTCATGCTCTCCTGGGCGGTCTACACGGGCCTGGACTCCGCCCGCCCGGCCGGCCTCTCGCCGACCGTCGTCGGGGAGCTGCGCAACCGCCTCGGCTTCAAGGGCGTCACCGTCACGGACGCGCTGGAGGCGGGCGCGCTCTCGTCCTACGGCAGTACGTCGCAGCGCGCCGTGAAGGCCGCCGCCGCCGGGATGGACCTGCTGCTCTGCTCGGCCCGCAGCGTCTCCCAGGGCGACGAGGCCGTCACCGCCCTGGCCGACGCCCTGGGCGGCTCCCTCGACCCGACCGCTTTCGACGCGGCGGCGGCCCGCGTGAACGCCCTGCGCGCGGGGCTGTGACGGGGCGCTTGCCGGTGGACGACTACGTGGTGGGCCGATTCGCCTGAGAACGGCCGCACCGGCGCGGTAGGTTGCCGTGATGGCTGACATACCCGTGTCCTCGCCGGCACCCGGCAGCTCCGCCGACGTCGTCCGTACGTGGGACGCGCGCGCCGAGCGGTATCTCCAGCTCTTCCGGTACGAGTTGGAGGCGAAGCCGTACGACCTGGAGGTGCTGCGCGCGTTCGCGGAGCGGGTCGGGGCGGGCGGCCGGGTGTACGACGCGGGCTGCGGGCCCTGCGGCCACGTCACGGCCCTCCTCGCGGCCTACGGCCTCGACATGCTGGGCATCGACCTGTCGCCCCGCTGCGTCGCGCTCGCGCGCAGGGAACAGCCCGGCTGCCGTTTCGCCGTCATGGACCAGGGCGCGCTCACGGGCGGCCCGCTCGACGGCCTCGTCGCGTACTACTCGCTCCACGACCAGCCGAAGAGCCGGCTGCCCGACACGATGGCGTCCTGGGCCGCCGCGCTACGCCCCGGCGGCCGGCTGCTCGTCGTGGCGAAGGAGGGCGAGGCCGACGGCGTCATCGCCGACCCGCTGGGCAGCGAACTCCGCGTCTACTGGGCGGAGCACACCGCGTACGAGCTCCGCAGGGCGGCCCACGAGGCGGGCTTCGGCACCGACGACTGCACGGTCCGCGAGGCGTACGAGAACGAGATCCCGGCCCGCCGCGTGTACCTCGCGGCCACGAGGCGTTAGGCGTTCGCCCGGAGGAACGCGGTCCAGGCGGCGGGCGGGACCGTGAGCACGGGGCCTTCGGCCACCTTGGAGTCCCGGATGTGCACGGCGGCGGGGTGCGCGGCGACCTCGACGCAGTCGCCGCCCTGGCTGCTGCTGTAGCTCGACTTGTGCCAGTTGTAAGCGACTTCGATGCAGTTGCCGCCTTCGCTGCCGCTGTAGCTTGACTTGAACCAGCTGAGGCCGGTGCCGTGTGCTGCGCGGGTCATGTCTCTCCAAGCAGGTCGTCCATTAGGCAGATGCTCTCCTCGGGTGAGTGCGCCTGCGACCGGAGCATCCCACATTTCTGCTGGAAGACGCTGACTTCCTCGGCGTCGTCCACGAGGAAGCTCACACGCTGCCCTTCGATGTACGCGAGTTGATCGTGGCCCGAGGTTTCGAGGAGGACCATCGGGCCGTCGAGTGCGGCATGAGTCTGGCGATTCGTCGGCATGATCTGGATGGTCACGAAGGGGCGTTCGGTGATCTCGCGCAGTCGCTTGATCTGCTCGCGCAAAGTGCGAGGGCCGCCGATGGGCCGGTGCAGGATCACCTCTTCCAAGAGGAAGCTCAGCATGGGGCGAGGCTTGCGCTCCAGGAGGGACTGCCGCTGCATGCGGTTCTTCACCCGCTCTTCCACCTCCTCCGGCTCAAGCGGAGGGTAGGAGGACTTGAAGACTGCGCGCGCGTAGTTCTCGGTCTGGAGGAGCCCCGGCATCAGTTGGTTCTCGTACGAGTGCAGCGACACCGCGTCCTGCTCGTACTCCACGTAGTCCTGCACGAACAGCGGAAACCGTTCCTTCTCCGGCACCTTCTCCACGGCGACCTGCAAGGCCCCCTTGGTTTCCAGGAGCCGATCCAGGAGGATCGCAAAGTCCAGCTGAAGCGGGCGCCGCCCCTGCTCGATTGACGCGATCGTGTCCTCGCTGACACGGCACATGTCCGCGAGGGCGCTCTGCGTTAACCCGGCGGCCCGCCGGAAGGTCGCCACTTGTACACCGATCACGTGCCACGCTGTGACGCGCTTCCTGTTCTGCTTCGGGTTCGCCATGCAGTGCCTCTCCCCGCTGAGCGCTGGTGATGACCCGTCAGCGGTCGTACATCGACTCCGTACGACCTGACGCGATGCACAAACGTAGTGACCGTATGTGACCGTCGTCTCATGAACGAACCAACTCAACTCCTTGAATTCCGCGAAGCGTTCTACCGCCGGGAGCGGCGGTCGGTGCCGCTCGTGCGGAAGTTCGTACGGCAGGCTCTGCTCGACTGGGTGTGCGAGGAACACCGCGTGAACACCGACGACGTGCTGCTCTGCGTGAGCGAACTCGCGACCAACGCACTCGTACACGGCGTGCCGCCGGGGCGCGGCTACCGGCTGTTCCTTTACTGGGACCGCGCCGAGGCCCGGCTGCGGGTCGAGATCCACGACAGCGGCGACGGCGAGGTCCCGGAGGCGGCGCCGCCCCCGGACCCGACGGCCGAACGCGGACGCGGCCTGATGCTGGTCGCCGCGCTGGCGGCAAAATGGGGCGTCGGCGAGCGCCAACCGGGGAAGTTCGTGTGGTGCGAGTTTGCTGCACCGGCAAGGATGTTTGCCGGGACCGCGTCCGACGCGCACCATCTCCCCTAGATGGAGGAGGTTCGCATGAGCGACAACACGCAGACGTACGACGTAGTGGTGATCGGCGGCGGAGCCGCGGGGCTCAGTGGGGCGCTGGCCCTGGGACGGGCCCGGCGGTCCGTGCTCGTGATCGATTCCGGCAGCCCGCGCAACGCGCCGGCATCGCACGTCCACAACTACCTGGGCCGCGAGGGCACCCCGCCCGGCGAGCTCCTGGCGATCGGCCGGGACGAGGTCGCCGGTTACGGGGTCGAGGTCGTGACCGGCGAGGTCACCGTGGCCGAGCGGCTGCCGGAGGACGCCGGCTTCCGGGTCGTACGCGGGGACGGGACGGCTGTCACGGCGCGCCGACTGCTGGTCACGACCGGGCTGACCGACGAGCTGCCGC
The DNA here is from genome assembly GCF_010550605.1 of Streptomyces sp. SID9727. Classification (GTDB taxonomy): domain Bacteria; phylum Actinomycetota; class Actinomycetes; order Streptomycetales; family Streptomycetaceae; genus Streptomyces. Next base: position 6,786 of record NZ_JAAGNI010000247.1, read on the forward strand.
CCGTCCCGGGCCTGGCCGAGCGGTGGGGCCACGAGGTGCTGCACTGCCCGTACTGCCACGGCTGGGAGGTGCGGGACTCGGCGATCGGCGTCCTCGCCACGAGCCCCATGGCCGTGCACCAGGCGCTGCTCTGGCGGCAGTGGAGTGAGGACGTCACGCTCTTCCTGCACCAGGGCCCCGAGCCCTCCGAGGAGGAGTACGAGCAGCTCGCGGCGCGCGGCATCGCGGTCGTGGACGGCGAGGTCGCCGGGGTGGAGGTGAGCGACGACCGGCTGACCGGCGTACGACTCGCGAGCGGCCGGGTGGTCGAGCGGGCGGCCGTGGTCGTCCAGCCGAGGTTCACGGCGCGCTCCGGCGTACTGGAGAGCCTGGGGATGCGGCCCGTACCGATGGAGATGGGCGGGCACACCGTCGGCTCGTACATCGAGGCGGACCCGACCGGTGCCACGGCGGCGGCCGGGGTGTGGGTCGCCGGCAACGTCACCGGCCTCATGGACCAGGTGATCGGCGCGGCGGCGGCCGGGCTCAAGGCGGGCGCGGCCATCAACGGGGACCTCGTCACCGAGGACACCCGGCGTGCCGTGGAGGCCCGCAACGCGCCCTCCGACGCGGAGATGTGGGACAACCGCTACCGCGAGAGCCACCGCATCTGGAGCGGGAAGCCCAACCACGTGCTCGTCCGCGAGGCCGAGGACCTGGCGCCGGGCCGGGCGCTGGACCTGGGCTGCGGCGAGGGCGCGGACGCGGTCTGGCTGGCGGGCCGGGGCTGGCACGTCACCGCGACGGACATCTCGCGCGTGGCGCTCGCCCGGGCCGCCGAGCACGCGGCGGAGGCCGGGGTGGCCGACCGGGTGGACTGGCAGTTCCACGACCTGGGCGCCACGTTCCCCGAAGGGGCGTACGACCTGGTCTCGGCGCACTTCCTGCACTCCATGGGCGATCTGCCCCGCGAGCGCATCCTGCACCGGGCGGCCCGCGCGGTCGCCCCGGGCGGGGTGCTGCTGATCGTGGGGCACGCGGGCTTCCCGGCCTGGGACCACCACCACGCGGACATGGAGCTGCCGACCCCGGACGAGGTGCTGGCCTCGCTGGAGCTGCCGGAGGGGGAGTGGGAGGTGCTGCTCAGAGAGGAGCACGAGCGCGCCATCAGCGACCCGGACGGCAACCCCGCCACCCGTATGGACAACACCCTGAAGGTCAGGCGGCGTTGAGTGCGCGTACAGGACCGGAACTGACCTAATGCGCTCGTACTGTCGTTTCTGACGGCGGAACAGGAACGACGGAAGGCAGCACATCATGAACGCCAACGAGACGGCCACCGCGCACACCGGCTCGGACGAGCGGGCGGACCTCCTGGAGGCGCTGGGCAAGCAGCGGCACTTCCTGCGGTTCACCACCCGCGACCTGACCGACGAGCAGGCCGGTGAGCGGACCACGAAGAGCGAGCTGTGTCTCGGCGGCCTCGTCAAGCACGTGACCTCGGTCGAGCGGGGCTGGGCCGCGTTCATCGTGGAGGGTGCCGCCGCGATGCCGGACTTCACCGCGATGACCGAGGCCGACTTCGCGCAGCGGGCCGACGACTTCAGGATGCTGCCGGGCGAGACGCTGGCGGGCGTGCTCGACGCCTACGAGAAGGTGGCGGCGGCGACCGACGAACTGGTCGCCTCGCTGCCGGACCTGGGTGTCTCGCACGCCCTGCCGAAGGCTCCCTGGTTCGAAGGGGACGCGAAGTGGTCGGCCCGCCGGACGCTGATGCACATCATCGCGGAGACCGCGCAGCACGCCGGTCACGCGGACATCATCCGGGAATCCCTGGACGGTGCGAAGTCCATGGGCTGAGCGGACCGGGGCGGCGGCACAATGGCGCGCATGGATGCCGAAGTCGCCGCGCTGATAGGGGCCGCCGTCGGCTCGCTCACCACGCTGGGGGCGGCCTTCGTCACCGGGCGGACGGCGGCCCGCTCCCAGTACGACCAGTGGCGCAGGCAGCACCGCAGGGACGCGTACGTGGCGTACCTGGGGGCGCTGCACGACCGCGACATCGCTCTGGACGCCGTCTTCGAGGCGCTGCGGCCCGAGCGGCCCGACCTGGAAGCCGTGGACGAGCGGGTCCGGACCTTCGTCGGCCTGGCGCGCGAGGTGCACCGGGCCGCCGAGGTCGTCCTCGTGGAGGGGCCGGACGCCATGGTGGCGGCGGTCGGCCGGGTGGGCCGGGCGTCCGGCGAGCGCGCCGCGCTCATGCGGCGGATGGTCGCCGACGCCCGCGCCGGCGACACCACGCACGGGGCCGCGCACACCGCGCTGGCCGCCCGACGCGACGAGGCCCTTCACCAGGCGGTGAAGGGCCTTCGCGCCGCTGCCGCGCGGGTTCTGGACGCGCCGCGCTGAGAGCGTCAGGCCTGCGGGGCGGCGGGCACCCAGGGGAGGATCACGCCTGCGGGGCGGCCTTGATCGCGGAGATGTCGAAGTTCAGCTTCACCTTGTCGCTGACCATGACGCCGCCGGTCTCCAGCGCCGCGTTCCAGGTCAGGCCCCAGTCGGAGCGCAGGATCTCGGCGCTGCCCTCGAAGCCGACGCGCTCGTTGCCGTAGACGTCCTTGGCGGAGCCGTTGAACTCCAGGTCGATGGCGAGCGGGCGGGTCACGTCCTTGATGGTGAGGTCGCCGGTGACGCGGTACGTGTCACCGCCCAGCTGCTCGGCGGAGGTCGAGCGGAACGTCATCAGGGGGAACTTCTCGGCGTCGAAGAAGTCACCGCTCACGAGGTGGCCGTCACGGTCCTTGATACCGGTGTCGACGCTGGCGATCTTCACGTCGATGGAGGCGGTGGAGTTGGCCGGGTCGGTGCCGTCGAGCTTCAGGGAACCCTCGTGCTCGGCGAAGGAGCCTCGGACGTTGGTGACCATGGCGTGCCGCACGGTGAAGCCGATGCTGCTGTGCGCCGGGTCGATCGTGTAGTCACCCGTGAGGGCGGCCAGGGCGGGGTCGACGGCGGCCGTGGTCGTGGCGGCGGCAGCGGCGTTGTCGGACTTGCGGTTGAACAGAGCCATGGCTCCTCCTCAAAGACCTGGCCGAGCGGACTCGACCTGTTGTTTAACCTTCAACGACATTCACTGTAGACCCATCTTGTTCAAAGTTCAACATCTGGGTCGAGGGTCGTCGCGAAACCCGCCATCTGTTCACGCGGCCGTTACGCGAGGCCCTCTGGCGACGCGCGTAGAACTGGGGCACCATCTCTCCTGCCCCTTTGTCATGCACAGGAGGAGAGTCCCCCCATGGTCTTCCACGCGCCCCATGTCTCCCGGATGACGCTGCGCCCCGTCCTGACCGCGCTCGCCCTGGTGCTCGGCGTCCTCTTCGCCCCCGGCTTCGGCCTGGTGAGCGGCACGACCGACGCGTACGCCGTCACCAAGCTCACCCACAGCCAGGCGACCGCCCGCTTCAGCTCGTCCGGCATCACCTGGTCGTCCTCCGGTGGCTGCTCCAACCGGAACGTCTCCACCTGCACCTCGTTCGACCAGCTCAACCTGGCCACCGCCCAGGGCGCCCAGACCCTGAAGAGCGCCACCGGCTGCGCCCTGAACATCACCGGCGGCACGGAGACCGGGCACGCCAGCGGCACGTACTCGCACTGGAACGGCTACAAGCTCGACTTCGGCAAGACCACCTGTCTCACCACCTACGTGAAGAGCGCGTTCAGCTACATCGGCCTGCGCGGTGACGGCGCCCCCCAGTACAAGTCCGGCTCCGGCAACGTCTACGCCGACGAGGGCAACCACTGGGACGTGACCTACTACAACTGCGGCGGCTGCTGACCCGGCCCCGGCCGCGCACGCACGAGGGAGGACCCCCGTCCCGCCCGGACGGGGGTCCTCCCGGTCTGTGGGGTGAGGTCAGGAACCGACGCTCACCGTGAACCGCCTCGGGTTGCCGTCGTTCGCGGCGCCCGAGACGTCCGGCTGGCCGTCCGGGCGTACGTCGTCGTACGGGAAGGCGTAGCCGATCGGGCTGTTGGCGTGGACGATCCGGGACCAGTGGTTGGTGACCGCGCCCTGGTAGTAGTCGGACACCGAGGTGCCGTTGGGCTGGTCCGGGTGGCTGAGCATGATCGAGCGGTTGAAGCCCGCCGCGAGCCGGGCCAGCAGGGCCTTCTTGTCGTCGTTGTCCGCCGGGTTGTTGGTGAACGGCCCGTGATTGCAGGTGAAGATGTCCTTGGAGACCGGCTTGGTGAAGGTGTGCCCGCCGTCGAAGGTCAGGGTGTCGCCGCTGACCCGGCCCGTGCGTACGCCGCGCCCGCCCTGGAGGTCGATGCGCAGGTCCGTCGAGCGGTACTTCTCCCAGACCTGGTCGATCTGCGCCGTGAACAGGTCCCGGAACGGCATCTGGTCCGGCCGGTCGAAGTAGGGCGCCATCAGGTTCTGCGGCGAGATGACCCGCAGCACGCTGCCGTCCGCGCCACGGGTCACCAACTTGTCCCAGGGCTGGCCGTCGGCGGCCGCCTGGGCGATGAGGCCGTCGGCGATCCGCTGCACGGCGCCGTCGGGGAGCGGGGCGACGGTGTGCGTGGCGTCGCCCTCCAGGGTCAGGCCGATCGGGAGCGCGGTCACCAGGTCGACGTAGCTGATGTTGGCGTACAGCTGCTGCGGGTTGAACGTGAACTCGCAGAACGACCAGGTCCGCCCGTAGTTCGGGTCCGTGGAGGTGGCGAACGCCGGCTCGACCAGGGCGGGCCCCGGGTTGAGGTAGAAGGTCAGGGTGTCGTCGCGGACGAAGTAGACCCGGGCGCCGTACATCTGGGGGAGCGTCAGCACGACCGGCGCGCCGCCCGCCCCGTTCAGCGGGATCGCGCAGTCGACCGGCAGCGGGGTCTGCGGCGCCGAGGGGGAGTCGGGGTGGTAGACGCCGCCGTCGGCGCGCAGCAGGACCCAGCGGTCGGTGCCCTGCTCGTGGCCGGTGACGTAGGCGTTGACGCGGCCGGGCAACGACTTGTTGACCAGGGCCAGTTCGCAGGTGGCGGCGGAGGCCGACGCGCTCGGGCTCAGCGCGCTGCCCCAGAGGGGGTAGGTCACGGCGGTGGCGGTGGCGGCGGCACCGCCCGTCAGGAACTTCCGGCGCGAAATCATGAGGCGACTCCGGGGGTACGTGGGGGGCGCGGACGGGTGGACCGTGCGGGGAGGGTGGAGCGGGGGGCGTCCGCGGTGCGCACCACTGTCCCGACGTGCGGCACGGGCGTCAAGACTTGTGACTGAGAGCGCTCTCAAAAAGAAGAACTCTTCACAACTCGACGCTGGTGAGCGGCACTTGCCGGGGTGCGGCTGCGGGCTCGCTCGCCGCGTGATCAGGACCTGAACGCGGCGCCCCGGATGTCCGTTCCTGCCACGGACGGACCTGCTTGGACTTACGGACGGCGGTTGTTGGACTGGCGGAGCCCTCGGGGCCGTCCGTCGTTGACGGTGCGCGGAGCCGACGACTACGCAGTGCACATGTCACCAAGCCGTATGCCGGTGGGCGTCGCAGCCGCCGCCTCAGCAGCCGTCCTGGCCCTGGTGGGGACCGCCCTCCCCGCCGTGGCCGCCACCCCCTCGCCCGCTGCCGCCGCCGTGCCCGCGGGCAGCCCCGTCATCGCCTCCGCGCAGCTCGCGGTCGCCGTCGCCGCGGACTTCCCGCGCGTCCTCACGTACACCGACCGCGGATCCGGCGCGCGGCTGACCGGCTCCACCCGTCCGGTCACCGCCGTCACCCTGAACGGCACCGCGCACCCGGTGAAGCTCAAGGGCGCCCCGAAGGTCACCGGCTCGGCCGCCCGCTACACGCTGGTCTTCACCGACCTGCCCGGGGTCGAGATCGACGCCACGCTGTCCGTGGCCGGCCGCGCCACCACGTTCAAGGTCACCGCCGTCCGCGACACCGACGCGTTCCGGGTGGGCACCATCGACATACCCGGGCACGACCTGGTCTCCGTCGCCAGTACGGACAGCGGGGCGGCCACCGCCTTCACCAAGCTGGACACCGACTCCACGAAGACCGCCGACGTCTTCGCGAAGGTCACCGGGGACAGCCCGGCCGAATCCGCGCCCTCCGGCGCCACGTACGCGATCGTCAACACCGGCTCGCTCGCGGCGGCCGTCGAGTCCAACTCCTCGTACGACAAACCCTCAGGCGCCACCGGCGGGGACGACGCCCGGTTCTGGCACCAGGCCCGCAAGGAGGACGACGGCTCGACGCGGGTCGCCGTCTGGTCCGGCCAGTGGACCTACCGGGGCGAGGGCGCGCCGAAGCCGGAGAGCGGGGACGCGCTGCCCTGGGCCAAGGTCGTCGTCACGCCCGACGCCAACGGCGACGAGACCGTGGACTGGCAGGACGGGGCCGTCGCGTTCCGCTCGATCGGCGTGGTCGCGCCGGGCAGCGAGGACACCGCGGAGCGGGTCATCACCCACATCCCGTTCAACTTCGCCAGCCAGGCCACGCACCCCTTCCTGCGCACCCTGGACGACGTCAAGCGGATCTCCCTCGCGACGGACGGCCTCGGCCAGCTCGCCCTGCTCAAGGGGTACGCCTCCGAGGGCCACGACTCGGCCCACCCCGACTACGGCGGCGACTACAACAAGCGCGCGGGCGGGCTGAAGGACCTCAACGCCCTGCTGAAGGACGGCAAGAAGTGGGGCGCCACCTTCGGCGTCCACGTCAACGCCACGGAGGCGTACCCGGAGGCGAAGGCGTTCGACGAGCAACTGGTCGACAAGACCAAGCCGGGCTGGAACTGGCTGGGCCAGAGCTACTACATCGACCAGCGGCGCGACATCAACAGCGGCGACCTGGCGAAGCGCTTCCGGCAACTGCGCGACGAGACCGGTTCCAACCTCTCGATGCTGTACATCGACGTGTACTACACACACGGCTGGATCGCCGACAAGACCCTTCAGGCCCTCCGGAAGCAGGGCTGGAACGTCTCCAGCGAGTGGGCCGACAAGTTCGAGCGGGGTTCGCTCTGGTCGCACTGGGCCAATGACCTGGACTACGGCGGCGCCACCAACAAGGGCATCAACTCGAAGATCATCCGGTTCATCCGGAACGGCGAGAAGGACGTCTGGAACAACGACCCGGTCCTCGGCCAGAGCGCCATCGCCGAGTTCGAGGGCTGGACCGGCGAGACCGACTGGAACGCCTTCTACGACAACGTCTGGCAGCGCGACCTGCCCGCCAAGTACCTCCAACAGCAGAAGATCACCCGGTGGGACGGCAACGACATCACCTTCACCGGCGGTCTCAGCGGCACGGTCGAGGACGGCAGGCGGACCTTCTACGACCATGGCCGCAAGGTCCTCAGCGGCACCGACTACCTCCTGCCGTGGGACGGCGGCAAGAAGCTGTACCACTACAGCCAGAAGGGCGGTACGAGCAGCTGGGCGGTGCCCTCCACGGGCGCGTACACCGTCTACGAGCTCACCGACAACGGCCGCGTGAAGACCGGAACGGTCCGGCCCGTCGACGGGAGGATCACGCTCACGGCCGAGGCCGGGCAGCCGTACGTCCTCTACCCGCACCGGGCCCCGAAGGCCGCCGACCCCCGGTGGGGCGAGGACACCCTCGTCGCCGACCCCGGCTTCAACGACGACCGGCTCGGCGACTGGACGAAGACCGGCACCGCCGTCCGCGACACCGACGACCGGGGCCGCAACAGCGCCAAGCTCTCCGGCTCCGGCACCGCCGCGCTCTCCCAGCGCATCGGCGGCCTGAAGCCCGGCGCCCGCTACACCGCCTCCGCGCTCATCGAGGTCGAGCCCGGCAAGACCCGGCACACCACGCTCTCGGCGGGCGGGAAGTCCGTCGCCGTGGACCGGTCCACCGCCAAGGACTACGTCGCCGCGTCCGACTGGCACGGCACCTACTTCCAGCGCGCCAAGGTCAACTTCACCGCCCCGGCCAACGGCCGCACCACCCTGCGCGTCGAGGCCGCGAACGGCAGCACGGCCACGGTCCGCGCCGACGACGTCCGCCTCGTCGCCAACGCCCCCGCCACCAGGAAGGGCACCGTCGTCCACGAGGACTTCGAGGACGTCGACCAGGGCTGGGGCCCCTTCCTCAAGGGCGACGCGGGCGGCTCCACCGACCCCCGCACCGTCATCTCGCAGCTCCACGCCCCGTACACCCAGGCCGGCTGGAACGGGAAGCTCATCGACGACGTGATCGGCGGCGAGGAGTCCCTGAAGGCACACGAGGAGAACACCGGCCTCGTCTACCGCACCGCCCCCTGGACCGTCCCGATGACCGCCGGCCACCGTTACAAGGTCGAGTACGACTACCAGTCCAGCCAGGCCGGGGCCTACGAGTGGGTCGACGGCTACGACCGGATCACCGCCGACGGCAAGCCCGCCTCCGTCGAGACCCGGGCCACCGCCATTGGAGCCCAGCACTCCACCGGCCACTTCACGGAGACCGTCACGGCGGGCTGCGGCGACACCTGGACCGGGCTGCGCAAGCGCGGCGGCGCGCCCGAGGGCGCCGACTTCGTCCTCGACGCCTTCACCGTGACCGATCTCGGCGAGGCACCGGCCGGCGAGCGGGCGGCCTGCGGCACGCTCACGGTGGCGGCCGGTGGAGAGACGCTCGAGCCGGGCGCCGCCAACCCCGTCGAGGCGAGCTTCACCAACTACGAGACCACCGCCGCGACCGGCGTGCAGGTGGGCCTCGCCGTCCCCGAGGGCTGGCGGGCCGAGCCCGCCGGAGCCGTCACCTTCGACTCCGTCGCGCCCGGCGCGAAGGTCACCGCCCGCTGGCAGGTCACGCCGCCGATGGACGCCGAGTACGGCACGTACACCCTGACCTCCCAGGCCGCGTACACGGCCGGCGACGGGCGGCGGGAGCTCGGCGCGCAGACCTCCGTACGCACCCTGCCCCCGCCGCCCACCGAGGACAGCTGGGCCAGTGACCTCGACTGGACCGCCACCACCAACGGCTGGGGCCCGGTCGAGCGGGACCTGTCCAACGGCGAGACCGGCGCCGGTGACGGCACCGCGCTGACGATCGGCGGCAAGGTCTACGAGAAGGGGCTCGGCAGCCACGCCCCGGCCACCATCCGCTACTACCTCGGCGGACGGTGCACCTCCTTCACCGCCGAGGTCGGCGTGGACGACGTCCAGAAGAGCGCCGGCAGCGTGCGGTTCTCCGTGCGGGCCGACGGCACCGAGAAGGTGAAGTCCCCGGTGCTCCGGGCCTCCGACACCGCCTGGTCGCTCACGGCGGACGTCACCGGAGCCAAGTACGTCGAACTGATCGCCGATGACGGCGGCGACGGGAACGGCAACGACCACGCGGACTGGGGTGACGCCCGCTTCCACTGCGGAGGCTGAGCCCGCACGGCGCCCCGCTCCCCTTTGTGTCCGGACTCTGGGAAGCGGGGCCCGTCCGCGCGTACGCTCGTGCACCATGGGGGAGTTGAGAGCGGACTGGCGACTGCGGTTGCGCCGGGGCGGCCCGCAGGGAGAGGTGTGCGGGGCCGGGGTGCTGATCACCCAGGACCGGATGCTGACCTGCGCCCACGTCGTCCGGGAACCGGACGCCCGGATGTGGGTCGAGTTCGCCGAGAACCCCGGCATCCCGCCCGTCGCCGCCCGGGTCGCCCCGGACGGCTGGCTCGACGGCCGCGAGGACGTCGCCGTCCTCGCCCTGGACGGCCCCCGCCCCCAGGCCGAACCCGCGCCCCTGTCCCGGCGCCTCGAACGCGGTGCCGAGGTGTGGCTCGGCGGCTACGCGGCCCCCTTCGACGCGGACGGCATGTGGCTCGCCGGCCGGATCAGCGGCCTCCACGGGGACTGGGTGCAGCTCGACGCCCGCACCAACGCGGAAGTGGTGCGCCCCGGCTTCAGCGGCGCCGCCGTCCACACCGGGCGCGAGGGCGAGCGCCCCGAGAGCGTCGTGGGCCTCGTCGTCAGCTGGCGCGGCGACCTGGAGATGGGGCTGCCCATGGAGAACGACCTCGCCTTCTCGTACATGATCCCCGTGGACCGCATCGCCGAACTCGTGCCGCTGGTCGCCGAGCTGAGCGGCCCCGACGGCTGGGACCACGCCTTCGCCGGACGCCTCCGGCGCTGGTTCACGGGCGCCGACCAGCCCTCGGTGCGCTTCGGCGTCGTCCCGGAGGGCGGCGGCCGCGACCGCACCCTGCGCCACCAGCTGCACCGCGCCCACCTCGTCCACCACGGCGGGCACGGCCGCCCCGACGAACTGGTGGACACCCTGGTCGCCCAGCTGCGCCCCCCGCGCCACCAGCGCAACCGCTACCGCGACTGGCTCCTCGAAGGCGGCGACGAACCCGAACGCTCCCTCGCCGGGCGCCCCGCCGCCGGCCCGGTCCTCGCGGTGATCGGCCTGGACGAGGACCCGGACCCGGCCGGGCTCGTGCGCGTCCTGGCCCGGGTGCACACCCTGGGCTTCCGGCTGCTGGTCGTCGTACGCGGCACGGAGGGCCCGGCGCCCGGCGCGGTGGAACGCGACCTGCTCGTACCGGCGCTGGACGAGCGCGCCGAGGAGCTGCTGAGGAGGGCGGAACGCATGGAGCGCACCTGGTCCCGCCTGGACGGCCTGACCGACTCCGCCTCGGCGCCCCCGCGCCCGGCCACGGACCCTGCCGCCCGCCGGCACCGGCTGGAGGAGCTGCGCGGGCTGCGGGAGCCGCACGCCCGGCTGGTGGGGCTCAAGCAGCTGTTACGCGACTTACGCGCCGACCTCGCGGGAGCGCCGGGCCTGCCCGGACAGCGCACCGGACCCGTGGGCCGCCCGTGAGGATCCCCTGCCCGCACCGCCGCTTCACCGGCGGCCCCTGCACCGGCGCCGTCCAGCCCACCGGCTACTGCGACACCTGCGGCCGCGACGAGACGGCGCCCGGCCTCCCGGCGCTGCCCGCCGCGCCCGAGGACCACGGACCCGCCGGGCTCCTCGAACTCCCGCTGCTCGACCCCGGCAGCCCGGCCGAACGGCTGGCCGCCGCCGAGCATCCCGTGCGCATCGTGATGACCTGCTCCGTCAAGTCCTGCGACACCGCGTTCGTCCCGCCGCACACCGCCGCGCCGCCCCCGGACGAGGGGTACTGCCCGGTCTGCGGGGCGCCCTACTCGTACCGCCCGGAGCTCACCAAGGACGGCCCGCCGCTCCAGGACCAGTACGTCATCCGGGGCCCCATCGCCCACGGCGGGCAGGGCTGGGTCTACCTGGCCGAGGACACCCACCTGGAAGACTTCGTCGCGGTCAAGGGCCTCCTCAACCGCTACGCCGAACGCGGCGCCGCCCAGGCCGGTGAGGAGCGCCGCAGCCTGGTCGCCATCCGGCACGAACGCATCGTCCAGATCCGGGACTTCGTCTCCACCGCCAACGCCGACGGCACCGTCTCCGGCGGCTACATCGTGATGGAGGACGTCGGCGACCGCACCCTGTCCGCCCTGGTCGAGTCGGTCCGGCGGGGCGCCTTCGTCCTCGACATCGAACACGTCGTCACCTACGGCTGCCAGATCCTGGAGGCCCTGTCCCATCTGCACGGGATGGGATTCCTGTACGGGGACATGAAGCCGTCCAACGTGATCCACCACCTCGACGGGATCAAGGTCATCGACCTCGGGGGCGTCCGCAAGGCGGGCAGCGTCGACCCGCCGCCCGTGATCACCCCGTACTTCGCGGCACCGGAGACGGACGGCACCCAGCCGCTCACCGTGGCCCACGACGTGCACACCGTCGGCGTCACGCTCGACGAACTGGCCCGCTGGGCGGTCGGCGACGACGTCCCCGGGCTCGGCATCAGCTCCTTCCGGCTCGTCGTGGCGCGGGCCACCGCCGAGGACCCCGAGGCGCGGTTCGGCACCGCCGAGGACATGGCCGGGCAGCTGCGCGGAGTGCTGCGCGAGATCCGGGCCCTGCGCGGCAAGCGCGACCAGCCCGAGCCCTCCGCGCACTTCACGCCCTCCACCGAACTGCTCGGCGCCCGCCTGGGCTCGGTGCCGGACTACGCGCACTGGCTGCGCCGCCCGCCGCACAGCCGCCGCGAGACGCCCCCGGCGCCCGCGCTGGACCCGGGAACGCCGACCCCGACCGAGATCGCCCGCCGGCTGCCGGTGCCCCGGCCCTACCCCGGCGACCCGCAGGCCGCCCGC
>NZ_JAAGNI010000263.1 GCF_010550605.1 Streptomyces sp. SID9727
CTGGTGGAGTCGCCCACGTACCCGGGCATGCTGGCGGCCGCCCGCGCGGCCGGGCTGCGGCCGGTGCCCGTCCCGGTCGACTCCGAGGGCGTCCGGCCCGACCTGCTCGCCGCCGCGTTCGGGGCGACCGGGGCCCGCGTCTTCGTCTGCCAGCCGCTGTTCCAGAACCCGACGGGCACGGTGCTCTCCGAGGCCCGGCGCCCCGAGGTCGTCCGGATCGCCCGGGAGGCGGGGGCCTTCGTCATCGAGGACGACTTCGCCCGCCTCCTCGCGCACGACGACGCGGGCCCGCTGCCCAAGCCGCTGGCCGCCGACGACCCCGACGGCGTCGTCGTCCACACCCGCTCGCTCACCAAGGCCGCGTCGCCCAGCCTGCGGGTGGGCGCGCTGGCCGCCCGCGGCCCGGCTCTGGAGCGGCTGCGCTCCATCCAGATCGTGGACAGCTTCTTCGTCCCCCGGCCGCTCCAGGAGGCCGCGCTCGAACTGGTCGGCTCGCCCGCCTGGCGCCGCCATCTGCGCAGCGTGTCGGCCGAGCTCGGCGCCCGCCGTACGGCGATGGCGGCAGCGCTGCGGACGGCGCTGCCGGGCCTCGGGCTGTCCCGTGTGCCCTCCGGCGGCGGCTACCTCTGGCTGACCCTGCCGGGGTCCGAGGCGGGCACGGACGAGTCCGCGATGGTGCAGTCCGCCCTGCGGGCGGGCGTGGCCGTCGCCCCGGGGCGTCCGTACTTCTCCGCCGAACCCCCGGCCCCGCACGTCCGCCTGAGCTTCGCCTCGGTGGCCGGGCCGCCGGAGATCACGGAGGGCGTACGCCGGCTGCGTACGGCCTGGGAGGGCACCACGGCCGCTCACCCCTGACCTACTCGGGCGTAGGTGTGCGCGAACGACCTCTTGACCCGGGTCCCGTTCCGCCTCACGATCGCGGCCATGAGTGTTCGGGTCACGCTCCTCGCCGCGGCGCGCGGCTCCGCCCTGCTCGGCGAGCGATTCGACGACGACCGGCCACTCGACGAGGCCGGCTGGTACGCGGTGCGGTTCGCCGCCCCGGCCCTGGCCGCCCTGGGCTCCGCCGAGCTGCGCTACTGCTCGCCGACCCCGCGCAGCCGCGCGACCGGTGAGGCCCTGGGCTTCCACGCCCTGGTGCAGCCGGCCCTGCGCGACTGCGACATGGGACGTTGGCGGGGCCGTACGCTCGCCGAGGTCAGCGCCCTCGAACCGGCGGCCGTGGACGCCTGGCTGGCGGACCCGCGTGCCGCGCCGCACGGCGGAGAGCCGCTGCTCGCCTTCATCTCGCGGATAGGCGGCTGGCTGGACACCCGCCCCGCCTGTGACGGGGCGATCGTCGCCGTGGCCGAACCCGCCGTGGTCCGCGCCGCCCTCGTGTACGCGCTGAAGGCCCCGCCTTCCACGTACTGGAACGTCGACGTCGGCCCGCTCTCCACCGTCGTCCTCACCGGCCGCTCGCGCCGCTGGAGCCTGCGCCTGGAGTAGGAGCGGACGGCGGCGGCCGGGGCGGGTCACCCCTCCTGGGCGGGCGCCTCCTTGCCGACCGTGAGGATCGACAGCGCCTCGGCGATGGCCTGTTCGGCGGCCGCCTTGTCGATGCCGAGGCCGCTGAGCACGCCGGAGCCGTCCTCGTGCTCCAGCAGGGCGAGCAGGATGTGCTCGGTGCCGACGTAGTTGTGCCCCATCCGCAGCGCCTCGCGGAAGGTGAGTTCCAGCGCCTTGCGCGCGTCGGCGTTGTACGGGATCAGCTCGGGGATCTCGCCCTCGGTGGCCGGGGGCAGCGCCTCGGTGGCCGCCTGCCGGACGGAGTCCAGGACCACGCCCTGGGCCTTGATGAACACCGCCGCGAGGGCTTCGGGCTCGCTGAGCAGGCCGAGGACGAGGTGGGCGGTGCCGATCTCGGTGTTGCCGGCCGCCCGGGCCTCGTTCTGGGCCGCCATCACCACGTTCTTGGCGCGCTGCGTGAAGCGGTCGAAGCCCTGGCTCGGGTCGAGGGCGGCGCCGTCGCCGGGGTCCTTGGCGACGAAGCGCTTCTGGGCGGCCTGCCGGGTCACGCCCATGCTCTTGCCGATGTCGGTCCAGGAGGCGCCGGAGCGACGGGCCTGGTCCACGAAGTGGCCGATCAGGTGGTCGGCGACGTCGCCGAGGTGGTCGGCGGCGATGACGGCGTCCTGGAGCTGGTCCAGGGCGTCGGAGTGCACCTTCTTGATGGCCGCGATCAGGTCGTCGAGACGGATGGGCTGCGACGGGACTACGGGATTCGTCATGTGTCAACCGTAAGTTGACAGTCGGCGAGTGTCAACTGATGGTTGACAGTGAACGTGTTTCCGAATGCGGAAACGCGCCGCCCGACGGAAACGTCGGACGGCGCGTTCGGTGCGCCGGGGATCCGGGATCAGAAGATGCCGGAGTCCGCGATGGTGATCTTCGCCTGGGTGCGGCCGCTCTGCGAGCCGAGGCCCTCGATGCGCTTGACCAGGACCATGCTGTCCTCGTCGGCGACCTCGCCGAAGACGACGTGCTTGCCGTCCAGCCAGGACGTCACGATCGTCGTGATGAAGAACTGCGAACCGTTCGAGTTCGGTCCGGCGTTGGCCATCGAGAGCAGGCCCGGCTTGGTGTGCTTCAGCTCGAAGTTCTCGTCGGCGAACTTGTTGCCGTAGATGCTCTTGCCGCCCGTGCCGTCGCCGCGCGTGAAGTCGCCGCCCTGGAGCATGAACTCCGGGATGACTCGGTGGAAGGAGGAGCCCTTGTAACCGAAGCCGTTCTGGCCGGTCGCCAGCTGGCGGAAGTTCTCGGCGGTCTTGGGAACGATGTCGTCGAACAGATTGAAGACGATCCGCCCGGCGGGCTCGTCGTTGATGGTGATGTCGAAGTAAACCTGGCTCGTCATACAACCATCCTGACATCCGCCCGAACGGTCCCGACGCCCGGGCCGTCGGACACCGGTGCTTCCGTCGATCCGCTCCCGGAGGGAACCGGCGTGGCCGCGGTAACGGAGGCGCTGCGCACCTGCTCGTCGGTGAGGTCCTCGACCTTCCGGGCCACGGTGGTCCGGAAGGAGTCGAGCGGCCCCTACGGCCTCCGGCGGGGCTTGCCGCGCTTGGCGGCGGCGCCGCGAGTGCCGCCCTTGGCACCCTTGGCGGCCCTGGAGCCCTTCCCCGCCCCCGTACCGGCAGCGCGCTTCGGCTTGTCCTTCGCCTTGTCCTTGTCCTTGTCCTTGGCCTTCGGCTGTGCGGGCGCCGCCCCCGCCCGGCCGCGCGAGCTGTTCACCGTACGGCCGCGGACGATGCCGATGAAGTCCTCCACCTGGTCGGTGGTCTTCTCCTGCGGCCACGACAGCGCGACGCGCGACTCCGGCGCGTCCGTCAGCGGCCGGTACGTCAGGTCCTTGCGGTGGTGCAGCCGGGCCAGCGACTGGGGGACCACGAGGACCCCGATCCCCGCCGCGACCAGCTCGATCGCGTCCGCCGTGGTCGCCGGCCGCTCCAGCGCCGGGCGGCCGGGCAGCCGCTCCCAGGGCAGGGCGTCGTCCACCGGGTGCAGCACGATCTCGTCGGCCAGCTCCGCGACGGACAGCTCGTCCACCGCCGCGATCAGGTGGTCCTTCGGGACCACGGCGACCGTGGTCTCCGTGTACAGCGGGATCGCGCTGAGATCCGTGCCCTCCACCGGCAGCCGGAGGAACGCCGCGTCGGCGTCACCGGCGCGCAGCAGCTCCTGGGCGCCGTGCGCGGGGACCTGGACGAGGGTCAGGGGGATGTCCGGCAGGCGCTCGTTCCAGATCCGCACCCATTTGGCGGGGGTCACTCCGGGGACGTACGCCAGCCGGAACGAGGGGGTTGCTTCGGGGCCTGTCACCCCGCCAGGTTACCGGCCGTGGTCGAGGGCGCCGCACGCGCTGGATACCCTTGACCTCATGAAGTCCCACCAGACCGCCCAGACGATGAAGCCCGCGACCGCGGCGAAGAAGCTGGGTGTGTACCTCGACGCCACCCCAGCCGAATTCCAGGAGGGTGTCGTCTCGCGCGCCGAGCTGGCGGCCCTCCAGGCCGATCCGCCCCAGTGGCTGCGCGACCTGCGGAACAACGGCCCGCACCCCCGCCCGGTCGTCGCGTCCAAGCTGGGCGTCTCCATCTCGGGCCTGGCCCGAGGCGGGGTCACCGAGGCACTGACCACCGAGCAGATCGAAGCCCTGAAGCAGGAGAACCCCGAGTGGCTGCGGCAGGAGCGCGCCACCCAGGCGGACGTCCGCAAGGAGAACATCCGCATCAAGGAGCGGAACGCCGAGCGCGAGGCGAAGGCGCGCGACGAGCGCGCCTGACACCGGAGAACCCATGAGGGGCCCCTTCCGCGCTCGCGGAAGGGGCCCCTCATGGCTCAGAGGCTGGGTCCGTTGTCGCCGGCCAGGTTCAGGCCGAATCGGGACTTCTTCGCCAGGAGCCCCAGGTCGACCGGGTTGAACGCGACGGCACCGGTCGTCGTCAGCCCCGTCGAGGCGCCGCGCAGCGACCACACCGCACCGCCGTCCGCGACCGCGTCCAGGTCCTCGTCGGGGGCGCCGGCCGTCAGATCCGCCTTACCGTCCTTGTTCACGTCCAGCAGCCGCACCGAACCGCCGAAGTGGTCGCCCGTCTCCGCCACCCCGGGCACGCCCGCCGTGTCCTGGTGGAACGACTTGGCGCCGGTGCCGCTCAGCCCGCCGGGCCCGCCCTTCAGCAGGACCACCGCGCCCGCGCCCGCCTTGGACTCCAGGGCCTCGAACGGCACGCCCACCGCGAGGTCGTCGTAGCCGTCGCCGTTGACGTCGCCCGCGCTCATCCGGGCGCCGAACTGGTCGCCCTTCTCGCTGACCCCGGGAACGCCCGCCGTGTCCTGCGTGATGATCCGGGACCGGGTCGCGCCCGGACCGGTCTCGGAGCCGTAGAGGATACGGATGGTGCCCGGGTCGGTGGGGTAGTCCTCCTCGTTGTAGTTCGGGACCAGCCGGATGGCCAGGTCGTCCTTGCCGTCGTTGTCGAAGTCGCCGACCGCCGGGACCCTGCCGCTGGGCACCCGGGTGTAGGTGGTGGACAGGCCCTGCGGGGTGCCGAGCCACAGCCGGGAGCCCTCAACGCTCCCCTCCCACCCGTAGAAGGTGATGAGGTCGTCGATGCCGTCACCGTTGAAGTCGCCCTTGGCGGGGGTGCCCATCCGACTGTCCGAATCGAACATGGGCACGAACTGTTCGCGCGAGGGCTCCCCGGAGCGGTTGAACGGCCCGTAGAGCACGCTCCGCTGGTCGAAGTACTCGTCCTGCGAGCCGTGCGCCATCATCAGGTCCGCGTTGCCGTCGCCGTTGAAGTCGCCGGCGATCAGGTTGTTGCCCATCTCGCCGCTCTCGGGGCCGGGAACGCGGACCGAGTCCTTGCCCGTCATGCCGCCGGTGCGGCCCCACAGGATGATCACGGAGCCGTAGTTGTTCAGCTCCGGCAGCGATTCGTTGGAGTACAGCGCGAGGTCGGTCAGCCCGTCGTGGTCCAGGTCGGCCGGGAACATCTGGAAGCCGAGGCCGTGGCCCTCCCCGGCTTCGCCCGGCACACCCGGGGTGTTCTGGTCGATGGTCGTCGTGCGGGCGGGGCCCAGGCCCTGGGCGGAGCCGTAGGCGATGGTGATGTAACCGGCGTAGAGCTGCCCGTCCACCGTCGCGTTGGGGGACCCGACGACGACGTCCTGGTACCCGTCCCCGTTGAAGTCCTCGCGGACGGTGGTGGTCGCCGTTCCCCCGGCCGTGCCCGCCTGCGCGCCCCCGGGCGCCGCGACGGCTACGCCGCCGGTCAGCGCCGTGGCGGCGCACACGGCCACGGTCAGCATGGTGCGAATGCCCACAAAATTCTCCTTGGTCGCGTACGTGGAGCCAATGGCGTACGAGGTGTGAGGGCTCGCTTGGGAGACACGTACGACGCGGAGAAGGTTGCACGGCGAACGGAAAGTGAACTCCGCCCGCCGTGGCGGGAGTCGGGGGCGGCCGGTGACCGCCCCCACGCCCTAGCGGCGGGCCAGCAGGGTGAGCGTGTCGATCACCCGGTTGGAGAAGCCCCACTCGTTGTCGTACCAGGCGGACACCTTGATGTGGCGTCCGTCGACCCGGGTGAGCTCCGAGTCGTAGATCGAGGACGCGGGGTTGCCGGTGATGTCGGCCGAAACCAGCGGGTCCTCGGAGTATTCGAGTACGCCCGCCAGCGGGCCCTCGGCCGCCGCCCGGTACGCCTCCAGCACCTGATCACGGGTCACGTCCCGGGCCACGGTGGTGTTCAGCTCCACGATCGACCCGACCGGGACCGGAACCCGGATGGAGTCGCCCGACAGCTTGCCGTCGAGGCGGGGCAGCACGAGCCCGATCGCCTTCGCGGCGCCGGTCGTGGTCGGCACGATGTTGACGCCGGCGGCGCGGGCGCGGCGGGCGTCGCGGTGCGGACCGTCCTGGAGGTTCTGCTCCTGGGTGTAGGCGTGCACGGTCGTCATGAAGCCGTGCTCGATGCCGGCGAGGTCGTCCAGCACCTTGGCCAGCGGCGCGAGCGCGTTGGTCGTGCAGGAGGCGTTCGACACGACCGTGTGCAGCTCGGGGTCGTACGCGTCGCTGTTGACGCCGTACGCGAGCGTCACGTCCGCCCCGTCCGAGGGCGCGGCGACCAGCACCCGCTTCGCTCCGGCGTCGAGGTGGGCGCGGGCGGCCTTCGCCGAGGTGAAGCGGCCGGTGGCCTCCACGGCGATGTCGACGCCCAGCTCCGCCCAGGGCAGCCGCGCGGGCTCCCGCTCGGCGAGCACCTTGATGCGGCGGCCGTCCACGACGAGCGTGTCCCCGTCCACGGTGACCGGGCGGCCCAGCCGGCCCGCGGTGGTGTCGAACGCCAGCAGCCGGGCGAGGGTGGCGGGCTCCGAGAGGTCGTTGACGGCGACCAGGTCGAGGTCGCTGTCGCGTTCGAGCAGCGCGCGCAGCACGTTGCGTCCGATGCGGCCGAATCCGTTGATGGCGATGCGAGTCACGTGAGATGTCCCTTCTCTCTTCGCCTTCAACGATCGCGCCCGCCGGGCGCCCCCGACAGCGGCGCGATCGCCACGGTCCGCAAGGATCCCGCCAGCCGCACGGGGCGGCGATATGCCCTATTCGCCCTTGGCGAAGGTGCGTCGGTACTCGCTCGGGGTGGTGCCCAGGATGCGCTGGAAGTGCAGCCGCAGATTGGCGCCGGTCCCGAGCCCCACGTCGGCGGCGATCTGCTCGACGGCCAGCTCCGAGCGTTCGAGGAGTTCGCGGGCCACGTCGACGCGGGCCCGCATCACCCACTGCATCGGGGTGTATCCGGTGTCCTCGGCGAACCGCCGCGAGAACGTGCGGGGCGACACCGCCGCGTGCCGGGCCAGCGCGTCGAGCGTGAGCGGTTCGCCGAGCCGGTGCAGCGCCCACTCGCGGGTGGCCGCGAACCGCTCGCCCAGCGGCTCGGGCACGCTGCGCGGCACGTACTGCGCCTGCCCGCCGCTGCGGTACGGGGCCGCGACGAGCCGCCGGGCCGCGTGGTTGGACGCGGCGATGCCCAGGTCGCCGCGCAGCACGTGCAGGCACAGGTCGATCCCGGACGCGGCACCGGCCGAGGTGAGGACGCTGCCCTCGTCGACGAACAGCACGTTCTCGTCCACCCGGACCAGCGGGTACTTCGCGGCGAGCGCCCGCGTGTAGTGCCAGTGCGTGGTGGCCCGGCGCCCGTCGAGCAGCCCGGTGGCGGCCAGCGCGAAGGCCCCGGTCGAGATGGCGGCGAGCCGCGCCCCCCGCTCGTGCGCGGCGACCAGGGCGTCGATCACGGCCCGGGGCGGGTCCTCCCGGTCCGGCTGCCGGTACCCGGGTACGAAGACGATGTCCGCCCAGGCCAGCGCGGCGAGCCCGTGCGTGACGTGGTACGCGAGCCCGTCACCCCCGGTCACCAGCCCCGGGGCCGCCCCGCACACCCGTACCTCGTACGGCATGCTCGCCCGGGTCGTGAACACCTGGGCCGGGATGCCCACGTCCAGCGGCTTCGCCCCGTCGAGCACGAGGACGGCGACGCGGTGCAGGCGGGGAGCGGGGGAGCGGGCGGGCATGGGCGTGAGCGTACGTGCCGGGGTGCCCGCCGCGAGTGAGTCCTCGGTCAGTCGAGGCAGAACTCGTTGCCCTCGACGTCCTGCATGTTGAGGCAGGACTCGTTCTCCTCGTCGGCGAGCAGCAGCCGCCCGCGCACCGCGCCGAGCGGGAGGAGCCGCGCGCACTCGGCCTCGAGCACGGCAAGCCGCTCCGCGCCCTTGAGGCCGACACCCACCCGGACATCGAGGTGCACCCGGTTCTTGGCGGTCTTGCCCTCGGGAACCTTCTGGAAGTACATCCGCGGACCGGCCCCGGTCGGGTCGGAGGCCGCGAACCACGTGTTCCGCTCCCCGTCCGGCAGCGAGGCGTTGTACGCGTCCCAGGAATCGAAGCCCTCCGGCGGCTCCGGCGGGACGTAGCCCAGCACCGCGCACCAGAAGCGCCCCACGCGCTCGGGGTCCGCGCAGTCGAAGGTCACCTGGACGTGCTTGATCGTCGCCATGGAGTCACCCTAGAGGCCGGCCCAGTGCCGCTCCAGCGGGAATTCTTTGCATAAAAGTGCATCACTGCGTATAGTCATGCCATCGACGAGGAGGCTTTCGATGGTGGTACGCGCAGCAGTGGCAGGAGCGAGTGGTTACGCGGGCGGGGAACTGCTCCGTCTGCTGCTCGCCCACCCCGAGGTGGAGATCGGCGCCCTCACCGCCAACTCCAACGCGGGCCAGCCCCTCGGCGCCCTCCAACCGCATCTGCGCCCCCTGGCCGGCCGCATCCTCCAGCCCACTACGGCCGAGGTGCTCGCCGGGCACGACGTCGTCTTCCTGGCCCTGCCGCACGGCCAGTCCGCCGCCGTGGCCGAACAGCTCGGCGACGAGGTGCTGGTGGTGGACATGGGTGCCGACTTCCGCCTCCGGGACGCCGCCGACTGGGAGAAATTCTACGGCTCGCCGCACGCCGGCACCTGGCCCTACGGCCTGCCCGAACTGCCCGGCGCTCGCGCCGCCCTCGCCGGGACCAAGCGGATCGCGGTGCCCGGGTGCTACCCGACCGCCGTGTCGCTCGCGCTGTACCCGGCGTACGCGGCCCAGCTCGCCGAGCCCGAGGCCGTGATCGTCGCCGCGTCCGGGACCTCCGGCGCAGGCAAGGCGGCCAAGCCGCACCTGCTCGGCTCCGAAGTGATGGGCAACATGACCCCGTACGGCGTCGGCGGCGTGCACCGGCACACGCCCGAGATGATCCAGAACCTCAGCGCCGCCGCAGGCGAGCCGGTCACCGTCTCGTTCACCCCGACCCTCGCGCCCATGCCCCGCGGCATCCTCGCCACGTGCAGCGCGAAGGCGAAGCCCGGCACGAGCGCCGACGGCGTGCGCGCCGCCTACGAGAAGGCGTACGCGGACGAGTCGTTCGTCGATCTGCTGCCCGAGGGGCAGTGGCCCGCCACCGCCGCCGTGTACGGCTCCAACGCCGTGCAGATCCAGGTCGCCTACGACGAGGCGGCCGGGCGGATCGTCGTGGTCAGTGCCATCGACAACCTTGCCAAGGGCACCGCGGGCGGCGCCCTGCAGTCCATGAACCTCGCCCTCGGACTGCCCGAGGACACCGGACTTTCCACGATCGGAGTCGCACCGTGAGCGTCACGGCAGCACAGGGATTCTCGGCGGCGGGCATCGCCGCCGGAATCAAGGAGAACGGCAACCCGGACCTGGCCCTCGTGGTCAACAACGGTCCGCGCCGCGCCGCCGCGGGCGTCTTCACCTCCAACCGCGTCAAGGCCGCCCCCGTCCTCTGGTCCGAGCAGGTCCTCAAGGGCGGCGAGGTCTCCGCCGTCGTCCTCAACTCCGGCGGCGCCAACGCCTGTACGGGCCCGCAGGGCTTCCAGGACACCCACGCCACCGCCGAGAAGGCGGCCGAGGTCCTCCAGGGCCACAGCGCGGGCGAGATCGCCGTCGCCTCCACCGGGCTCATCGGCATCCTGCTCCCCATGGACAAGCTGCTCCCCGGCATCGAGAAGGCCGCGGCAGCGCTCAGCGAGCACGGCGGCGAGAAGGCCGCCATCGCCATCAAGACCACCGACACCGTGCACAAGACCGCCGTCGCGGGCGGCGAGGGCTGGACCGTCGGCGGCATGGCCAAGGGCGCGGGCATGCTCGCCCCCGGCCTGGCCACCATGCTCGTCGTGCTCACCACCGACGCCGACGTGGACGCCGCCGGTCTCGACGCCGCGCTGCGCGACGCGACCCGCACCACCTTCGACCGGGTCGATTCCGACGGCTGCATGTCCACCAACGACACGGTGCTGCTGCTGGCCTCCGGTGCCAGCGGGATCGCCCCGGAACAGAAGGAGTTCGCCGAGGCCGTCCGTACCGTCTGCGACGACCTGGCCCGGCAGCTCATCGGGGACGCCGAGGGCGCCTCCAAGGACATCCGGATCGAGGTCGTGAACGCCGCGACCGAGGACGACGCCGTCGAGGTGGGCCGCTCCATCGCCCGCAACAACCTCCTCAAGTGCGCCATCCACGGCGAGGACCCCAACTGGGGCCGGGTGCTCTCCGCCATCGGCACCACCAAGGCCGCCTTCGAGCCGGACGCGCTCAACGTCGCCATCAACGACGTCTGGGTCTGCCGGGGCGGCTCGGTCGGCGAGGACCGCGACCTGGTCGACATGCGGTTCCGGGAGGTCCGGATCACCGCCGACCTCGCCGCCGGCACCGAGTCCGCCGTCATCTGGGCCAACGACCTCACCGCGGACTACGTCCACGAGAACAGCGCGTACAGCTCATGACGACGGCGCGGAAGCACACCGCACTCCCGAAGGCGCAGATCCTCATCGAGGCCCTGCCCTGGCTGACCCGGCACAACGGCAAGACCGTCGTCATCAAGTTCGGCGGCAACGCCATGATCGACGAGGAACTGAAGGCGGCCTTCGCCCAGGACGTCGTCTTCCTGCGCCACGCCGGCCTCAAGCCCGTCGTCGTGCACGGCGGCGGCCCCCAGATCAGCGCCCAGCTCGACAAGCAGGGCCTGGTCAGCGAGTTCAAGGCGGGGCTGCGCGTCACCACGCCCGAGGCGATGGACGTCGTACGCATGGTGCTCGCCGGCCAGGTCCAGCGCGAGCTGGTCGGCCTGCTCAACCAGCACGGGCCGCTCGCCGTCGGCATGACCGGTGAGGACGCCCACACCATCACCGCCGTACAGCACCGGCCCACCATCGACGGCGAACTCGTCGACATCGGCCGGGTCGGCGAGATCACCGCCATCGACACCGGCGCCATCCAGGCCCTGCTGGACGACGGCCGCATCCCGGTCATCTCCTCCATCGCCCGGTCCGCCGACGACAACCACGTCTACAACGTCAACGCCGACACCGCGGCCGCCGCACTCGCCGCCGCGCTGGGCGCCGAGACGCTGATGGTCCTCACCGACGTCGAGGGCCTGTACGAGGACTGGCCGAACAGCGACGACGTGATCAGCCGGCTCACCGCCACCGAACTGGAGAAGCTGCTGCCCGAGCTGTCCAGCGGCATGGTGCCCAAGATGCAGGGCTGCCTGCACGCCGTACGCAACGGGGTGGAGACCGCCCGCGTCATCGACGGCCGGGTCCAGCACTCGATCCTGCTGGAGATCTTCACCGACGAGGGAATCGGCACGATGGTCGTGCCCGACGCACAGGGGGAGTCATGAGCAACGCCGAACTTTCGCAGCGCTGGCAGCACGCACTGATGGACAACTACGGCACCCCGAAGCTGTCCCTCGTGCGCGGCGAGGGCGCCCGCGTGTGGGACGCGGACGGCACCGAGTACCTCGACTTCGTCGGCGGCATCGCGGTCAACGCCCTCGGCCACGCCCACCCGGCCGTCGTGGAGGCGGTCACCGCCCAGATCTCGACCCTCGGGCACGTCTCCAACCTGTTCATCGCCGAACCGCCCGTCGCGCTCGCCGAACGCCTCCTCGGGCTCTTCGGCCGCACCGGCCGGGTCTTCTTCTCCAACTCGGGCGCCGAGGCCAACGAGGCCGCGTTCAAGATCGGCCGGCTGACCGGGCGCACCCACATGGTCGCCACCGACGGCGGCTTCCACGGCCGGACCATGGGCTCGCTCGCGCTCACCGGCCAGCCCAAGAAGCGCGAGGCGTTCACCCCGCTCCCCGGCGACGTCACCCATGTGCCGTACGGCGACGTGGAGGCGCTGCGGTCCGCCGTCACCACCGATACCGCACTGGTGATCATCGAGCCCATCCAGGGCGAGAACGGCGTCGTCGTCCCGCCCAAGGGCTATCTGGAGGCCGCCAGGCAGATCACCCGGGCCACCGGCACCCTGCTCGTCCTGGACGAGGTGCAGACCGGCATCGGCCGGTGCGGCACGTGGTTCGAGTACCAGGCCCACCAGGGCGTCGAGCCCGACCTCGTCACCCTCGCCAAGGGGCTCGGCGGCGGACTCCCGATCGGCGCCACGATCGCCTTCGGCGCGGCGGCGGACCTCCTGGCGCCCGGGCAGCACGGCACGACGTTCGGCGGCAACCCGGTCGCCTGCGCCGCCGGCCTCGCGGTCCTGGACACCCTCGCCGCCGACGGCGCCCTCGACCGGGTGAAGCGGCTCGGTGAGCGCGTCCGGGAGGGCGTGGAGGGGCTCGGGCACCCCCTGGTCTCCCACGTCCGGGGCTCCGGCCTGCTGCTGGGTATCGTGCTCACCGAGCCCCTCGCGCCCCAGGCGCAACAGGCGGCTCAGGGTGCCGGTCTCCTGGTGAACGCGCCCGCGCCCGATGTCCTGCGGCTCATGCCGCCGCTGACCATCGGCGACGCGGAGGTGGACGCGTTCCTCCGGGCGCTGCCGGGCGCCCTCGACGCGGCATACGGGGACGGACGATCCGGAGAGAAGCGCTCCGGAGAATGAGGCGACGACGATGACCGAGGCGCAGGAATCCGAGTTCGGCGGGCCTTCGGTGCCGCAGACCCGCACGGCGCGCCACCGCCGGATCGTGGACATCCTCAACCGGCAGCCGGTGCGCTCCCAGAGCCAGCTGGCGAAGCTCCTCGCGGACGACGGACTGAGCGTCACCCAGGCGACGCTCTCCCGCGACCTGGACGAGCTGGGCGCGGTGAAGATCCGCAACACCGGCGGAGAGCTGATCTACGCGGTGCCGAGCGAGGGCGGTTTCCGCACCCCGCAGGCGCCGCTGGGCGGCTCCGCCAAGGAGGAGCGGATGCGCCGGCTCTCCGCCGAGCTGCTGATCTCGGCGGAGGCTTCGGCCAACCTGGTGGTGCTGCGTACGCCGCCGGGCGCCGCGCAGTTCCTCGCCTCGGCCATCGACCAGGCCGAACTGCACGACATCCTCGGCACCATCGCGGGCGACGACACGCTCATGCTGATCAGCCGCGACCCGGCCGGCGGGCAGGCGCTCGCCGACCATCTGCTGCGGCTCGCGCAGAACGAGCGCTGACGGTGTGCGCCGCGGTCAGTAGGTGGTGATCGCGGTCGCGCCGGCGACCGTGCCGATCGCGATGTGCGGGCTGCGGGCCGGGTCGGCCCAGGCCAGGATGCGGTCCATCGCGTCCGCCGGTACGGAGACGCAACCGGCGGTCGCGCCCGACCCGTTGACGTGCAGGAAGATGCCGGCGCCCCGGCCGCGCACCGGCTTGTCGTAGTTGAAGCCGATGACGAGCGCGCGGGCGTACTGCGTGGGGTACGCGGTGATCTGCTCGGACTCCGACGCCCGGCAGTCGGAGGGCAGCGGCTCGACCCAGCGGTTGTAGGCGGCGGCCTCGTTGTCCTCGCACCACCAGGACTTGGTGGTCGCCTGCCGGTACGAGTAGCGCGTGCCGGCGGGCGCGGCCTTGACCCCGAAGGCGTACGGCAGGTCGTACAGGCCGGTCGGCGTCGTATAGGTGCTCTGCTGGCGGGTGCTGCCCTCGGTGAGCCCCTTCGAGCCGAACCGGGCGGCGGCGGTCCCGGCGGCGACCCACTTCCCGTCGCGCAGGTCCCACCAGGTGAGGGTGCCGGCGGTGGACGAGGTGGAGTCCGCCATGGCGGTGATCAGTTGGGTGCCGCCGCCCGTGTCGGCGAGCCGGTTCGGCAGCGGCGCGGTGGCCAGCGGGGGCCGGCCGGCCCCGACCACGGTGCCGAGGGCGAGCAGGACGGCGGCGGTAGTCACAAGTCTTCGCATGCAGGGACTCTAGGCCGTGATGCGCCCGGCCGCGCTGGAAAACAGCCTGTCAGCCGATACGGAATCCGGCCGCCCGCAGCAGCCGCCGCGCCGCCACCCGCACCGCCCGGGGCGACTTCGGGCCGTCGCGCCCGCGCAGCCACACCACCGGGAACTCGGCCGCGTGGGGGAGCAGCGCCCCGGTGGCCGCCCGCACCACGGCGGGTGACGGGTCGTCCAGCAACGGCGTCAGCCCCTCCCGCGTCA
>NZ_JAAGNI010000278.1 GCF_010550605.1 Streptomyces sp. SID9727
CGGGCTCATCCTTCACCGCCGGAGCTTTCAACCCCCTCCCAGGAGGAAGAGAGTGTTATCCGGTATTAGACCCCGTTTCCAGGGCTTGTCCCAGAGTGAAGGGCAGATTGCCCACGTGTTACTCACCCGTTCGCCACTAATCCACCCCGAAGGGCTTCATCGTTCGACTTGCATGTGTTAAGCACGCCGCCAGCGTTCGTCCTGAGCCAGGATCAAACTCTCCGTGAATGTTTTCCCGTAATCGGGAGACACATCACGAGAGCGGAACAACAAGGTCGGAATATGACCCGTTGTCCACTGCGTCCTCGCTGTGTTGTGCCTACCCGGACCCGAAGACCCGTGCAGGACTTTCAAAGGAACCACCAACCTGCCGAAGCAGGCCGGGGTATCAACATATCTGGCGTTGACTTTTGGCACGCTGTTGAGTTCTCAAGGAACGGACGCTTCCTTTGTACTCACCCCTGCGGGCTTTCCTCCGGGCGCTTCCCTTCGGTCTTGCGTTTCCGACTCTATCAGACTCTTTCGTGTCCGATTCCCGGTCGAAGCGGGTCAAGCAGTTTTCGCTTTCCAGTTCTCCGCTTTCGCGTTTCCCTTTCCGGCGGCTCCGACTTTATCAGAAGTTCTGCGTCGGATTTTCCACCCCCTCTTGAAAGCTTTAGGGCGCACAGGTGCGCTCGCTGCTTCCCGCTGAGGTGGAGACGTAAACGTACTGGAGCGGGGCGCCCCGATGCAAATCGGGGGCCCCGCTCCGGAGTTCGCGCCTGTCGGAGGGTCAGACCTCGACGACGACGGGGAGGATCATCGGGCGCCGGCGATAGGTGTCCGAGACCCACTTGCCCACCGTGCGGCGGATCAGCTGCTGAAGCTGGTGGGGCTCCATGACGCCGTCCTGGGCCGACTTGTTGAGCGCGTCCTCGATCTTCGGGACGACCGCGGTGAACGCGGCGTCGTCGATACCGGAGCCGCGGGC
The DNA here is from genome assembly GCF_010550605.1 of Streptomyces sp. SID9727. Taxonomy (GTDB): domain Bacteria; phylum Actinomycetota; class Actinomycetes; order Streptomycetales; family Streptomycetaceae; genus Streptomyces. The sequence goes on from NZ_JAAGNI010000278.1 coordinate 971, forward strand.
CTGGATGTGCGGGCCGCCCACGATCTTGCCCGAGGAGCTGTCGACCACCAGGAACACCGAGATGATGCCCTCGTCGCCGAGGATGCGGCGGTCCTTGAGCGAGGTCTCCGTGACATCGCCGACGGAGAGGCCGTCGACGTACACGTAACCGGCCTGGACCTTGCCGACGATCTTCGCCTTGCCGTCGATCAGGTCCACGACCACGCCGTCCTCGGCGATGACGATGTGGTCCTTCGGCACGCCGGTCAGGGCGCCGAGCTCGGCGTTGGCCCGCAGGTGGCGCCATTCGCCGTGGACCGGCATCAGGTTCTTCGGGCGGCAGATGTTGTAGAAGTACAGCAGCTCGCCGGCCGAGGCGTGGCCCGAGACGTGGACCTTCGCGTTGCCCTTGTGGACGACGTTGGCGCCCCAACGCGAGAGGCCGTTGATCACTCGGTAGACCGCGTTCTCGTTCCCCGGGATCAGGGAAGAGGCCAGGATGACCGTGTCGCCCTGGACGATGCGGATCTGGTGGTCGCGGTTGGCCATCCGGGAGAGGGCCGCCATCGGCTCGCCCTGCGAACCGGTGCAGACGAGCACGACCTCGTCGTCCGGCAGGTCGTCCAGGGTCTTGACGTCCACGACGAGCCCGGCGGGCACCTTCAGGTAGCCCAGGTCACGGGCGATCCCCATGTTGCGGACCATCGAACGCCCGACGAACGCGACCCGGCGGCCGTACTCGTGCGCCGTGTCCAGGATCTGCTGGATGCGGTGCACATGGCTGGCGAAGCTCGCCACGATGATGCGCTTCTGCGCGTTGGCGAATACGTTGCGCAGAACGTTCTGGATGTCCCGCTCGGGCGGTACGAAGCCGGGGACCTCGGCGTTCGTGGAGTCGGAGAGCAGAAGGTCGATGCCCTCCTCGCTCAGCCGGGCGAAGGCGTGCAGGTCGGTGAGGCGGCCGTCCAGCGGAAGCTGGTCCATCTTGAAGTCACCGGTGGCGACGGCCATGCCCGCGGGGGTCCGGATGGCGACCGCGAGGGCGTCCGGGATGGAGTGGTTGACCGCGACGAACTCGCAGTCGAAGACTCCGATGCGCTCGCGCTGCCCCTCCGCCACCTCCAGGGTGTACGGACGGATGCGGTGCTCCTGGAGCTTGGCCTCGATCAGCGCGAGGGTGAGCTTGGAGCCGATGAGCGGGATGTCCGGCTTCAGGCGGAGGAGGTACGGGACACCGCCGATGTGGTCCTCGTGGCCGTGCGTGAGGACGATGCCCTCGACGTCGTCCAGGCGGTCCCGGATGGTCGTGAAGTCCGGCAGGATCAGGTCGATCCCGGGCTGCTCCTCCTCGGGGAAGAGGACACCGCAGTCGACGATGAGCAGGCGGCCGCCGTACTCGAAGACCGTCATGTTCCGGCCGATCTCACCGAGGCCGCCGAGCGGGGTGACCCGGAGGGCGCCCTTCGCGAGCTTCGGCGGGGTGCCGAGTTCAGGATGCGGATGACTCAAAAGACTCTCCTTACCACGCGCGCCACGTACCGCTTGGGCACGTGGCGCGCATGTCATTCGTGCACTTGCTGTTGTCTTGGGTGGTGCTGGGGTGCTGTGATGCGGGTTTCCCCACGTGTGCAGCTGTGTTTCGTGTATTCAGTTGTGAAGTCCGTTGTCAGAGCTCTACCCCGCCGGCGGCGAGATCGATCTTGAGCTGGGCCGTCTCCTGCGCGGTCAGTTCGACCAGGGGCAGCCGGAGCGGGCCCGCCGGGAGGCCCTGGAGCGTGAGCGCGGCCTTGGTGGTGATCACGCCCTGGGTGCGGAACATGCCGGTGAAGACCGGCAGCAGCTTCTGGTGGATCTCGGTGGCCTTCTGCACGTCTCCGCCGAGGTGGGCCTCGATGAGCGCCCGCAGGTCCGGGGTGACGACGTGGCCGACGACGGAGACCACCCCGACCGCGCCGACGGACAGCAGGGGGAGGTTCAGCATGTCGTCGCCGGAGTACCAGGCGAGGCCCGACCGGGCGATGGCCCAGCTCGCGCGGCCCAGGTCGCCCTTGGCGTCCTTGTTGGCGACGATCCGGGGGTGTTCGGAGAGCCGTACGAGCGTCTCCGTGTCGATCGGCACACCGCTGCGGCCCGGGATGTCGTAGAGCATAACCGGCAGGCCGGTGGCGTCCGCGATGGCGGTGAAGTGCCGCAGCAGGCCCTCCTGCGGCGGCTTGTTGTAGTACGGGGTCACGGCGAGGAGGCCGTGGACGCCGCTGCGCTCGGCGGTGCGGGCCAGCTCGACGCTGTGCCGGGTGTCATTGGTCCCGATGCCGGCGACGACGTGGGCCCGGTCGCCCACCGCTTCGAGGACGGCCCTGACGAGCTGGTCTTTCTCCGCGTCGCTGGTGGTCGGGGACTCGCCGGTGGTGCCGTTGATGATCAGGCCGTCGTTGCCTGCGTCCACCAGGTGGGTGGCGAGCCGCTGCGCGCCCTCGATGTCGAGAGCGCCGTCCGCCGTGAACGGCGTGACCATAGCGGTGAGGACCCGCCCGAAGGGGGTCTGCGGAGTGGAGATCGGAGCCATGGGTAACACGCTACTCGCTGCTCGACGCACGGTGCCCCCTCGGGGGGACAAGCAAGAGGAGCCCGGCACTGCCTGCTCGGGGGTTCAAGCAGTGCCGGGTCCGTTTGATCAGCCTAGATGAACTTCTCGAAACGCCGCAATACGGACACCGCCCTATGGGGCGACGCGTCCATTTTTGTTGAAGGCTGCATGGGTGAGCGGCATGAGCCGGGCCCAGTGGGCCTCCATCTGCTCGCCCACCATCTCGATCTCCCGCTGCGGGAACGAGGGCACCTTCGCCATCTCGTGCTGCGTGCGCAAGCCGAGGAAGTGCATCAGGGAGCGCGCGTTGCACGTGGCGTACATGGTGGAGAACAGGCCGACCGGGAGCACCGCGCGGGCCACCTCGCGGGCCACGCCCGCCGCCAGCATCTCCTGGTACGCCTCGTACGACTGCCGGTACGAGTCCTCCATGGCCCGGCTGGTGACCGCGTGCTGCTCCGGCGTCCCCTCGACGAACTCGTACTTGCCGGGGCGGCCCTGCTGGATGAGCTTGCGGGACGTGTCGGGGACGTAGAAGACCGGCTGCAACTCCCTGTAGCGGCCCGACTCCTCGTTGTACGACCAGCCGACGCGGTGCCGCATGAACTCGCGGAACACGAAGATCGGGGCGCTGATGAAGAAGGTCATCGAGTTGTGCTCGAACGGGCTGCCGTGCCGGTCCCGCATCAGGTAGTTGATGAGGCCCTTCGAGCGCTCGGGGTCCTTGGCGATCTCCTCCAGGGACTGCTCACCGGCCGTGGAGACACGGGCGGCGAACAGCACGTCGGCGTCGCCCGCAGCGGATTTCACCAGGTCGACGGTGACGTCACTGCGGAAATGGGCCTTCGTGGGCTCGGGGGTGTCGGTCACCGGCAGGGTCCTTCCAATGGCATCGCTCGGGCGGCGACAACTCTACGGGCTGGGGAGGGAGGGGCTCACCAGTGGCTCCCCGCCGGAGATTTTCATGATTTCGCCGGGTGAATCGGCGATTCGGGGCACCGATCGGGGTAGGCGTGCGTCTGACTCTGTAGCACCACCCGAAAGAGACTCCAAGGAGAGCCACCCCATGTTCCGCCGGCGTGAATCCGTCCCGTTCTCGTTCGTAGCCGAGTCCGAGCGGTTCCGCAGTAACGTCACACCGCCTCCCCGCCCCCGCAGCACGGTCTCCGAGCGCGCCGGGCGCGTCCTGATCGGCCTCGTCGTCGTCGGCGGTCTCGCGGGGTCGCTGCTCCTCGGCCTGCCGGCCCTGGGGCCGGAGCAGGCGCCGGCGCACACCCAGCAGACCGAGGCGGCGCACGGGCGCTGACCCGGACGGACCCCCTGGGGTGGTCGGTCGGGGCATCTCCTCGGTAGCCTCACCGGGCACAGCAATCGAGCGTGCTTGTGAGTGAGGATCAGTCGTGCCCCTGCCCTTCCTGACGGCCGACCGCGCGTTTGACACGAACGCGGAGGACGTGGCGCTGCCGTTCGACGACCACGACAGCTGGCGGCGGCCGTACCGTCCCGGTCCGTGGCGGGTCGCCGCCGCGGCCGGTCTGCTGCTGCTCGCCTCGTTCATCCTGTTCGCCGGGATGATCATCGCGTTCGCCGGAGCCCTGCCGGGGGCGGGGGCGTGTCTCGCACTCGCCCTCGCGCTCATTCTGTGCGCCCTGCGGATGCTGCGCATCGGTGCCTGGGTGAGCCGGCACGGTGTGCGCCGGGTGGGCTTCTTCCGTACGACGACCGTTCCGTGGAGCCGGGCCACTGCCGTACGGACGGTGCAGCAGCCGGTGAAGTGGCTCGGGTTCCCCCGCACCGTGCAGGGTCAGGCGCTGATCGTCGTCCGCAAGGGCGGGGACGCGGTGCCGCCGTTGCTCACCGACTCCAACGCGGATTTCCTTGCGCGTGGGGAGGCGTTCGACCGGGCGGCGGACACGATTGAGGCGTGGGGGGACGAGTACCGGTCGCGGTAGCGGGTGTGCGGCGCGGAGCCGTCCGGTGAGTGAGGTGTCCTCAATCGCCGGACGGCTCCTTTTTTGTCCTCAAACGCCGGACGGGCTGGACTGTTCGCCGGAGGGGCTGGACTGTTCGCCGGAGGGGCTGGACTGTTCGCCCGACGGGCCGGGGACGCCGGAGCGGTGCAAGGCGATCGCCCGTTGCATGGCCTTGCGGGCTCGGGGGGTGTCCCGGGCGTCCTGGTAGGCGACTGCCAGGCGGAACCAGCAGCGCCAGTCGTCCGGGGTGTCCTCCGTCTCCTCGCGGCGGCGTTCGAACACCGCGTCGGCGGAGGCCCGGTCGATGCGGCCGCTGGGGGTGCGCAGCAGTTCGTCGACGGGGAGCCCGCCCTCCGCGTCCAGTTCGGCGGCCAGGGCGTTGGCCCTGCGGACGAACTGGGTGTTCTTCCACAGGAACCACACGCCGATCGCCGGCAGGACCAGCACGGCGATCCCGAAGGTCACCGTGATGAGGGTGCCGTGCTTGATGAGCAGGACGCCACGACTGCCGACCAGGACGAAGTAGAAGACCAGGACGGCAGCGGTGACGACGTAAGTGATCTTTGCGCGCATGGCGGGGCCAGTCAGTTCAGGTCGAGGAAGTGTTCCAGGCCGAACGTGAGGCCGGGAGTGGTCACCACGCGGCGGGCGCCGAGCAGGATGCCGGGCATGAAGCTGCTGTGGTGCAGGGAGTCGTGCCGGATGGTGAGGGTCTCGCCCTCGCCGCCGAGCAGCACCTCCTGGTGGGCCAGGAGGCCGCGGAGGCGGACCGAGTGGACGGGGATGCCGTCGACGTCGGCGCCGCGCGCCCCGTCCAGCGCGGTGCTGGTGGCGTCCGGCTGCGGGGCGCGGTCCGCCTCCCGGCGGGCGGCGGCGATGAGCTGGGCGGTGCGGGCGGCGGTGCCCGAGGGCGCGTCGGCCTTGTTGGGGTGGTGAAGCTCGATGACCTCGACGGACTCGAAGTAGCGGGCCGCCTGCTGGGCGAACCTCATGGTGAGGACCGCGCCGATGGAGAAGTTCGGTGCGATGAGCACACCGGTCTCCGGGGAGGCGGAGAGCCAGGTGCCGAGCTGCGCGAGCCGTTCGTCGGACCAGCCGGTGGTGCCGACCACCGCGTGGATGCCGTGGCCGACGCAGTACTCGAGGTTCTCCATCACCGAGGCGGGGGTGGTCAGCTCGACGGCGACCTGGGCGCCCGTCTCGGCGAGGGTCTCCAGCTTGTCGCCCCGGCCGAGTGCGGCCACGAGTTCCAGGTCGTCGGCGGCCTCGACGGCTCGTACCGCCTCGGAGCCGATACGGCCCTTGGCTCCGAGAACGGCCACGCGCAGCTTGCTCATTGCTCTGCTTCCTTGGGGGTTTCAGGCGACCGCTTCGTGGAGACGGGCGGCCTGCTTGTCCTTGAGCGGTCCGATGACGGACAGCGAGGGGCGGTGTCCGAGTATCTCGCCCGCAACGGAGCGGATGTCGTCCGGTGTCACCTCGCTGATACGGGACAGCATCTCGTCCACCGACATCTGCTCGCCCCAGCACAGCTCGCTCTTGCCGATGCGGTTCATCAGCGCGCCGGTGTCCTCCAGGCCGAGGACGGTGGACCCGGAGAGCTGGCCGATCGCGCGGCTGATCTCCTCGTCGCTCAGCCCGTCCGACGCGACCCGGTCGAGCTCGTCCCGGCAGATCTTGAGGACGTCGTGCACCTGGCTCGGGCGGCAGCCCGCGTACACGCCGAACAGGCCGCAGTCCGCGAAGCCCGAGGTGTACGAGTAGACGCTGTAGGCGAGGCCGCGCTTCTCCCGCACCTCCTGGAAGAGGCGGGAGCTCATACCGCCGCCGAGGGCGGTGTTGAGGACGCCCAGGGCCCAGCGGCGTTCGTCGGTGCGGGCCAGGCCGGGCATGCCGAGGACCACATGGGCCTGCTCGGTCTTGCGGCCCAGGACCTCGACCCGGCCGGCGGTGCGCAGGGCGCGGGAGCCCTCGCGGGGCGCGGTGGGGACCGCGTCCGTACGGGAGAGGGCGCCGGCCCTGTCGAACGCCTTGCGGACCTGGCGTACGACGGTGGCGTGGTCGATGTTGCCCGCGGCGGCGACGACGAGGCGGGTCGGGTCGTAGTGCTTCTTGTAGAAGCGGGCGATCTGGCCGCGGTTCAGGGCGTTGATCGTGTCGACGGTGCCGAGGACGGGGCGGCCGAGCGGGGTGTCGCCGAGCATGGTGTGCGCGAACAGGTCGTGCACGCAGTCGCCCGGGTCGTCCTCCGTCATCGCGATCTCTTCGAGGATGACGCCGCGCTCGGCGTCGACGTCCTCGGGGGCGATCAGCGAGCCGGTCAGCATGTCGCAGACGACGTCGATGGCGAGCGGCAGGTCCGTGTCGAGGACCCGCGCGTAGTAGCAGGTGTACTCCTTCGCCGTGAAGGCGTTCATCTCGCCGCCGACCGCGTCGATGGCGGAGGAGATGTCGAGGGCGCTGCGCTTGGCGGTGCCCTTGAAGAGGAGGTGTTCGAGATAGTGCGTCGCACCGTTCAGGGCGGGCGTCTCGTCGCGTGAGCCGACGTTCGCCCAGATGCCGAAGGTGGCGGAGCGTACGGAGGGCAGGGTCTCGGTGACGACGCGGAGGCCGCCGGGGAGGACCGTACGGCGGACCGTGCCGATGCCGTTGCTGCCCTTGAGAAGCGTTTGGGTACGGGCGACGGCCCGCCCCTCCGTGGAGGGGCGGGCCGTCGTCGCGGAACTACGGGACGTCACTTGTCGGCGTCGTCCTTCTTCTCGGACCCGCCATCGGACTCTTCGCCCTCGATCACGGGGACGAGGGAGAGCTTGCCGCGGGAGTCGATCTCGGCGATCTCGACCTGGACCTTGGCGCCGACGCCGAGAACGTCCTCGACGTTCTCCACGCGCTTGCCGCCGGCCAGCTTCCGGATCTGCGAGATGTGCAGCAGGCCGTCCTTGCCCGGCATGAGCGAGACGAACGCACCGAAGGTGGTGGTCTTGACGACCGTGCCCAGGTAGCGCTCGCCGACCTCCGGCATGGTCGGGTTGGCGATGGCGTTGATCGTGGCGCGGGCGGCCTCGGCCTGCGAGCCCTGCTGGGCACCGATGTAGATGGTGCCGTCGTCCTCGATCGTGATGTCGGCGCCGGTGTCCTCCTGGATCTGGTTGATCATCTTGCCCTTGGGGCCGATGACCTCACCGATCTTGTCCACCGGGATCTTGACGGTGATGATCCGCGGGGCGTTCGGGGACATCTCGTCCGGGACGTCGATGGCCTCGTTCATCACGTCGAGGATGTGGAGGCGCGCGTCGCGGGCCTGCTTCAGCGCGGCGGCCAGGACCGAGGCGGGGATGCCGTCGAGCTTGGTGTCGAGCTGGAGCGCGGTGACGAACTGCTTCGTACCGGCGACCTTGAAGTCCATGTCACCGAACGCGTCCTCGGCACCGAGGATGTCGGTGAGGGCGACGTAGTGGGTCTTGCCGTCGATCTCCTGGGAGATCAGGCCCATGGCGATGCCGGCGACGGCGGCCTTGAGGGGCACACCGGCGTTCAGCAGGGACATGGTGGAGGCGCAGACCGAACCCATGGACGTCGAGCCGTTGGAGCCCAGGGCCTCGGAGACCTGGCGGATCGCGTAGGGGAACTCCTCGCGGGACGGGAGGACCGGCACGATCGCGCGCTCGGCGAGCGCGCCGTGGCCGATCTCGCGGCGCTTGGGCGAGCCCACGCGGCCGGTCTCGCCGACGGAGTACGGCGGGAAGTTGTAGTTGTGCATGTAGCGCTTGCGGGTCACCGGGGAGAGGGTGTCCAGCTGCTGCTCCATGCGGAGCATGTTGAGGGTGGTGACGCCCAGGATCTGGGTCTCGCCACGCTCGAACAGGGCGGAGCCGTGCACGCGCGGGATGGCCTCGACCTCGGCGGCGAGCGTACGGATGTCCGTGACGCCGCGGCCGTCGATGCGGACCTTGTCCTTGATGACGCGCTCGCGGACCAGCTTCTTGGTCAGCGCGCGGTAGGCGCCGGAGATCTCCTTCTCGCGGCCCTCGAACTCGGGGAGGAGCTTCTCGCCCGCGATCTCCTTGATGCGGTCGAGCTCCGCCTCGCGCTCCTGCTTGCCGGCGATGGTGAGCGCCTTGGCGAGCTCGGTGCTGACGGCCTTGGTGAGGGCCTCCAGGACGTCGTCCTGGTAGTCGAGGAAGACCGGGAACTCGCCGGTGGGCTTGGCGGCCTTGGCGGCGAGGTCGGACTGCGCCTTGCAGAGCACCTTGATGAAGGGCTTGGAGGCTTCCAGACCCGCGGCGACGACCTCTTCGGTCGGGGCCTCGGCGCCGTCCTTGACGAGCTGGATGGTCTTCTCGGTGGCCTCGGCCTCGACCATCATGATCGCGACGTCGCCGTCCTCCAGGACGCGGCCCGCGACGACCATGTCGAAGACGGCGTCCTCGAGCTCGGTGTGCGTCGGGAAGGCGACCCACTGGCCCTTGATCAGGGCGACGCGGGTGGCGCCGATCGGGCCGGAGAAGGGCAGGCCCGCCAGGATCGTGGACGCCGACGCGGCGTTGATCGCGACCACGTCGTACAGGTGGTCGGGGTTGAGCGCCATGATCGTCTCGACGATCTGGATCTCGTTGCGCAGGCCCTTCTTGAAGGACGGGCGCAGCGGGCGGTCGATCAGGCGGCAGGTGAGGATCGCGTCCTCGGAGGGGCGGCCCTCGCGGCGGAAGAAGGAGCCGGGGATCTTGCCCGCGGCGTACTGCCGCTCCTCGACGTCCACCGTGAGGGGGAAGAAGTCGAGGTTGTCCTTGGGCCGCTTGGAAGCGGTGGTGGCCGACAGCACCATGGTGTCGTCGTCCAGGTACGCGACGGCGGAGCCGGCGGCCTGCTTCGCCAGGCGGCCCGTCTCGAAGCGGATGGTGCGGGTGCCGAAGGTTCCGTTGTCGATAACGGCCTCGGCGTAGTGGGTCTCGTTCTCCACTAGTGAATTCTCCATACTCGTCGTCTTTCGTCCGGACGCCCGTGTGGCGCCGGACGGAGCGGAGAAGCGCGCCGTCTGTGCGGGGCCGGTCTTCGATCGAAGCTCCCGGGCGTTGTCCCGGGGGCCACTACCGAGGACCGGCGGCGGCCGTGCGGCGCCTCTCCTCGTCTGTTGTTGTACGTCCAGGTTACTGAGGTTGCCCCCGGTACCGCACGTACGGCAAAGGGAGCGGCTCCCTGAGTGAGGGAACCGCTCCCTTGCGCAGCGGTCTTACTTGGCGCCGCCGGCCGCACCGCGGCGGATGCCGAGGCGGTCGACGAGCGCACGGAAGCGCTGGATGTCCTTCTTGGCCAGGTACTGCAGGAGGCGGCGACGCTGGCCGACCAGGATCAGCAGACCACGACGGGAGTGGTGGTCGTGCTTGTGCGTCTTGAGGTGCTCCGTCAGGTCCGAGATGCGGCGCGAGAGCATGGCGACCTGGACCTCGGGGGAACCGGTGTCGCCCTCCTTCGTCGCGAACTCGGTCATGATCTGCTTCTTCGTAGCGGCGTCGAGCGGCACGCGGTACTCCTCTTGGTGTTCGATGCGCCCACGAGTGCCCCTGGTCTGGTTCTCAGGGGAGCTTGGGTGACTCGGGAGCGAGGGTCCGATGAGCGCAGCTCCCAGAGCGAACCGGGAACGCGTACACAAACGGCCACAGCCAGACTACCAGCCGCCCGGACCGGCCCCGCCGGCCGTCAGCCGGTGAGCGCCCTCGCGCGCGTGTAGAGGTCGAGGACCGCGAGGCAGAGCGGTAGGAGAGAGAGCAGGAGCGCGCTCTCGGCCAGGTCCAGGAATCTGCCCCAGAACGGGGAGAGGCCCTTGCGCGGGACGGTCGCCCCGGCGGCGGCGAGGAGTACGGCGCCGGCGACGAGGGCCGCGCACAGTCCGGCCGTACGGGGATACAGGGCCGGGTCGTCTCCCCGGGCGGTGAGGGCGAGGCCGGTGACCGGGGCGGCGAGCGCGCCGATCCCCGCGACCAGCAGGCAGGCCACCTGGGCGGTGTACCGGAAGAGGCGGGCGCGGAGCAGCAGCGCGAGTCCGGCCGCGAGGGCGAGGAGCCGGGCCCAGGTGTTGTCCGAGGCGCCGAGGACGGCTGCCGCGGAGGCGGCCAGGCCCGCGCAGCCCCCGGCCAGGCCGAGCAGCAGTTCGTGGCCGCGCCGGACCCGGTCCGCGACGAGGCGGGTGTCGACGGGGGTGGCGTCCGCCTCCTCGTGCTCGTCGTCCTCGTCGCCGAAGGGGCCCGTCGGCGACGGCGCGGCGTACCCCATCGGGAGCCGGGCGAAACGGGCCGAGAGGCCGGGCAGGAACGCGATGAGTCCGAGGGCGGCGGGGACGCAGACGGCGGCCGTGGCGGTGGCGGACGCCTCGGTGAGGATCGCGGCGAACGCGGCCAGTGCTCCGGCGCCGGCGAGGAAGGCGGCGCCGGTGAAGGGGGCGTCGCCGCACGGGGCGAGCGCGGCGAGGGCGGCCGAGACGACGAGGACGGCGGCGCAGCCGAGCAGGAACTGCAGCCGTCCCGCTCCCCCGCCCGGCTCCGGGGCGATGAGGCCGGATCCGGCGAGGAGGACGAGCGGCAGGGCGCCCAGGCCGAGCGCGGCGGCGGTCACGCGGTCGGCGTGGACCCGGGCGCGTACGGCGGCGACGGTGGCCGACAGGAGTGCGGCGGCGCCCGCGACGGCTGCGGGTGGTCCGTGCATGTCGTGGCGGACCGGGTCGGTCCGCCACAGGACGAGGGCCGCCAGGAGGAGGAGCAGCGCGCCCGCGGCCGGGGCCGTGCCGCGCAGCAGGTCGTCGCTCCACAGGTGGCGGTCGCGGCCGGTGGCCGAGGCGATGGCGTCGGTGACGTCGTCGAAGACGGGTGGGGGCAGCGAGGCGGCGAAGGGGCGCAGGGTGAGGATGTCGCCGTCGAGGACGCGTTGCGCGGCGAGGGTGCGGGCGCCGTCCAGGACCGTTCCGTCGAGCCGCACGAGGTGGTGGCCGGGGGGCGCGGCGGCGGGCCCGGCGGGTCCGGTGAGGCGCAGGATCTCGGGCCAGATGTCGGCGGCGGCGATGTCCTCGGGCAGGGCGACGTCGATGCGGCTGTCGGGCGTGACGACGGTGACGCGGCGGAAGCCGGTCGTTGCGGTCGGACTCACGTGTCGGGGGCCCCTGTTCGTCGCTGGTCGGCGGTGTCCGCACGATGGGCGGGCCACCCTATCGGGCGGATCGGGGCGAAGGCTGACAGTGCGTAGGATCACGGGCGCTTCGGGGCGAGGGGTGTCCTCCCGAGGTGCGCACGCGCCGGCCCGCCCTTCCCCTTTCCGCCCCGTCCCACACGCCTCCGCACCCAAGGATCGATGCACCGGTGAGTCAGATCGTCGTGAAGCGACCGCCCCGCCTGCTGCCGCCGGAAGTTCCCACGAACGAGGTGTTGTTGGAGCCGCCTCCGGTGCTGCCGCGCGGGCAGCGCGAGGGGGTGCTGATGCAGCTTCTTCCGGTGCTGGGCATGGCGTCGTCGGTGGTGTTCTTCTTCTCGCCGCAGGCGCCGCCGTCCCTGCGGATCATGGGTGTGCTGATGCTGGTGTCGACGCTGGCGATGGTGGTGGCCCAGGTGGTGCGGTACCGGCGCGGTACGCGGGGGCGGACGGCGGACGCGCGGGGCGACTACCTCGCCCGGCTGGCGCGGGTCCGCCGTGCGGTGCGGCGGACGGCGCGGCTCCAGCGCGACGGTCTGCTGTTCACCCATCCCGCCCCCGATCAGCTGTGGGCGGTGGTCACGGGCGGGAGCCGGGTGTGGGAACGGCGGCCTGGTGACGTGGACTTCGCGGTGGTGCGGATCGGGCTCGGCAGGCAGCGGCTCGCGACCCCGTTGGCCGTGCCGGAGCACGCTCCGGGCGAGCCGGAGCCGGTGTGCGCGGGCGCGGTGCGGCGGTTCGTGGCGGTGCACGGCTCTCTCGACGGCCTGCCGTTGTGCGTTCCGCTGCGGGAGGCGTACCGGGTGCGGCTGAGTGGGTCGGCGGAGCCGGTCAGGGCGGCGGCGCGGGCGCTGGTGGCGCAGTTGGCGGCGTTGCACTCGCCCAGGGATCTGGTGGTGGCGGTGGTGGCCGCGCGGGATGTCGCGGTGTGCTGGGAGTGGGTGAAGTGGCTGCCGCATGTCCAGGTGCCCGGTGAGGTGGACGGTGCCGGTGCGAAGCGGCTGTTCGCCCGGGAGCCGGGCGGGCTGGAACCGCTGCTGGGTCCTCTGCTGGAGGGGCGCGGGCGCTTCGCGTCGGAGGGGGTGCCGGTGCCGGACCGGCCGCATGTCGTCGTGGTGCTGGACGGGGCGGGGGTGGCCAGGGGTTCGGTGCTGGGTGCGGCGGGGGGCGTGGAGGGGGTGACGCTGGTCGAGGTGGCTCCGGGGGACGCGGAGGGCCCGCGCGGTGCGCTGGGTGTGCGGGTGCGCTCCGGTGTGCTGGAGACGGAGTGCGGGGCGGGTGTGCCGGACGGGCTGTCGCTGCCGGCGGCGGAGGCACTGGCCCGGCGGCTCGCTCCGTTGCGGGCCGGCGGGCGGGACGGGGACGAGCCGCTGCTGGACGCGCTGGACTTCACGGATCTGCTGGAGCTGGGTGACGCGGGGGCGGTGGAGGTGGAGCGGACCTGGCGGCCCCGGCCGGTGGCGGAGCGGCTGCGGGTGCCGATCGGGGTGGGCGAGGACGGTGTCCCGGTGGTGCTCGACCTGAAGGAGTCCGCGCTCGACGGGATGGGGCCGCACGGGCTGTGTGTGGGCGCCACCGGTTCGGGGAAGTCCGAGCTGCTGCGGACGCTGGTGCTCGGTCTTGCCGTCACTCATTCCTCCGAAACGCTGAACTTCGTGCTCGCCGACTTCAAGGGCGGGGCGACGTTCGCGGGGATGGCGGGGATGCCGCACGTGGCCGCCGTGATCACGAATCTGGCCGACGACCTGGCGCTGGTCGACCGGATGGGCGACGCGCTGCGCGGGGAGCTCCAGCGCCGTCAGGAACTGCTGCGGGCGGCGGGCAACTTCGCCGGCATCCACGACTACGAGCGGGCCCGGGCGGCGGGCGCAGCGCTGGAACCGTTGGCGACGCTGGTGCTGGTCATCGACGAGTTCTCCGAACTCCTGGCCGCTCAGCCCGACTTCATCGACACGTTCATCCGGATCGGGCGCATCGGCCGTTCGCTGGGTGTGCACCTGCTGCTGGCGTCCCAGCGTCTTGAGGAGGGGAGGCTGCGGGGTCTGGAGACCTATCTCTCGTACCGGATCGGGCTGCGGACGTTCTCGGCGGAGGAGTCGCGGGCCGCGCTGGGCGTACCGGACGCGTACGACCTGCCGCCGGTGCCCGGTTCGGGGTTCCTGAAGACCGGTACGCGGGAACTGACCCGCTTCAAAGCCGCGTACGTCTCGGGTCCGTACCGGCCGGGTGGGCCCGGTCGGGCTGCCGGGCAGGGGCCTGGCGGGCTTGCGGCGGCGCTGTTCAGCGCGCTGCCGGTGCCCGTGCCGGTGCCTGCTTCTGCTTCTGCTTCTGCTTCTGTGGCAGAGGTGCGCGGGGGCGACGCGGTCGCGGAGTCCGTGCTCGACGTGGTGGTGCGGCGGCTCGAGGGGCAGGGCGTGCCCGCTCATCGGGTGTGGCTGCCTCCGCTGGACCGGGCGCCGGGGCTGGACGCGCTGCTGCCGGCCCTCGGTACGGACCCGGAGCGCGGGTTCACCGTCGCGGGGGACGGCGGTCGTGGCGGGCTGGTCGTTCCGCTCGGGCTCGTGGACAAGCCGTTCGAGCAGCGGCGCGAGGTGCTGTTCCAGGACTTCTCCGGGGCGGCGGGGCACATGCTGGTGGTCGGCGGGCCGCAGTCCGGCAAGTCCACGGTGCTGTGCGCGCTGGTCATGTCCTTCGCGCTCACCCACACCCCGGGTGAAGTGCAGTTCTACGGTCTCGACTTCGGCGGTGGTGCGCTCGCTTCGCTGTCGGACCTGCCGCACGTCGGCTCGGTCGCCTCACGGCTGGACCCCGAGCGCGTGCGGCGTACGGTCGCGGAGGTGGCCGGGGTGCTGCGGGCCCGTGAGGAGGCGTTCCGGGCGCGGGGCATCGGTTCCATGGCCGCGTACCGGCGCGAGCGGGCCCGGGGCGGTCCGCCCGGTGAGGCGTGGGGCGACGTCTTCCTCGTCGTGGACGGCTGGGGCGGTTTCCGTACGGAGTACGAGGAGTTGGAGCCCGTCGTCACCGACATCGCGGCCCGGGGTCTCGGTTACGGGGTCCATGTGGTGCTCACCGCCGCCCGTTACCTGGAGGTGCGGGCCGCGCTCAAGGACCACCTGGCCGGGCGGCTCGAACTGCGGCTCGGTGACGTGTCGGACTCCGAGTTCGACCGGAGGGTGGCCGCGCGGGTGCCCGCCGGTGTGCCGGGCCGGGGTCAGGTGGCGGAGGGGCTGCACTTCCTGGCCGCGGCACCGTGCCTGGGCCCGGTGGAGGACGCGGCCGGTCTGCCGGAGCGTACGGCGGCGCTGGCCGGGCGGATCCGGGAGGACTGGGCGGGTCCGCCGGCCCCGCCCGTACGGCTGCTGCCCGCCGTGCTCCCCGCCGAGCGGCTGCCCAAGGGGGACGAGTTCCCGGAGCGGGGGGTCGCGATCGGCATCGCCGAGTCCGATCTGGAGCCGGTGTTCGTGGACTTCGACGCCGATCCCTTCCTGCTGGTGTTCGGGGAGAGCGAATCGGGGAAGACGGCTCTGCTCCGGCTGCTCGCCCGGCAGATCGCCCGCCGCTACTCCCCCGACGAGGCGAAGCTCGTCGTCGGGGACTACCGGCGGGGGCTGCTGGGAGCCCTGCCGGAGAGCCATCTGCTGGAGTACGCGCCGACGCCGGACGCGCTCGCGACGCATATGGA
The DNA here is from genome assembly GCF_010550605.1 of Streptomyces sp. SID9727. Lineage (GTDB taxonomy): Bacteria > Actinomycetota > Actinomycetes > Streptomycetales > Streptomycetaceae > Streptomyces. The sequence goes on from NZ_JAAGNI010000278.1 coordinate 16,368, forward strand.
GGCGCTGGCCGGGGTGTTCGCGCGACGCCGGCCTCCGGCCGATGTCACACCCCGGCAGTTGCGGGAGCGCAATTGGTGGACGGGTCCGCGGATCTTCGTCGTCGTGGACGACTACGACCTCGTCGCGACGGCCACGGGCAGCCCTCTCGCTCCCCTCGCGGACTGCCTGCCGTTCGCGCGCGACACCGGGGTGCGCTTCGTCGTCGCGCGCACCTGTGCGGGCGCGTCCCGCGCGATGTACGAGCCGTTCCTGCAGCGGATCAAGGAGCTGGGCGCGCAGGGGGTCGTGCTGTCGGGCGATCCGGGGGAGGGCGATCTGGTCGGCTCGGTGCGTGCCCGCCCCATGCCGCCGGGGCGCGCGTGCATGGCGACCCGGCGCGGTGGGAAGAGCCTCGTGCAGACCGGCTGGCTGCCGGAACGGGGTTGAGCGCAGGGGGCCGCGGGAGTTCGGAGGAGCGGATCCCCGGCCGCCGTGTTGCCTGTACGGTGCCGTTGCAGAGCCAGGTAAGGAAAGGAGCCCTCACGATGGGCACGCAGGCGGAGAAGGACGAGCTGTACGCACTCGACATCTCGGGGGTGGAATGGCTGTGTGCTCCCGGGACGGAGCAGGAGGAGGAGCGCGTCGAGATCGCGCACCTTCCCGGCGGCGCGGTGGCCATGCGCTCCTCTCTGGACCCGGACACGGTGCTCAGGTACACGGAGGCCGAGTGGACCGCCTTCGTTCTCGGCGCGAGGGACGGCGAGTTCGACCTTCCGTAGTCGTCACCGGGTGGGCGCGGGGCACGTTCGGGTGAACGTGCCCCTTCGTACGTCCGGGCCCGGGGGCCCGGTACGTCGGCCCCGGGTCCTGTCAGTAGGCCTCGGTGAACAGGCGGGAGGACCGGAGGTCGGTGGCCCGGTAGTGGTCCTTGCCGGTCTCGATGAGCCTCGCGACCTCGTCGAGCCGGGCCCTCATGTGGTCGGCCTTGTTCCGGTACTTGTGCTGGAGGGTCACGTACTCGGCGTGCGCCTGGCCGTCCCAGGTGTCGGTGACGACCTTGAGCGCGGCGTCCATCTCCTCCAGGTCCCGGCAGATGTTCCGCGAGACCGCGCGGATGCGGTTGGCGACCTCCTGGACGCTCTCGTACCTGACCTTGGTGTGCGGGTCGTACCCCATCGGTCTCCTCTGTCGTGTCGGGGGAACGGCGCCGGGTTCAGACGCCGTTCAGGGCGGAGCCGCCGGCGGAAGCCGGTTCCCGCACCGTCCTGAAGGCGGCGCGGACCTCCTCGTCGTTCGCGTTGCTGAGGTTCCTGGTGCCGTCGACGGCGTTGAGCAGTACGCCGAGGAGGCGCCGGATCTCGTCGTGGTCCTCGTTGACCACGAGCTGGGCGGAGGTGAACCCCGAGGCGCCCGCGCCGGTCCAGCCGGCCCCCACCGTCGCGAGGACGTCGGCCAGCTCGCGGGCCTGCCGGGACACCGCCTCGGCGGTGTGGACGATCTTGTTCCTGGCCTGGACGACCGGGTCGTCGGCGAGCGCGAACCCACCCGTGGGGCTGGTCATACGTGGTCCTCTCTCTGGGCCGTTCAGGCGGCTCAGGCTAGCCATTCGGACGTCCGTCCCCGGCCGCCGTGGAGGCCCCTCGCGGGTGCGGGAGGACGGATCCCGGGGGCCCTCGGGCTCGTCCCGTACGGCGTCGGCGCAGCTCCCGCGCGACGGCCGCCGCGCCCGCCACCGCACCGGTCGGCAGGGCCGTGAGGCCATGGCCCAGGCGGCGCAGCGGCGGTCTCGCCGTTGCGGGGTGTCCGCGGCGGACAGCGGTGCCGGGTCGGGTGCGCGGGCGGCGGAGGGCGGCTCGTCGGCGTGCGGCGCCCCTTCGGGGTGTCGTCACCGGACCGTGCGCGGACCGGGTCGACTACACCCCATCCGACGAAGTCGTCACGGCCGTTGACGGAGCGTTCCGCGGTCTGTTCGACGCGGGCGGCGATTCGCGCGGCCGTCCGGTGCGGGTACGTGGCGCGCATCAGTGCGGCGACCGCGCTCACGTAGGGGGCGGCGC
>NZ_JAAGNI010000295.1 GCF_010550605.1 Streptomyces sp. SID9727
ACCCGCGCGCCCTGGTCCCGGTCTCGCGGCGCCGGCCGGGCGGCGCGGCCGTGGCGACCGGCAACCGGCTCTCCGCCTACCTCCTGGACCTCCCCGTCTCGGAGCCGGATCCCCGGGAGCGGCTGCGCGCGGTACGCGAGGCGATGGACCGCAACAAGGCCGCGGGCCCGCTGCGCGGCGCAGGAGCGGTCGCCGTGCTCGCCGATCAGCTGCCGTCGCTGGCCCACCGTTTCGGTGCCCCGCTCGCCGGGAACGCGGCCCGGATGCTCTTCGACGTCCTGGTCACCAGCGTGCCCCTGCCGCGCTCCCGCCTCTCGCTGGCCGGCTGCCCGCTGAGCGCGCTGTACCCGATGGCGCCGCTGGCCCGGGGGCAGTCGATGGCCGTCGCGCTCACGACGTACGGCTCGCGCGTGCACGTCGGAGTCGTGGGCGACGGCAAGGCGCTGCCGGGCCTGGACGGGCTGGCGCGGTGCGCCGACGAGGAACTGGACGCGCTTCTCGCAGAGGTGATCCCTACATAGATCGGACAGGTCGGCTCCCTTTCGCCGTAACCGGTGGCCGCAGGGGTGTTGACGCGCCCAAGTGATCCGATGAATATTCGCTGAGTGGCAGCGATCATCGAGGAGGGCGGCGGCAGCATGCGGCGCAACAGGCTGGGCGGCAGCACGGTCGCGATCACCGAACTCTCCTTCGGCGCGGCCGCCATCGGCAACCTCTTCAGCGAAGTGGAACCGGAACGGGCGGCGGCCACCGTCGACGCCGCCTGGGACGCGGGCATCCGCCACTTCGACACCGCGCCGCACTACGGACTCGGCCTCTCCGAACGCCGCCTCGGGGAGGCCCTGCGCCGCCGCCCCCGCGACGCGTACACGCTCTCCACCAAGGTCGGCCGCGTCCTCGAACCGCTGCCCGCATCGGAGACCGCCGCCCCCGACGGGCTCTCCGAGGGCTTCGCCGTCCGCGCCACGCACCGCCGCCGCTGGGACTTCAGCGCGGCCGGCGTCCGCCGCAGCATCGAGGACAGCCTCGACCGCCTCGGCCTCGACCGCATCGACATCGCGTACCTCCACGACCCCGACGACCACGCGGAACCCGCCTTCCGCGAGGCGTACCCGGAACTGGAGAGACTGCGCGCCGAGGGGGTCGTCGGGGCGATCGGCGCCGGTATGAACCAGACCGCGATGCTCACCCGCTTCGTCCGCGACACCGACGTCGACGTCGTCCTGTGCGCCGGCCGGTTCACCCTCCTCGACCAGTCGGCCCTCACCGACCTGCTGCCGGCAGCCGCCGCACGCGGCCGGAGCGTCGTCGTCGGCGGGGTCTTCAACTCCGGTCTCCTCGCCGACCCGCGCCCGGGCGCCACCTACGACTACGCCACCGCCCCGGCCGGCCTCCTCGACCGTGCCCTCCGGCTGCGGGCCGTCACCGAGGCCCACGGCGTGCCGCTGCGCGCCGCCGCCCTGCGGTACCCCCTCACCCACCCGGCCGTCGCGGGGGTGCTCGTCGGCACCCGCTCCCCGGACGAGGTGCGCGACGCCGCCGCGCAACTGCGCCGGGAGATCCCCGGCGCGCTCTGGGACGAGCTGCGCGACCAGGGCCTGCTGCCCGGGAACGGACACTGACATGCGCATCGCCCTGCACACCAAGGTCCGCGCCGACCGCATCGCGGAGTACGAGGCCGCGCACCGCGAGGTCCCGCCGGAGCTGATCCGGGCGATCCGCGCGGCCGGCGCCGGCTCCTGGACGATCTGGCGCAGCGGCACCGACCTCTTCCACCTCATCGAGTGCGACGACTACGCCCGCCTCCTCGCCGAGCTGGAGCAACTTCCCGTCAACGTCGCCTGGCAGGCCCGGATGGACGGCCTCCTGGACGTCGTCCACGACTACTCCGCCGAGGGCGCCGAAGCCGGGCTCCCCGTCGTCTGGGAGCTGTGAGATGACAGCACGGCCCCGCGTCGTGGACGCCCACCACCATGTGTGGGACCTCGCGGTACGCGACCAGGACTGGATCACGGGTGAGGCGCTGGCCCCCCTGCGCCGCGACTTCGCCCTCGCCGACCTCGAACCGGAGGCCCGTGCGGCCGGGGTCGCCGCCACCGTCCTCGTCCAGACCGTCACCGTGGCCGAGGAGACACCCGAGTTCCTGGCCCTCGCCGACGGAAGCGAGCTGGTCGCCGGGGTCGTCGGCTGGACCGACCTCACCGCTCCGGACATCGCCGACACCCTGGCAGCCCTGCGCGAACTCCCCGGGGGCGACCGGCTCGTCGGACTGCGCCACCAGGTCCAGGGCGAACCGGACCCCGAGTGGCTGCTGCGCCCCGACGTGCTGCGCGGTCTGGCCGCCGTGGCCGACGCCGGGCTCGTCCACGACCTGGTGATCCTCCCGCACCAGCTGCCCGCCGCGACCCGGGCAGCCGCCGCGCTCCCGGGGCTCGTCCACGTACTCGACCACGCGGGGAAGCCGCCGATCGCCACCGGGCGCACCCGGCCCTGGGCCGATGACCTGCGCGCGTTCGCCGCCCTCCCCAACACCGTCTGCAAGCTCTCCGGGCTGGTCACCGAAGCGGACTGGCACGCCTGGACCCCGGACGACCTGCGCCCGTACGCGGAGACCGTCGTCGACGCCTTCGGACCCGGACGGCTCATGTTCGGCTCCGACTGGCCGGTGTGCCGCCTCGCCGCCACGTACACCGAGGTCCTGGACACCGCCCGCGCCCTGATCCAGGACCTGAGCGAGGACGAGCGGGCCGCCGTGCTCGGCACCACCGCGGAACGCGTGTACGGCCTCCGATAGGCGTCCCGCGCGCCGCTGCGGCAGGCTGGGACCATGCCCGAATTGCCGGAAGTCGAAGCCCTGCGGCTCTTCCTCGACGACCACCTCGTCGGCAAGGACATCGACCGCGTCCTGCCCGTCGCCATCAGCGTCCTCAAGACCTACGACCCTCCGCTCACCGCCCTGCACGGCGGCACGGTCACCGATGTCCGGCGGCACGGCAAGTTCCTCGACATCGGCGTCGGCCCGCTCCACCTGGTCACCCACCTCGCCCGGGCCGGCTGGCTCCGCTGGAACGACGCCTTCCCGGCCGCCCCACCGCGCCCCGGCAAGGGCCCGCTCGCCCTGCGTACCGTCCTCACCGGCGGCGACGGTTTCGACCTGACCGAGGCCGGCACCACCAAACGCCTCGCCGTCCACCTCGTGCACGACCCGGCCGAGGTCCCCGGGATCGCCCGCCTCGGACCCGACCCGCTCGGCCCGGAGTTCGACCGGGACGCGCTCGCCGCGCTGCTCGACGGGGAACGCCGCCAGATCAAGGGCGCGCTGCGCGACCAGTCGCTCATCGCCGGCATCGGCAACGCGTACAGCGACGAGATCCTGCACGTCGCCAGGATGTCGCCGTTCAAGCCCACCGCGAACCTCACCGAAGACGAGATCACCCGGCTCCACGAGGCCCTGCGCACCACCCTGGAGGATGCCGTCGCCCGGTCCGGCGGGGTCGAGGCGGGACGCCTCAAGGCCGAGAAGAAGAGCGCGATGCGCGTCCACGGACGCACCGGCCAGGCGTGTCCGGTCTGCGGGGACACCATCCGCGAGGTCTCCTTCAGCGACTCCTCGCTCCAGTACTGCCCGACCTGCCAGACCGGCGGCAGACCGCTCGCGGACCGCCGTCTGTCCCGGCTGCTCAAGTAGGGGCGCGCGCTTCGCGGGGGCACGCCCTACACTCCGGCCTCATGCTCCGCGTACTCGCCGTCGACGACGAAGAACCCGCCCTGGAGGAACTGCTCTACCTCCTGCGCGCCGACCCCCGCATCCGCAGCGCGGAGGGCGCCACCGGGGCCACCGAGGCGCTGCGCCGCATCGGGCACGCCGTCGACGCGGGCCCCGACGACCCGTCCGCCATCGACGTGGTCTTCCTGGACATCCACATGGCCGGCCTCACCGGGCTCGACGTCGCCCAGCTCCTCGCCGGATTCGCCGCGCCGCCGCTCATCGTCTTCGTCACCGCCCACGAGGGCTTCGCCGTGCACGCCTTCGACCTCAAGGCAGTCGACTACGTCCTCAAGCCGGTCCGCCGCGAACGCCTCGCCGAGGCCGTGCGACGCGTCGCCGAGCAGGTGCAGGACCGTTCGGCGCCCGTCGTCCACGACACCGCGCAGGACCAGATGGCCGTCGAGCTGGGCGGCGTCATCCGCTTCATCCCGATCGACGACATCGCGTACGCCGAGGCCCAGGGCGACTACGCCCGGCTGCACACGACCACCGGCAGCCACCTCGTCCGCGTCCCCCTCACCACCCTGGAGGAGCGCTGGCGCACCCGCGGCTTCGTCCGCATCCACCGCCGCCACCTCGTGGCCCTCGGCCGGATCGACGAACTGCGCCTGGACGCCGGCAGCATGAGCGTCCGCATCGGCACCGCGGAGCTCGCCGTCAGCCGTCGCCACACCCGCGCGCTGCGCGACCTCCTGATGCGCGGTACCGGCCGCTGACCAGCCGCTACCCGCCCCGAAACCCCTTCCCAGCAGGGCCGGGTGCCGCCTACACTCCGGCCCCATGTCCGCAGAGCCCACACCCCGGCGCGAAGTGGTGACGGGGGAGCCCCGGCGGGTGCGCCCGCTGCCGCGCTACCGCACCCAGTCGGAGATCGACGAGCAGACCGCGCTCGGCGGCGCCTACGTCCGCTCGCTGATGCGCGGACAGCTGCGGGCCGGGCTGACCGCCTTCGCGGTGCTCGCCGCCGTCGTGGGCACCCTGCCCCTCGTCTTCGAGGCCCTGCACAGCTCCGCCGTCGTCTGGGCGGTCCTCGGCTTCGCCGCCTACCCGCCGCTCACCGTGCTCGCGTGGTGGTACGTGCGCCGCGCCGAGCGCAACGAGCGCGACTTCGCCCGGCTCGTGGAAGGCCGCCCCGCCCCGTGAGCCGCACGTACGCGGTGGCGGCCGTCGCCGCCGTCGTCCTGGCCACCGTCCTCGTCGGCGGCTTCGGACTGCGGATATCCCGCACCACCTCCGACTTCTACGTGGCCTCGCGCACCGTGCGCCCCCGGCTCAACGCCGCCGCCATCAGCGGCGAATACCTGTCCGCCGCCTCCTTCCTCGGCATCGCGGGCCTGGTCCTCGTGCACGGGCCCGACATGCTCTGGTACCCGGTCGGCTACACCGCCGGCTATCTGGTCCTGCTGGTCTTCGTCGCCGCTCCGCTGCGCCGCTCGGGGGCGTACACACTGCCCGACTTCGCCGAAGGGCGCCTGGAGTCCCGGCAGGTCCGCCGGCTCGTCAGCGTGCTCGTCGTCGGCGCGGGATGGCTCTACCTGGTACCCCAGCTCCAGGGCGCCGGACTCACCCTCAAGATCCTCACCGGGGCGCCCGGCTGGCTCGGCGACGTGCTGGTCGCCTCCGTCGTCGTCCTCGCCGTCGCCGCCGGCGGGATGCGCTCGATCACCTTCGTCCAGGTTTTCCAGTACTGGCTGAAGCTGACGGCGCTCCTCGTCCCCGCGATCTTCCTGGTGCTGGCCTGGCGGGATGACGGGCAGCCCCGCATCACCTTCGACGAACACCTCTCCGCGTTCCGCGCCGACCACCCCCTGTACGCGACCTACGGCCTCATCGTCGCCACCTTCCTCGGCACCATGGGGCTGCCGCACGTCGTCGTCCGCTTCTACACCAGCCCCAACGGCCGCGACGCCCGACGCACCACCGTCGCCGTCCTCGCCCTCATCGGAGTCTTCTACCTCCTGCCGCCCGTCTACGGCGCGCTGGGCCGCCTCTACGCCCCCGAGCTCATCCACGGCGGCGACGCGGACGCCGCCGTGCTCCTGCTGCCCGGCCGGGTCGTCGGCGGACTCGGCGGCGACCTGCTCGGGGCGCTCGTCGCGGGCGGCGCGTTCGCCGCGTTCCTCTCCACCGCGTCCGGGCTCACCATGGCCGTCGCCGGCGTCATCACCCAGGACGTGCTGCCCTCACGCGGGGTGCGGCACTTCCGGCTGGCCACCGTCCTCGCGATCTCCGTGCCCCTGGCCGGCTCGCTGATGGTCAGCCGGGTCCCCGTCGCCGACTCCGTGGGCATGGCCTTCGCCGTCTCCGCGTCCTCCTTCTGCCCGCTGCTCGTCCTCGGCATCTGGTGGCGCCGCCTCACCCCGCCCGGGGCGGTGGCCGGCCTCCTGCTCGGCGGCGGTTCCGCGCTGCTCTCCGTCGCCATCACGGTCAGCGGCGCGGTACGCCCGCCCGGCTGGCCGCACGCCCTGCTCGCCTGGCCCGCCGTCTGGTCCGTACCCGTCGGCTTCCTCGCCATGATCCTGGTCTCGCTCGCCACACCGAGCCGTGTACCGCCCGGCACCAACGCCGCGATGACCCGATTCCACCTGCCCGAGGCGCTCACCGGGAGGCACCGGTGACCGGGGCCGGATACGCCGTCATCGTCGTGCTCGCCCTCCTGCTGTTCGGCGGGGGCCTCCTGCTCGGCCGCCGGACCGCCCGGCCCCTGCGCACCAGCGACGTCGGCACGCCCGTCGAGCACGCCACCTTCGAGACCCTGCACACCGCGTCCCTGGCCGCGCCCCCGCTCCGCGCCGGGCTCACCGAGGACAGCGCCCGCCGGTCGGCGCGCCGACTGCGCTCGCTGCTGGGCACCGACGCGCTGTGCCTCACCGACCGCGGCGGGGTCCTGGTCTGGGACGGCGGGGGAGACCACCACGGCCAGGACGTCATGGAGCAGGTCGCGGGCGTCCTGGAGACCGGCCGCGACACCGCCTTCCGCAGCGACTGCGACGATCTGGACTGCCCGCTGAAGTGGGCCGTCGCCGTGCCGCTGACCGTCGACCACCGCGTCCTCGGCACCCTCGTCGCCTACGCCCCGCGCGAATCGGCGGTCCTGGCCCGGGCCGCGGGCGAGGTCGCCCGCTGGGTCTGCGTCCAGCTCGAACTGGCCGAACTCGACCGCTCCCGCACCCAGCTCATCGAGGCCGAGATCAGGGCCCTGCGCGCCCAGATCTCCCCGCACTTCATCTTCAACTCACTGGCCGCCATCGCGTCCTTCGTCCGCACCGACCCGGAGAAGGCCCGCGAACTCCTCCTGGAATTCGCGGACTTCACCCGCTACTCCTTCCGTCGCCACGGCGACTTCACGACCCTCGCGGACGAGCTGCACTCCATCGACCAGTACCTCGCCCTGGTCCGGGCCCGTTTCGGCGAACGGCTCTCCGTCACCCTCCAGGTCGCCCCCGAGGTCCTGCCCGTCGCCCTGCCCTTCCTCTGCCTCCAGCCGCTCGTCGAGAACGCCGTCAAACACGGCCTCGAAGGCGCCGTCACCTCCAGCCGCATCACCATCAGCGCCCTGGACGCCGGCTCCGAGGCCGAGGTCGTCATCGAGGACGACGGCACCGGCATGGACCCCCAGCGGCTGCGCCACATCCTGCGCGGCGAGGGCGGCCGATCGACCGGCATCGGCCTGCTCAACGTGGACGAACGGCTCCGCCAGGTGTACGGGGACGAGTACGGGCTCGTCATCGAGACGGGCATCGGCGCCGGGATGCGGATCACCCTGCGGCTGCCGAAGTACCGCGCCGGGGTGCACGGGTCCTGAGCGGCGCCCCGGTACGGCCGAGCCGCGTACGGGCGCGCCGTCAGTACAGGTGCACCGCCAGATGCCCCAGCGGCAGGCCCAGCTGCCAGGCCGGGGTCCATACCCGCGCCTCCTCCTCGGCACCCCCGCCCGGCTCCCAGGGCGGCAGCTGCCCGACGGCCTCCAGATCGGCGGCCAGCAGCTCGGTCTCCTCCAGCCACCGCCAGGCCGACCGGGCCAGCGCCAGATCCGCCCCGGTGCCGCCCGCCACCGGGGCGGCCAGCCGGGTGCGCACCCAGCGGCGCCACGGCGTCCCGGCCGCGGTGAGCAGCCGCAGCTCGTCCACCCGCGCGGCCGGCAGCGCCCCGGCCACCGCCCCGTCCAGCAGGAAGATGGTCAGCGCCAACGCGTCCCGCCCCGCCCGGAACTCCAGCGTCGCCGGCTCCATCAGGTCGCCGGTGCGCAGCAGCTCGTCGGCCAGGTACTCCGCGTACATCCAGGCCATCGGCACCGGCAGCCCGCCTGCGCCGGACCCCTCATGACGTTCCGGAGGCATCCCGTATCGCCCCATTCCCTCGGTCTCGGGGCCGTACGGCCGGCGGGCTGCCCGGCCGATCGCCCCACGCAGCATTGAACCGGGGGAGCGCGCCCGGCGTGGCCGGAAAGGCGGTATCCGCCGGACCGGTTCCGTCACAGGCACGAGGCGCCGACGACCGTCCGCCCCTGAGAGGGGCGGCGCGTGTAGCCGGGCAGATTCCGGGAGAGCAGCCGCAGTGCGTAGTGCGAACGCGATTTGACCGTGCCCGCCGGTATCCCCAGCACCTCGGCGGTCTCGCCCACGCTCAGCCCCCGGAAGTAGATCTGCACCAGCACCGACCGGTGCTCCGGGCTCAGGGCACGCACCGCCTCGCGCACATCGAGCGCCGCGACCGCGGACTCCGCCGTGTCGGCGCCCGCCGGCGCGCACTCCAGACCGGCGTCGCCGACCTCGGCCGGCCGGGCCAGCCGGGAGCGCCGGGCGTCGATCGCCAGCCGGCGCGCCACGGTGAACAGCCAGGGCCGCATCGACTCGTACGGGCCGTCGAATGCCTCCGGGTGCTGCCAGGCCCGCACCAGCGTCTCCTGGAGCAGGTCCTCGGCCCGCTGCCGGTCACCGAAGGTCAGACCGAGCAGGAAGTGGAACAGGGCGGGGCCGTGTTCACGCTGGAGCTCCGCGAGCGCCCGCTCATCGGTCTTCGTCGTGGTCATGGTGAACGCCCTTCCCGCCAAGGTCCCGCCTCGCTGCCGACCCGGCGTATACGAGCGCATCCGGGCCACGAGCAACAGGACAAACGCCGCACCGTGCGACGAGCGGTCGCTCGGAGCGGCGAATGGTGCGGTGAACGGTCGGGCGGCGCTCCGGGGAAGGCTCTACGGCACGACGGTGACCGGCCAGCGGCCCGCCTTCACCAGGCGGACGGCCACCGAACCGATGAAGCGGTGCCCCGCCGACTCCGACGCGCCGACCACCACGGCGTCCGCCTTGAGCTCGTCGGCGGCGGTCACCAGACCGTTGTACGGGTCACCCCGGAACGTGTGGAACTCCCAGCGGACATCCCATATGTCCTTCATCCGGGCCGTCGACTGCCGGATCTCCTCCACCAGCCCCTCGGCCACCTCGGCGGTCGCGTCGCTGACCGGAGCCCCGAGCGCCGCGCCCGCCGCCAGTACCGGCTGGACGTACACCAGGGCCAGCATGGCCCGCTGGCGCCGTGCGAGCCCGGCGGCGTAGGCCGCCGCGCGCATGGACGACTCGGAACCGTCGAGGCCCGCCACGATCACCTTCGGTCCGTCTGTGCCACGTTCGAACTGGTGGGAGTGCTGATCTGTCACGGCAGTGAGGCTATCGGCTCGCCCCGCGGCCTCCGGCTCGCCCTCCCGGCGTCCGGACCCGCTCACCCCGGACGCCGGGGCCTTCCCGCCATACGGGTGCGAAAACCTCGGTGGCCGGTGTCGCTGAAGCGGGCGGCGAGGCGGACGTGCGAGCAGTGGGGGATGAAGAGTGATCGCAGGCCACCCCTGCGGAGGACGGTCCTGCGGCTGGCCGCCGGCCTGGGCGCCGTCGCCGCCGTACGGCTCGTCGCCCCGGACCCCGTCACCTCCCCGGCCCGTCCGGCGACCCCCGTCCGGGGCGCGGCGGGCCCCCCGGCCGCCGCCTTCCGCGTCCGGGAGCTCGCCTATAGGCTGCGGCCCATGACGGGACAGACGTCGCCCCGGTACCGCCCGGCGGCCCCGCCGGTCCGCACCCGGCCGTTCGAGCAGCTGCCCGACATCGGGCACGCCATGGTGCTGTCCTTCGACGACGGGCCCGACCCGCTCCACACCCCGCACATCCTGGACACGCTGCGCGAGCACGACGTACGGGCGATGTTCTTCCTCTGCGGGGAGATGGCGAACGACAACCGCGACCTCGTCCGCCGGATCTCCGACGAGGGGCACACCGTGGGCAACCACTCGTGGACGCACCCCCTGGTCACCACGCTCACCCGGGCCGGGATCACCGATGAGCTGGGCCGTACCAGCGACGTCATCGAGAAGATCACCGGCGCGGCACCGCTCTGGTACCGGGCGCCCTACGGTGCCTGGAACCGCGACTCCTTCGAGATCGGCGCCGCGCTGGGCATGGAGCCGATGGCCTGGACCGTGGACACCCTCGACTGGACCGTGCCGGGCACCGACACCATCGTCGACCGGGTCAGGCAGGGTGCGGGCCCCGGGGTCGTGGTGCTCTCGCACGACGCGGGCGGCGACCGCTCGCAGAGCGTGGCGGCGCTGCGCCGGTATCTGCCGGAGCTGCTGGACGACGGATACCGGCTCACGGTGCCGCGGCGCCGCTGACGGGACCGTCAGCGCGTGTCCACGAGGCGGGCGAAGACCACGACGTTGCCGTCGTAGCCGTCGGCCTTGGTGTAGCCCCCGCCGCAGGTGATGACCCGCAGCTCCGGCTGCCCGGTGTCGCCGTACACCCGGGCGCCGGGGAAGTCGTTCTTGGCGAAGACCTCGACGCCGTACACCTCGAAGACCGCCACCCGGTCGTCGCTGCGGTCGACCTCGACGCGGTCCCCCTTCTTCAGCGAGCCGAGCGCGTAGAAGACCGCGGGCCCCGCCTTGTTGTCGACGTGGCCCACGATGACGGAGGTGCCGGTCTGACCGGGGGCGATGCCGTTCTGGTACCAGCCGGCCAGGTTGGGGTCCTCCGGCGGCGGGGTCTCGATCCAGCCGTCCGGGTCGAGATTCACATCGATGACCGGCGCGTCGACCTGGATGGAGGGGATCGCCACGCGGGCGACGGGGGCGTACGGGAGCGGCTTGACGACCGGGCCCGCGGCCGGGGGCGCCGGCGCGTTGTTCTGGTGGCCCACGGAGGCGGCGGCGACCGGCTGCGGGGGGCCGGGGGAGAGGTCGGCCCCGTTGCGCATGAGCGCCAGGCCGGAGAGCATCGCCAGGGCGAGTGCGCCCCACGGCGAGTGTCGGATCCGTTCCGGTCGCCAGTTGTCCCGGCCCATGGTTCTCCCTTCGTCGCGACGAGCAGAACGCTAGGCGCGGCGCCACCGGGCGGCGATCAGAGACGGGCGAACGGGTGGCGGCGTACCACCCGGATGCTCATCGGAGTAGCGCGCGGACAAAAATCCTGACGGCCCGTGACCTGGGCTTCCGTCAGCTTGCGGGGTGCCCGCACGGCGTGTCGGATCACCGGTCCGGAGCAGTGCCGAAATGCGTGCGATCAAGAATCTGGTGAGGGTTCGTCATGGGAGGCGTTCTCGTCGATCCATCCCGGCGCACAGGGCCCCGGGGCGCTTCCCGGTGGAGGTTGGAACGATGCGTGCTACACGCGCTCTGGTGGTCGCGGCGGCCGCCGTCGCCGCCCTCGGGGCCGGCGCCCCGATGGCGGCCGCCGGCGGAGACGTCGGGAACAACCAGAACAACAACCAGAACAACAACCAGAACACCGGCAACAACCAGAACGACTGGAACGAGCCGGGCGGCTGGAACAACGGCAACGGCAACAACAACGGGAACAACAACGGCAACAACAACAACGGCAACGGCAATGGCAACGGCAACGGCAATGGCAACGGGCGCAACAACGGCCCGAACAACGTGACCGTCGACCCCGAGCGCGTGCACCAGGGCGCGGCCATGCAGGTCAGCGCCGAGGGCTGCGGCCGGGGCGGCAGCGTCTCGTCCAACGCGTTCCGCACCACCCGGCTCTCGGCCGGCCGGGTCGGCCACGCCCGGGTCCGCATCTTCGACGACGCGACTCCCGGCACGTACAACCTGACGGTCCGGTGCGACGGCACCGACCGGACGGCGGGCCACCGCTTCACCGTGCTCGGCAGCCGGGGTGCCCAGGGCGGGCTCGGCGGCTCGATGGCGGCGACCCCGGCCGAGATGGGCGTCGGCGCCGGTCTCGTCGCCTCGGCGGCCCTCGGCGGAGGCGTGTACATCATGCGCCGCCGGAGGACGGGCCATGGGACGGCCTGACCGCCAGGACGCCCCCGCCGGACCGATAACGAAGTCGCCCCGGATCCTGTGACAGGATCCGGGGCGACTCTCGTTGCCCATTCCGCTCGTACCGGTCAGTGCGAGCGGCTCTCCCTGCGGCGGCGTACGAAGAACACGACGCCCGCCCCGGCGGCCACGGCGAGCGCGGTGCCCGCCACGATCTCACCGGAGTTCACGCTGTCGATGCTGCCGCCCAGACCGCCCTGCACACCGGCCGGCGACGCCGGGGCGGCCGCCGTGCTGGTCGAGCTCGTGGTGGGCGTGCCCGTGGCCGCGCTGACGGTGAGGTTGACCTTGGCCGTGGAGCTGGGCGAGGTGTTGCAGATGAACGTCACCTCGTAGGCGGCGCCCGGCTTGGCGTCCCGGTCGACGGTGGCCTGGGCGCTGCCGTTCATCGGAATGGTGACCGTGTCGAACACCCCCGAGGACGCCGTGGCCGTCGTCGAGCAACCCCGGGCCGCCAGGGTGACCTTGCCCCCGGGCGCGACCACCGACGGCGTCACGGTGTATCCGTTCCCGCCGCCCGACGGGCCGCCCGCGGTCGCGGCGTACGCGGTCACGGCCGGGCCGGTCAGGGCGAGTGCGGCGGCGCCGAGCAGAGCGACGGGGGCGACACGTATTGCGCGCATGGTGAGTCCTCCGGGTCCCCGAGGAGCAGCTGCGGAACGGATTTCCACAAAGTGTCAGAAATGCACCTCGAATGCCGCCCACGCTAGAAGTGGTGCATTTCGCCCGCGATCGGGGTCCGGCGAATGGGGCACCGCTGTCCCCCGGGCGGCGCACCGGTCCTCGGTCAGCCGTCCGCCGCCCCCGGAAAGAGGTCGAGGAAGGGCGCGGCGGTGGCGGAGAAGCCCCGTCCGAACGGGGAGTCGAAGTCCCAGATCAGGAAGAGGAGGAAGGCGATCAGCACGCTGAAGAGCCCCGCGAGCAGGAGTTCCCGGAACGTCCGGCGGATCTGCAGGGTGAAGATCAGCCCGACGGTCACCAGGGCGCCGATGATCAAACCGAACCACACCACCCCGGGCATGGTCGCGCCCGCGCTCTGCCCCCGTGAGCTGCGGGCGTCGTCGGCGGCGGCCACCTGGTCCACCAGGGGCTGGTACGCCTCACCCTCGTGGTCCGTCTTCGGCCGGTAGTCCGTGACGTCGGCGCGTACCTTGTCCAGCAGTTCGGTGCCGCGGTCACTGAGACTCCCGTGCTCGGTCATGGTCCGCCACTCGTCGTGCACCACATAGCTCACGTACGCGTCGACGTCCGCCCGGATGCGGGCGCGCACCTCCTGCGGATAGACCGCGGAGCGCGCGCTCACCTCGTGCAGGGCCTGGGCCTCCTGGCGTACGTACTCCTGCGCGGCGCTCCGGCCCTCCCAGACGCCGGCAATGGCGAGACCGAGCACGATCGCGTAGATCACTCCGATCATCATCGTCATGTACTCGATGACATCGGGGGTTTCGGACGGGTCGTCGTCCTCCGGGAGTCTGCGGTTGCTGAGCACGGCGATGGTCAGGACGACGGCGGTGGCCGCGACCATGGCGAGCGTGAGGACGAGCCATTCCGACATGGGCGTCTCCGGGATTCATCGGGAACGGGGGCGCAGCACCGCGACGGCGAACACCGCGGGCGCCGTGATCATCAAGGTGAGCGTGACCAGGGAGGTGTGACGCTGCGGCGTCTTCCGCACCGGCCGGCGGTAGGCGGGGAGCGCGACGTGGACGGAGGGCGAGGGCCGCACCGATGGCGAAGGGCTCGGCTTCGGCTTCGGTGCGGGCTTCGGGGCCGGCGGCGGCGGGGGTGGAGGCGGGGGCGGTGGTGCCGGTTCGGGTTCGGGTGCCGGGGGTGGCGGAGGAGGCGGCGGTGGGGGTGGTGCCGGTTTCGGGGGCGGCGGTGGCGGAGGGGGTGGCTTCGGTTTCGGTGTGGGCGTCGGAGTGGGCTCCGGCTCCGGGCCGGCGAAGCAGTCGCCGTCGCCGCTGATCACCACCGCCGTGCCGCCGTCCTCCTCCCCGATGGAGGCGTACGCGCAGCTGTCGGCGCTCGCGGGGGTGGGGGCGGTCAGCAGCCAGGTGAGCGCGAGCGCCGCGGCCAGCCGCCAGAAGAGTGATCCGTACACGACCGGGAGCATGTTCCAGGCCGTGCGGCGGCACGCCGGACCTCCTCCGGATTCGCCCGATGGAGGGGACCTGGGGTGCGCGAGGTTTGGCGCCGGTGAAATGGAACGGGCGCACGCGGGGTCCCGGTCTCCGGAAATGGCCGATTGTCGACCCTCTCCCCGGGAATGGCGCCAAAGGGTGTGTCACCGGTCCCGCGCATTCCCGGCCTTGGGACGGCACGGGAGAGGCGCGCGGCGGTCCGCGGGCGCCCGGACGCTTCCGCCCCGCGCCGGGGGCCTCCGGTCCGTGAACGCCAACGTCCCTGACCTTCGCGGAACATGATGCCCGGGCTTCGCCGACGGGGACTTCGCTGACATGCCAAAGTAGTCCGGGAGTGAACTATTCGTTCTCTCCCGTTCGGTGAATGTAACGGGCTGCGACGAGTCGGTTGCACATGCCATGGGAGTGTGACCAATAACGGACGGCTAATTTCCGTTTCGGCTCGCTCTCTTGGCGGACGATCAGTAGCCTCTGGTCCACACTGACCATGGACATGGCCGGATCGCCGTGGCGACTTGTTGGAGACATCGATGGAGCGTCCCGCCTGGGCACCGCAAGGCATTGACATTTCGGTGCCGAGCGTGTCCCGAATGTATGACTTCTATCTGGGCGGCTCGCACAATTTCGAGGTGGACCGGGAAGCAGCCCGGAAGGCCATGGAGTTCATGCCGGGGCTTCCCAAGGTCATGCAGGCGAACCGGGCCTTTATGCGCCGAGCGGTGCGCTACGCGCTGAGCGAGGGGGTCGGCCAGTTCCTCGACATCGGCTCCGGGATACCCACCTTCGGCAATGTGCACGAGGTCGCCCAGGCGATCGACCCCACCGCGAAGGTCGCCTATGTCGACCACGACCCGGTCGCCGTGGCGCACAGCCAGGCCGTCCTCGAAGGCAACGCCGGCGCCACGATCGCCGCGGCCGACCTGCGCCGCCCCCAGGAGATCCGGGACAGCCCCGAGGTGAGCAAACTCCTGGACTTCGACCGCCCGGTGGCGCTGCTGCTCGTGGCCGTCCTCCACTTCATCGAGGACTCCGACGACCCGCAGAGCGCCGTCGCCGCCCTCCGCGACATGCTCGCTCCCGGCAGCCTCCTGATCGTCACCCACGCCGCATACGAGGGCATTCCGCTGAGCCGTGAGGAGGCCGGCGGCGCGGTCGGCGTGTACCGGAACATCCGCAACCCCCTGATCATGCGCACGCGCGACGAGGTCGCCCGCTTCTTCGACGGCTACGAGCTGGTCGAGCCCGGCCTCGTCGCGATGCCGGAATGGCGCCCCGAGAACGCCGCGGCCCCCGAGAACGAGGACCCATACGCCTTCTCGGGCATCGCGGGAGTGGGACGCAAGGCGTGAGCATTCCCGCCCAGTCGTCCGGCGCCCCGGAGGCGGCGCCCGACGGCCCCGAGGACCGGCTCCGGAGATTCGCCACCATCTGGAGCCGGGCCATCTTCCCGTCGACGGCCACCTCCCTGACCCGGACCGAATTCGAGCAGCACCTGCTGCCGCTGGCCCGTACGCTCAGCGAGACCCTGCACGCCCGCCCGTTCGACGCGGCCGCGGCGACCGGGGTGGGCGGTGCGCTCGTCGCCGCCCACTGCACCGACCCGGACGCGCTGAGCTCCACACTCGGCGTCGTCGACTCGTACCTGGTGCTCTACTGCGGCAGCAACGGACCGGTGGCCCTGACCACCGAGGACAGCAGGTCCCGCTGCGCCCGCATCCAGCACGCGGTGGCCGCCGGCTTCACGCAGGCCCTGCGCGAGCGGACACTGGCCGAGCAGGAGGCCATCGCGCGCTCGGCGCTCACCGCCCGCTCCCACGCCGAACAGGCCCTGCACGCCACCGAGGCACGGTTCCGCGCCGTCTTCAAGGACGCGGCCATCGGCATCGGGATCGCCGACCTCGACGGCAATGTGCTGGAGGTCAACGACACCCTCACCCGGATGTTCGGCGGCCTGGAGAACCACGTCCTGAGCCACCGCGTCAACGAGTGGGTCCACCCCGAGGACTCCCCGCAGGTCTGGAAGTACTACAACGAGCTGGTACGCGGCGAGCGCGAGCACTACCGGGTCGAGAAGCCGTACTACCGCAACGACGGCACCGTCCTGTGGACCAACCTGACGGTGTCGCTGCTGCGCGACGCCGAGGGGCGGCCCGAATACCAGCTGGCGCTGCTGGAGGACACCACCGAGCGCCGCCTGCTCAACCTCCGCCTCCGCTACGAGGCCACCCACGACGCGCTCACCGGCCTGCCCAACCGGACGCTGTTCTTCGAGCGCCTGGAGAAAGCGCTCTCAGCCGGCGACGACAGCCGCTTCGGCCTCTGCTACCTGGACCTGGACGGCTTCAAGGCGATCAACGACAGCCTCGGCCACGCGGCGGGCGACCGGCTGCTCGTGGAGGTCGCGGACCGCCTCCAGAGCTGCGCGACCGCCTCCGGCGAGATGGTCGCCCGGCTCGGCGGTGACGAGTTCGTGGCGCTCACGACGAGCTTCGACAGCCCCGCCGAGGTGGACGAACTCGCCTGCCGCATCCTCGGCGTCCTCGGCACGCCCATCCGGATCGACGGGCGCGAGCTGACGGTGCGCGGCTCGATCGGCGTCGTCGAGGGCCCCGCCGGGGAACGCAGCGCCGCCGAGGTGCTGCGCAGCGCCGACATCACCATGTACCGGGCCAAGTCCGCGGGCGGCAACCGCTTCGAGCTGGCCGACGCCGAGGCGGACGCCCGGGCCATCACCCGGCACGGCCTCACCACGGCACTGCCGGCCGCGCTGGAACGCGGTGAGTTCTTCATCGAGTACCAGCCGCTGGTGCACCTCGGCGACGGCACGGTGCACGGCGCGGAGGCCCTGGTGCGCTGGTGCCATCCGCAGCACGGGGTGCTGGGGCCCGACCGGTTCATCACGCTGGCCGAGCACACCGGGCTCATCGTGCCGCTCGGCCGCTGGGTCCTGGAGGAATCGGTCCGGCAGGCCAACTTCTGGCAGGAGCGGCACACCGACGGCGGCCCGCTGCGGATCAACGTCAACCTCTCACCGGCCCAGCTGCACCATCCGCAGCTCGTCGCGGAGACCGTCGAGGTCCTGGAGCGCTCCGGGCTCGAAGCGGGCGCGCTCTGCCTGGAGGTCACCGAGTCGGCGCTGATCGGGGCGGACGAGGACGTGCTGAAGCCGCTGCGCCAGCTCGCCGAGATGGGCGTCGACATCGCGCTGGACGACTTCGGCACCGGTTACTCCAACCTCGCGAACCTGCGCAGGCTGCCGGTGAGCGTGCTGAAGCTGGACCGGTCCTTCACCCAGGGCATGCAGCACCATCCGGCGGACCCGGTCGACCTGAAGATCGTGGAGGGGATCGTGTCGCTCGCGCACAGCCTCGACCTGGCGGTCACCGTGGAGGGCGTGGAGACGGCCGCTCAGGCGGAGCAGCTGCGGCAGCTGGGCTGCGACACGGCCCAGGGCTGGTACTACGCCCGCCCCGGCGCCCCGGACCGCATTCACTCGCTGGTGCTGGCCGACGCGGTGTGAGCCGGGCGGGCACGGCGTCCCTCACCCGGGCGCCGTGTCCGCCCGTCCCGCGAGCAGGACCCGCTGGAGCTCGCGGGCCGCGCGCGGCGGGGCAACGTCGCTGCGATGCGCCAGCGCGATGGTGCGGCGCAGCCCGGGCCGGGCCAGCGGGGTGGTCCGCAGGTCGGCACCGGACCGGGCCGCGACCATGGCCGGGACGACCGCGATGCCCAGGCCCGCGCGGACGAAGCCGAGCACCGCGTCCATCTCGCCGCCCTCCACCGTGAACGACGGCTCGAACCCCTCGGCCCGGCAGGCGGCCACCGTCAGCTCGCGCAGGTCGTAGCCGTGCCGGAACATCACCAGCGGCTCGCCCTCCAGGTCCGCGATCCGGACCCGCCCGCCCCGGCCCGGCCGGGGGCGCTGCGCCGACGAGACGACCACCAGGTCCTCCCGGAGCAGCTCGACCGTGGTCAGCGCCGGTGACGCGGCCGGCAACGGCAGGACCACCAGGGCCAGATCGAGCGCCCCGCGCGCCAGCTCCCGTACGAGATCGTGCGAGCCGCCCTCCTCCAGCAGCAGCTGGATGCCCGGGTGCAGGTCGTGGAAGGCGCGCAGCACCTCCGGCAGCAGGCCCGTGCACACGCTGGGCGTCGCCCCCAGCCTCACCCGGCCCCGGCGCAGCTGGGCGAGCTCCTGCACCTCGTGGCGCGCCGTGTCGGCGTCGGCCAGGATGCGCCGGGCCAGCGGGAGCAGCGCCTCGCCCGCGTCCGTCAGGGTGATGTTGCCGCGTGCCCGGCTGAACAGCTCGGCGCCCAGCTCGTTCTCCAGGGCCCGGATCTGCTGGGAGAGCGAGGGCTGCGAGACATGCACCTCCTCGGCGGCGCGGGTGAAGTGCCGGGCCTCGGCGACGGCCACGAAATAGGTGAGCTGCTGGAACTGCATCACCCCACGCTACCCCGCATCATAGACAGAGGCTATGGAGATCAGCTGTTCCATGACTTGGACTGATCGGACCCCCCGGCCCTAGCGTCGTGTCCATGGCATTGGCAACCCGGACGGACCGACGGCCGTCCATGACGCGTACGCTCTGGGGCTCGACCGTCGGCAAGAAGGCGATCATGGCCGTCAGCGGTCTGGTCATGCTCCTCTACCTGGTCGTCCACATGGTCGGAAACCTGAAGATCTTCTTCGGGGCCGGCGAGTTCAACGGCTACGCGCACTGGCTGCGCGTGATGGGCGAGCCGTTCCTGCACCACGAGTGGGCGCTGTGGATCGTGCGCGTGGTGCTCGTCGCCGCCGTGGTGCTGCACGCGGTCTCCGCGTACCAGCTCAGCAGGCGCGACCTGCGGGCCCGGCCCAACGGGTACGTGCACAAGCGGCCGCGCGCGAGCTACGCCACCCGCACCATGCGCTACGGCGGGGTCATCCTCGGGCTGTTCATCGTCTGGCACATCCTGGACCTGACGACCGGCACCGTGCACTCCGGCGGATTCCAGTCCGGCCACCCGTACCAGAACGTCATCGACACCTTCTCCACCTGGTACGGCGATGTCATCTACATCGTCGCGATGCTCGCCCTGGGGCTCCACGTCCAGCACGGGTTCTGGAGCGCCGCGCAGACCCTCGGCGCCGGCCGCGCGAGCCGCGACCGCGTCCTGAAGACCCTCGCCAACGTCCTCGCGCTGGTGCTGACGGTGGGCTTCATCTCCGTACCCGTCGCCGTCATGACCGGAGTCGTGAGCTGACATGAACGACTACACGCACTACACGACCGGCGAACCCGTCGCCGACACCAAGGCTCCCGCCGGCCCCGTCGCGGAGCGCTGGGACACCCGCCGCTTCGAGGCCAGGCTGGTCAACCCCGCGAACCGGCGCAAGCACACCGTCATCGTCGTCGGCACCGGCCTGGCCGGCGGCTCGGCCGGCGCGACCCTGGCCGAACAGGGCTACCACGTCGTCCAGTTCTGCTTCCAGGACTCGCCCCGCCGCGCCCACTCCGTCGCCGCGCAGGGCGGCATCAACGCCGCCAAGAACTACCGCAACGACGGCGACTCGGTGCACCGCCTCTTCTACGACACGGTCAAGGGCGGCGACTTCCGCTCCCGCGAGTCCAACGTGCACCGGCTCGCCCAGATCTCCGTCGAGATCATCGACCAGTGCGTCGCGCAGGGCGTCCCCTTCGCCCGCGAGTACGGCGGTCTCCTCGACAACCGCTCCTTCGGCGGCGTGCAGGTCTCCCGCACCTTCTACGCGCGCGGCCAGACCGGACAGCAGCTGCTCCTCGGCGCCTACCAGGCGCTGTCCCGGCAGATCGCCGCGGGCAACGTCGAGCTGCACCCCCGTACCGAGATGCTCGACCTGATCGTCGTCGACGGCCGGGCGCGCGGCATCGTCGCCCGCGACCTCGTCACCGGGAGGACCGACACCTACTTCGCCGACGCCGTGGTCCTGGCCAGCGGCGGCTACGGGAACGTCTTCTACCTGTCGACCAACGCGATGAACTCCAACGCCACCGCCATCTGGCGGGCCCATCGGCGCGGCGCCCACTTCGCCAACCCCTGCTTCACCCAGATCCACCCCACCTGCATCCCGCGCACCGGTGACCACCAGTCCAAGCTGACGCTGATGAGCGAGTCGCTGCGCAACGACGGCCGCATCTGGGTCCCGAAGGCCAAGGGCGACACCCGTCCCGCCAACGAGATCCCCGAGGACGAGCGCGACTACTACCTGGAGCGCCAGTACCCCTCCTTCGGCAACCTGGTGCCCCGCGACATCGCCTCCCGCGCCGCGAAGAACGTCTGCGACGAGGGACGCGGCGTCGGCCCCGGCGGCCAGGGCGTCTACCTGGACTTCGCCGAGGCCATCGCGCGGATGGGCCGGGCCAAGGTCGAGGAGAAGTACGGCAACCTCTTCGACATGTACGCCCGGATCACCGCCGAGGACCCGTACGTGACGCCGATGCGGATCTATCCGGCCGTGCACTACACGATGGGCGGCCTCTGGGTCGACTACGACCTCCAGACCACGATCCCCGGCCTCTTCGCGATCGGCGAGGCCAACTTCTCCGACCACGGCGCCAACCGCCTCGGTGCCTCCGCGCTGATGCAGGGGCTCGCCGACGGCTACTTCGTCCTGCCGTCCACCATCAACGACTACCTCGCCCGCAACCCGCACCACGACGACATCGACGCCTCGCACCCCGCCGTCGAAGAGGTGGTCGCCGAGACCGAGGACCGGCTCAACCTGCTGCTGGCCGTCGACGGCGACCGCACCCCCGACTCCTTCCACCGCGAGATCGGCGAACTCATGTGGGAGTACTGCGGGATGGCCCGTAACGAAGAGGGGCTGCGCACCGCGCTCGCCCGGATCCCGCTGATCCGCGAGGAGTTCTGGCGCCGCATCAAGGTGCCCGGCACCGGCGACGAGCTCAACCAGTCGCTGGAGAAGGCCAATCGCATCGTCGACTACCTGGAGCTCGCCGAGCTCATGTGCCTCGACGCCCTGCACCGCGCCGAGTCCTGCGGCGGCCACTTCCGCGAGGAGTCCCAGACCCCGGACGGCGAGGCCGCCCGGCGCGACGATGAGTTCTCCTACGGCGCCGCCTGGGAGTTCACCGCCACCGGCGAGGCCCCGGTCCTGCACAAGGAAGACCTCGTCTTCGAGTACGTCCACCCCACTCAGCGGAGCTACGCATGAAGCTCACCCTGCGCGTCTGGCGCCAGAAGAACGCCGACGCCCCCGGCGCCATGTCCACGTACGAGGTGGACGGCATCTCGCGGGACATGTCGTTCCTGGAGATGCTCGACACCCTCAACGAGGAGCTCATCCTCGCCGGTGACGACCCCGTCGCCTTCGACCACGACTGCCGCGAGGGCATCTGCGGCGCGTGCAGCCTCGTCATCAACGGCGACGCCCATGGGCCGGAGCGCACCACCACCTGCCAGCTCCACATGCGCGCCTTCCAGGACGGCGACACGATCGACGTCGAACCCTGGCGCGCCTCGGCCTTCCCGGTCGTCAAGGACCTGGTCGTGGACCGCTCGGCCTTCGACCGGATCATCCAGGCCGGCGGCTACATCTCCGCACCGACCGGTACGGCACCGGACGCGCACGCCACGCCGGTGCCGAAGCCGGACGCCGACTTCGCCTTCGAGCACGCCGAGTGCATCGGCTGCGGCGCCTGTGTCGCGGCCTGCCCGAACGGTTCGGCGATGCTCTTCACCTCGGCGAAGGTCAACCACCTCAACGTGCTCCCGCAGGGCGCCCCCGAGCGGGAGACCCGGGTGCTCGACATGGTGGAGCAGATGGACAGCGAGGGATTCGGCGGCTGCACGCTCACCGGCGAGTGCGCCACCGCCTGCCCCAAGGGCATCCCGCTGCCGTCGATCTCGGCGATGAACAAGGAGTGGCTGCGGGCGACCCGCAAGGCCCGCCGCTGAGCCGCCGCACCGCCGAGGGCCCCGGAGGCCGCCCGTCTCCGGGGCCCCGCGCGGTCAGGACTTGGTCACGGAGAGGTCGTCCCCGTACACCGTGCCCTGGCCGTACCAGCCGTGCAGGTAGACCGTGACCGAGCCGCTGGAACCGGTGGTGAAGGTCACCGACTGCTTGGTGTAGCCGCTCGACAGGCCCCAGGTGCTCGCCGTCGCGCCGCCCCGGACCCCGAGGTAGGCGTAGTTCCCCTGGACGTAACCCTGAAGGGTGTACGTGGTGTTGGGGGAGAGGGTGAGCGTCTGGGCGCACTCGCCGGTCTGCGACGAGGTGGCCGCGACGGACAGCGCGTGCGCGCCGCCGTGCACCGGCGAGGAGACGACCGTGCCACCGGACTCGCAGGTCCAGGGGCCCAGCGCGCCGGTCTCGAAGTCACCGTTGACCAGCGCCCCCGTGCCACCGCCGGCACCGGGCACCGTCAGGGTGAACGAGGCCGAGTGGCTGAGGGTGCCGGAGGTGCCGGTCACAGTGACGGTGTACGTGCCGGGGGCCGCCGACGCCGAGGCACTGAGCGTCAGCGTGGCGGAGCCGCCCGCCGTCACCGAGGTCGGGCTGAGCGCGGCGGTCACCCCGGCCGGGGTGCCGCTGGTGGTCAGCGCGACCGTCTTGGCGGCGCCCGAGGTCACCGCGGTCTTCACGGTGGCGGTCGTCGACTTGCCCGGCTCGACCGTGGCCGAGGAGGGGGTCACGGCCACCGAGTAGTCGTCGGTCACCGGTCCGCTGCCGCCGCTGGTGAACGGGGCGAAGGTGTGGGTGAAGTACCAGGTGTCCTGCGCGATGCCGGAGCAGGTGTCGCTCCCGCCGGTGCCGGGGCAGCCGCCGTTGTCGCGCTGGAGCGCCCAGAACGACAGGGTGTTGACGCCCTTGGAGACGGCCCAGTCGTACACCACGGGCGCGTTGGCCGTGGTGAAGGTCTCGGCCGGTCCGTAGTCGTCGATGCCGGGCATCTCGATGATGCCGGTCATGCCCCACAGCTGGGCGTCGGTCTTCGACGGGTACAGCGAGGCCAGCTGGCCCTTCAGCCCGGTGATGGACGTCTGGGTGTCCTTGGCCATGTCGTGCGCGGCGCCGTCGTAGTAGTCGAACGTCATGAGGTTGACGACGTCGACCTTGGTGCCGTTGGACACCGCGTTCTCCAGCACCGCGAGCCCGGACTCGGCGAGCCCGTGCGTGGTGGTGGGCAGGGTGTACGAGATCTGGAGCGGGCGCCCACTGGCGGCGGCCCAGTCCTGGACCTTCTTGAGCGCCTTGTTGCGGCGGTCGATGCCGGCGCTGTTGGTCAGCGAGTTGTCCTCGATGTCCATGTCGAGGCGGGATACGTCGTAGGTCGTGATGACCTTCTCGTACGCGGCGGCGATCGAGTCCACGCTGGTGCAGCTGTCGGCGATCTCGGTGCCGGTGTTGTCCGCGGTGTAGCCGCCGAACGACGGGATCACGTCACCGCCGCGCGACCGCATGGTGGCGAAGTCGGCGCCGAACTCGGACTGGGCGATCGGCATGCCCGAATCGCCGTTCCAGTACGGGGTGCAGGAGCCGCGGGACGCCGTCTGGATGAAGGCCATGGTCAGGTACTTGGCACCGGACGCCTGGGCGAGCGCGGCCGGGCTGTCGCCGTTCCACGCCTCGAAGTACGGGGCGAAGACGTGCGCGGGCATGGGGGTGGCGGCGGTGGTGGCGGCCTGCGCGCCGGCACCTGATCCGAGGACCAGGCCTGCGGACGCGACGGCGGTGGCCAAGGCGCTCAGGACGGCGCCGACAGTTCTTGGACGTCTCATGGGGAATCTCCCAGCGGGGTGGGACGACGGGCGGACGCACGACTCGGCCGCGCCCGGTGAGGGGCGCGGCCCGTTCCTGTGATTCCCGGCCGGGGGTCACATGCCGCACGGCCGTGTACGACCGTGTGGCATGCCCATGATTGGTATGGACCAGATAACTGTCAACATTCTTTACTGTTTCATTTCCCTTCCCCTGTGCCGGCCATCAACCGGCCTGCCCTTCAGAGGAGTTGGAGCCGGTCGAGCGGTCAGGCAAGTCCCAGGGCCGCCCGCAGGTACCCCGCCGTGCGGCTCCCGGGCGCCCGTGCCACCTCCACCGGAGGCCCCTCGGCCACGATCCGGCCGCCCCGGTCACCGCCGCCCGGACCGAGGTCGACCACCCAGTCCGCCCCCGCGACCACGGCCATGTCGTGCTCCACGACCACCACCGTGGAACCCGCGTCCACCAGCCCGTGCAACTGGCGCGTCAGCACGTCGACATCGGCCGGATGCAGCCCCGTCGTCGGTTCGTCCAGCAGGTACAGCGTGTGTCCCCGGCGCGTCCGCTGGAGCTCCGCCGCCAGCTTGATCCGCTGCGCCTCGCCGCCGGACAGCTCCGTCGCGGGCTGCCCGAGCCGCAGATAGCCGAGCCCCACGTCCAGTAGCGTCCCCAGGCTGCGCTCGGCGGCCGGGGTCTCCGCGAAGAACCCGGCCGCCGACTCCACGGTCAGGTCCAGCACCTGGGCGATGTTCAGCCCGCGCAGCGTGACATCCAGCGTCTCCGGGTTGTACCGCGCGCCGTGACAGTCCGGGCAGGGCGCGTACGTGCTCGGCAGGAACAGCAGCTCCACCGAGACGAACCCCTCGCCCTGGCACGTCTCGCACCGCCCGCCGGTCACGTTGAACGAGAACCGCCCGGCCCGGTACCCCCGCTCCCGCGCCAGGGGCGTGGCCGCGAACAGCTTGCGCACCACGTCGAACAGGCCGGTGTACGTCGCCAGGTTGGAGCGCGGCGTACGCCCGATGGGCCGCTGGTCCACCTGTACCAGCCGGTCCACCGCGTCCAGCCCCTCGGCGCGGGCGTATCCGGCCGCCACCTCCTCCCGCTCGCCGGAGTCCGGCCCGGCGCCGCTCCGGTCCGCCAGGGCACCCGCCAGCACCTGCCCCACCAGCGTCGACTTGCCGGAACCGGAGACCCCGGTCACCGCCGTGAACACGCCCAGCGGGAACGCCGCGTCCACCCCCCGCACGTTGTGCCGCTCCACCCCGTGCAGCCGCAGCCATCCCGAGGGCGCGCGGACCTCGCGCGGCGGGGGCGGCTCCTCCGGGAACAGGAAGCGGCGGGTGGCCGACTCCGCGACCCCGGCGAGCCCGGCGGGCGGCCCGCTGTGCAGGACCCGGCCGCCGTGCTCACCCGCCAGCGGCCCGACGTCGACGAGCCAGTCCGCCTGCCGCACCACGTCCATCTGGTGCTCCACCACGAAGACCGTGTTCCCGGCCTCCTTCAGCCGCCCCAGCACCGCGAGCAGCGCCTCGGTGTCCGCCGGGTGCAGACCGGCGGACGGCTCGTCCAGGACGTACACCACACCGAAGAGCCCCGCGCGCAGCTGGGTCGCCAGGCGCAGCCGCTGGAGTTCGCCGGAGGAGAGCGTCGGCGCCGTGCGATCCAGGCTCAGGTAGCCGAGGCCCAGTTCGGTGACGGTCCCGATGCGGGCGAGCAGGTCCGCCGTCAGCACCCGGGCGGTTCCGTCGCCACCCGCCGCCGCGAGCACGCCGGCGAGCTCGGTGAGCGCCAGGCCCGCGAGCTCCGCGATGGTGCGCCCCGCGAACGTGACGGCCATGGCCTCCGGCCGCAGCCTGCTGCCCCCGCAGACCGGACAGGGCTCGCTGGCCAGGAAGCGCTCGGCCTTCGCCCGCAGGGTGGCGCTCTTCGAATCGGCGAACGTGTGCATGACGTACCGTCGCGCGCTCGTGTACGTGCCCTGGTATGGCCGCTGGATGCGCCCCGCCTCGCGCACCGGATGGACGGTCACCACCGGCTGCTCGTCGGTGAACAGGATCCACTCCCGGTCGGCCGGAGCCAGTTCCCGCCACGGCCGGTCCACGTCGTAGCCGAGGGCGTCCAGCACATCGCGCAGGTTCTTGCCCTGCCAGGCCCCCGGCCAGGCGGCGATCGCCCCCTCCCGGATCGACAGCTCCGGGTCCGGGACCAGCAGTTCCTCGCTGGTGCGGTGGACCCGGCCGAGGCCGTGGCAGCGGGGGCACGCCCCGGCGGCGGTGTTCGGCGAGAACGCGTCCGAGTCCAGCCGCTCGGCCCCCTCCGGATAGTCCCCGGCCCGCGAGAACAGCATCCGCAGCGAGTTGGACAGCGTCGTCACCGTGCCCACGGACGACCGGGCGCCCGGCGCCGATCTGCGCTGCTCCAGCGAGACGGCCGGCGGCAGCCCGGTGACCTCGCCGACGGCGGGCGCGCCGACCTGATGGATCAGCCGCCGGGCGTAGGGGGCCACGGACTCGAAGTAGCGCCGCTGGGCTTCCGCGTAGATCGTGCCGAAGGCCAGCGAGGACTTGCCCGAGCCGGAGACGCCGGTGAAGACGGTGAGAGTGTCGCGGGGGATGTCGACGTCGGCGTTCCGCAGGTTGTGCTCGCGGGCGCCTCGGACCCTGACGTACGGATCGTGGGGCGAGGTCATGGGGGAGGTGTCTCCGTACTCGGTGCGGGTCGGCCGGCCGGTGGCCGCGCCGGTTCGCCGGATGGTGCCGCCGCTTGGTTTGCTGGCCGCATGAGAAACGACGTCCGGCCGGTGGCCGTGTTCGATCTTGACGGTACGCTCGCCGACACCGCGCACCGCCAGCACCATCTGGAGGGCCGCCGGAACTGGTCCGCCTTCTTCGCCGCCGCCGTGGACGACCCGCCGCTGGACGAGGGCGTACGGCTCGCGCTGAGCAGCGCCGAGGAGTGCGAGATCGTCTACCTCACCGGGCGGCCGGAGCGGTGCCGCAAGGACACCGTGGCCTGGCTGGCCCGTCAGGGGCTGCCCGAGGGGCGGCTGCACATGCGGCGCAACGACGACCGCCGGCCGGCGCGCCGGACCAAGCTGGAGATCCTGGAGCGGCTCGGCCGCGACCGTACGGTGCGCATGCTCGTGGACGACGACGAGCTCGTCTGCGACGCCGCCGAGCTGGCCGGATTCACCGTCGTGCGCGCCCGCTGGACCCCGGCCTCGCCCGCGCTGAAGGACGCGCAGGAGCGAGACGGGCGCACCTGAACCGGTCGCCCCCGCGCGGGGTGTCGGGCCGGCGCGTCACTTCGGGTCGTCGAGCCGGAAGCCCACTTTCAGGCCGACCTGATAGTGCGCGATTCGGCCATCTTCGATCTGCCCGCGCACCTGGGTGATCTCGAACCAGTCGAGATTGTGCAACGTTTCCGAGGCTCTTGCGACACCGTTGCGAATCGCCTCGTCCACGCCCTCATGGGAGGTTCCTACGATTTCGGTGACACGATACGTGTGATTTGACACGGTTTGTCTCCTCTCGTCCTTACCAAGGTGCCCTACCTCGGCCCGGTTCGCGAGAGGTCGCGGACACCCCGCATGTCCGGAACGGCGCTTGACCAAAGTATTGGTCCATACCAAAATCCAGCCACGCCCGTGCGAGCGCAGCCCGCAGTCCCCCACACCGGGTCCGCAAATTTCGTCCTGCCGTTCCGCAGAAGGTGAACCGTGAAAAACCGCATGCTCGTCGGAGCTGTCGCCCTTATTTCCACTGCTGCGCTGGGTGGCTGCGGCGTGATCCCCGGAACTGGCGGCTCCGGTGACGAGAAGGTCACGATCTGGCTGATGAAGGACAGCGTCACCGCCGACTTCCTGGACCGTTTCAAGAAGTCGTACGAGGACGAGCACTCCTCGGTCGAACTGGAGTTCAAGATTCAGGAATGGGGCGGCATCGGCCCGAAGGTCCTGGAGGCGCTCGCGGGCAAGGACACCCCCGACGTCATCGAGGTCGGCAACACCCAGGTCGCCCAGTACGCCGACAGCGGCAACCTGCGCGACCTCACCCTCGAATCCATGCGTGACCTGGGCCGGGAGGACTGGCTGCCCGGCCTCGCCGAGCCGGGGAGCATCGGCGGCGTCCAGTACGGCATCCCCTGGTACGCGGCCAACCGCGTGGTGATCTACAACAGGGACATCTTCGAGGACGCGGGCATCAAGAACCCGCCGAAGACGCGCGCGCAGTGGATCACCGACACCCAGAAACTGAACCGCGACGGAATCCAGGGCATGTACCTGCCGGGCCAGAACTGGTACGTCCTCGCCGGGTTCATCTGGGACGAGGGCGGGCAACTCGCCAGTAACGACGAAGGCGACTGGGAGGGCACTCTCGACACGCCCGCCGCGCTCAAGGGCATGCGGTTCTATTCTCAACTCCAGGCGCTGGGCGACGGACCCAAGGACGCCGACGAGGAAAAGCCCCCGCAGGCCGATGTGTTCGCCGAGGGGAATGTCGCCCAGATCATCTCCACCCCCAGCACGGCCACCCTGATCGAGAAGAAGAACCCGGAACTCAAGGGAAAGCTGGGCTACTTCCCGATTCCCGGCAAGTCCGCCAAGGCACCCGGTTCCGTGTTCACCGGCGGCTCCGACCTGATCGTGCCGCGGAAGTCCGACCAGCGCGCCGCCGCCTACGAGGTCATCAAGGCGCTGGCCGGGGCCAAGTGGCAGGAGGACCTGGCCAAGACGATGAGCTACGTGCCCAACAAGCCCTCCCTCGCCCATGTCATCGAGGGCGAGGAGAGCACCGCCGCGATGGCCGAGGGCGCGGCGCAGGGTCACGCCACACCCAACTCCCCGCAGTGGGCCGCGGTCGAGGCCGACAACCCGATCAAGTCGTACATGACGGCGGTCCTCCAGGGCGGCGACCCGGCGACCGAGGCGAAGACCGCCTCCGAGAAGATCACCGCGGTGCTCGCCGGCAGCTGACCTCCGGGCGGGTACGGGGCCGGACAACCGCCGGCCCCGTACCCGTACCCGTCAGTCCACCGTGGACAGGGACAGTGCGAACCTGCCCTCGCCGTCGGTCCACCAGTGCGCCAGGCGGAGCCCCGCCCCGGCCAGCTCACCGCGCACCCCGTCCTCGCGGAACTTCGCGGACACCTCGGTGCGCAACTCCTCACCCGCCTCGAAGGGCACCACCAGATCCAGTTCCGGAATCTTCACCGTCAGGGACCGGCGGGCCCGCAGTCGCATCTCGATCCACTCCTCCTGAGGATTCCACCGCGCCACGTGCGCGAAATCCTCCGGTGCGAAGTCCGCGCCCAGCTCCCGGTCGACGACCGACAGCACGTTGCGGTTGAACGCCGCCGTCACCCCCGCCGCGTCTTCGTACGCCGCGACCAGCACCTTCTCGTCCTTCACGAGATCCGTGCCGAGCAGCAGCGTGTCCCCGGGCGCCAGCAGAGCGCGTACCGACTTCAGGAACACCGACCTCTCACCCGGCAGGAGGTTGCCGAGGGTGCCGCCCAGGAACGCCACCAGCCGCGGTCCGGGTGTGTCCGGCAACGACAGCCCGGCGGTGAAGTCGGCGATCAGCGCGTGCACGGACAGCCGCGGCCGCTCCTTCAGCAGGACGTCCGCCGCGCCGCGCAGCGCGCTCTCACTGACGTCGACCGGCACGTAACTGTGCAGATCCGTCAGCGCGTCCAGCAGGTACCGGGTCTTCTCCGACGAGCCGGAGCCCAGCTCGACCAGGGTGCGGGCGCCGGAGGCCGCGGCGATCTCGCCCGCCCGGTCGATCAGGATCTCCCGCTCGGCGCGCGTCGGGTAGTACTCGGGCAGACGGGTGATCTCCTCGAACAGTTCGCTGCCCCGGGCGTCGTAGAACCACTTGGGCGGCAGTGTCTTCGGGCGCCGGGACAGGCCGTGCAGGACATCGGCGCGCAGCGCCGCGTCCGTCGCGTCCTCGGGCAGGGTGCGGGTCAGCAGGAAGGGACTCACGTGCGGGGCTCCTTCAGCGGGGTCAGCAGGACGTCGCCGGCGGTCGCGGTCAGCAGGGTGCGGTCGGGTACCTCGTGCCAGCGGGGGTCGTCGTCGTACGGCTCCGAGGCGACGACCGTGCGCAGGCCGGGCTCGGTGAGATGCCACAGGGTGTCGCCCCAGGCGGTCGCCACGATGGTGCGGCCGTCGGTGAGCAGCAGATTGAGCCGGGAGCCCGGCGCCGCCTCCGCCACCTCGGGCACCGTGTCCGCCACGGCCTGCGCGAGCGGGTCGCCCGTCGCGAGCCGGTGCCGCACCAGGGCCCACACCAGGGCGGAGTCGCTGCGCGCCGCGAGCCGCAGCAGCTCGGCCGGGGGCAGGGTGGCCGCCACGGACGCCATCGAGCGGGGCCAGCCCAGCACCGCGCCGTTGTGGCTGAACAGCACCTGGTCCGACGCGAACGGAGCCGCGGCCGCCTCGCCGTCCGGATCGGCGCCGGTCGCGTCCCGGACCGCGGCGAGCAGGGCATGGCTGCGGACCACCCGGACCAGGTCGGCGAAGGTCTGGTCGCCCCAGACGGGGCCCTGGCGCCGGTAGCGGCCCGGGACCGGGTCGCCCTCCGCGTACCAGCCGACCCCGAAACCGTCGGCGTTGACCGTGCCGTGGCGCTGGCGGCGGGGCTCCCAGGACTGCCGCACCAGGGAGTGCGCCGGGCGCGACAGCACCTCGCCCAGGGCGACCGGGGGCCCCAGGTAGGCGATGTGCCGGCACATCAGAGGTCCCTCGCGGTACGGAACCCGGCGAAGATCTGCCGCCGGACCGGCAGGTCCCAGTTGCGGAACGTGCCCCGGCAGGCCACCGCGTCCACGGCGAACGAGCCACCCCGCAGCACCTTGTGCTCCGGACCGAAGAACACCTCCGAGTACTCGCGGTACGGGAACGGCGCGAACCCCGGGTACGGCAGGAAGTCGCTCGCCGTCCACTCCCACACGTCACCGATCAGCTGGCCCGCCCCGCACGGAGCCCGCCCGGCCGGGTACGCCCCGGCGGGCGCGGGCCGCAGATGGCGCTGTCCCAGATTGGCCCGCTCCGGCGTCGGGTCCTCGTCGCCCCACGGATAGCGGCGCGAGCGCCCCGAGACGGGATCGTGGCGCGCCGCCTTCTCCCACTCCGCCTCGGTCGGCAGCCTGCGGCCCGCCCAGCGCGCGTACGCGTCGGCCTCGTACCAGCTGACGTGGACCACCGGCTCGTCGTCGGGCACCGGCTCGGTCACCCCGAAGCGCCGCCGCAGCCACTGCCCGCCCTCCCGGCGCCAGAACAGCGGGGCGCCCAGCTCGTGCTCCCGGACCATGGCCCAGCCCTCGGGCGTCCACCAGCGCCGCTCGCCGTAACCGCCGTCCTCGATGAACGCCCGGTACGCGCCGCACGTGACCGGAGCCGTGTCGATGACGAACCCGGGGACGTCCCGCCGGTGCGCGGGGCGTTCGTTGTCCAGCGCCCACGGCTCGGCCGACGTTCCCATGGTGAACGGGCCGCCGGGCACCAGGACCTCCGCGGGCAGCGCCGGGGCGCCGATCGCCGGGCGTGGCGGCTCCGGGGCCGTCAGGGCGGCCGGCCCGGACCGCAGCTGATGGGTGATCAGCATCGTCTCGTCGTGCTGCTGCTCGTGCTGCGCGATCATCCCGAAGGCGAAACCGGACCTGACCAGCGCGGGCCCGTCACCGAGCGGGGCGGACTCCAGTACGTCCAGTGCCCTGCCGCGCACCTCGGAGGCGTACGAGCGCGCCTCCTCGGGCGCCAGCAGCGGCAACGAGGGCCGGGTGGCGCGCGGATGCTCGAAGGCGTCGTACAGCCCGTCGATCTCCGGGCGCATCGCCTCCCGTCCGGCCACACCGCGCAGCAGCCACAGCTCCTCCTGGTTGCCGATGTGCGCCAGGTCCCAGACCAGCGGCGACATCAGCGGCGAGTGCTGGGCGGTCAGTTCGCGGTCGTCGACGCTGTCGGTGAGGAGCGCGGTGCGCCTGCGGGCGGTGAGCAGCGCGGCCAGCGCGTGCCCGCGCAGCGCCTCGGCGTCCCCGGCGTGCGGGGGCGCGGGGGATTCGGTCATGACAGGGTCCCCTTCGGATGGGCCGGGCGGCGCGCCCCGCCCGTGGTGAGCAGGTCCCGCAGGTCGTCGGCCGGGCATCTGCCCCGGGCGACGAAGCGGTCGTGGAAGCCGGCGACCGCGTCCCGCACCGCGACGCTCGCGCCCAGCCGGGGCAGCGCCTCCAGGGCGAGCCGGAAGCAGGTGTCCGCCGCCTGGCGCAGCTCCGGGTCGGCCAGGCCGTCGCGGGCGGCCGCGGTCCACAGCGGATTGCGCGGAGCGGCACCCGCACCGGCCGTCTCGGCGAGCGGCTTCACGGTCCGGTACACCGTCTCCGCGGCCTCCGGGTCGTCGAACAGGGCGGTCGTGACCGCGAGGGGCACGATCCAGCCGTCGTCGCCGGACTGCGCGTCGATCATGCGCAGCTCCAGGTGACCGCGCGGCCGGGCCGGTGGGAACAGCGTGGTGACGTGGTAGTCGAGGTCGCTCCGGTCCGGGCGGCGCCCGGTCGCCCCGGACCGGATCCAGTCGCGGAAGGTGAGCCCGTCCGGCACGTGCCACGGCCCCTCGCCCCGTACGCACAGCACGGATGTGTCCAGGACGTGCGCGGCCCAGGCGTCCCGGGGCGGCAGCAGCCCGTCCGGGGCCAGCGTCCGCTTCGGGTCCAGGCCGGCCCACAGCGCCTGGCGGGCGGACCGCCACGGCGTCGGCGCGCCCTCCCGGAACGGCGAGTTGGCGAAGGCCGCCACGAGGACGGCGCCCAGCAGATGGGCGAGCTGCCAGCGCCGCGCGTAGCCGAGCGGACCGGGTTCCTCCTCCCCGGAGTCCAGGCAGACCTGGACCGAGGCGGTGGTGCACATCATGGCGCGGCCGGCCGGGCCCCACCGGTCGAAGGCCGTCTCCATGGCCTCGTACCGGGGCTCGCGCAGGACGCGGCGCGGTGTCTGCCAGGGATCGACCCCCAGGCCCGCCGGAGCCAGGCCCAGTCCGCCGAGGGCGGCGCGTACGGCGGTGAGATCGGCGGCGGTGTCCTCGACACACGCCATCAGGGAAGGGGCGGGGCGCGAGCTGAGTTCCAGCTGGCCGCCGGGTTCGAAGGTGAGCGCCGCGCTCAAGGGCAGCGCCCGGACGGCCGTCGCGGCCGCCTCCAGCAGGTGGCGCGGGACGGTGCGACGCGGTTGGTCACGGTCGTGCAGGAGCCATTCCAGCTCGACCCCCACCGTGCGCGGCGGTCCCGTCTTGAAACAGATGCCGCGCAGTAAATCCTCCGCCTCGCCCTCACCGAGGGGCGGGGCCTGACCAGGTGGCGGACCATGGCCGCCGGGTGTCTCGGATGACATGCCGGGCCTCCTTGTTCCGGTGCGTCCGTCCTACCCAAACCGCTGCTGAGGCATCGCACAAGAGCGCCTTCTCCGCCGGATATTCGCTTGCGTGTCCGGGTGGAGAACGCCGATCATGCCCCGTATGCACCATAAGGGGGAGGGTCGATGAGCGCCCGGCTGCGCGGGATCGCGCGCGAAACCGAGGCCATCGTCCGGGCGGGTTCCTACCGCGCCGGCAACGGGCGCGAGATCAGCATCGGGAAGGACGTGGCGGCCGCCCTCGCGGGTACGCGGCTGTACGGCCCCGAGCCGGTGCCGGCGGCCCCCGGCCGGGACCGGACCCCGGTCATCGAGGTCACCGGCGAGAGCAGCCTCCAGGCCGCCGCCCGGATGGCCCGCGAACGGCCCGGCGAGGTCGCCGTCCTGAACTACGCCTCCGCCCGCAACCCCGGCGGCGGGTATCTCAACGGCGCCCAGGCCCAGGAAGAGGCTCTGTGCCGGGGCTCCGCGCTGTACGCCACGCTGCTGCGGGCGCCCGGCTTCTACGCCCACCACCGCTCCGATCGCAGCGCGTTCTACACCGACCGGGTCATCCACTCACCCGGTGTGCCGGTCTTCCGCGACGACCGGGGCCGGTTGCTCGACGCCCCGTACACGGCCGGATTCCTCACTTCCCCGGCCCCCAACGCCGGGGTCGTCCGCGCCCGCACCCCGGAGGACGCCCCTCGCGTTCCGGCCGCGCTCGCCGCCCGGGCCGAACGGGTACTGGAAGTCGCGACGGTGTGCGGCTACCGCAGGCTGGTCCTGGGCGCCTGGGGCTGCGGCGTGTTCCGCAACGACCCGGCGCAGGTGGCGGGCGCCTTCCGCGCGCTGCTCACCGGAGGGGGCCGCTTCGCGGGCCACTTCGAGCAGGTCGTCTTCGGCATCCTCGGCCGCGACGACGACTCGCCCACCCGGGTGGCGTTCGATCGTGTGTTCGCCGACCGGGTGCGACCCTCACCCTGAAGCCGAGGGTGAGGGCCGCGTATGCCGGACGGGGCGGGCGAGGGGCACGCCAGGACGCCCTCACGTCCAGCCGTAGCGCTCCCTCAGCCGCCCGGCGACCAGGTCGAACCTGGCCCGGTCCAGGGCGCACGCCTCGCGCCGCATCCCGTCCTCGTGCACCCGCAGCACCCGGTCCAGATCCACCCAGGACTGACGCCCCGAGCTGTCCCAGGGGCCCGCGCCCAGCGCCACCCACTCCCGGTCCATGTCGTGCTGCTTGCTGGACAGCTGCACGGCCAGCAGCGTGCCCGCCGCCTCCCGCGCCACGACCAGGACCGGCCGGTCCTTCCCGCGTCCGTCGTTCTCCTCGAACGGCACCCAGGTCCAGACGATCTCGCCGGGGTCGGGGGCGCCGTCCCGGTCGGGGGCGTACGAGGTGCGGACCGGGCCCACATCGCGTGGATCGGCCTCGGCGGTCGCCGCGGAACCGGTCCGGCCGGGGAAGACGCCCGGATCGTCGTAACTGTCGCTGCGGTGCTGGATCGTCATCGCAACACCCTAGGCGGTCCGCCCGTACAGCCTGCGCGCCGGTGCGTCACAACGGTCTGGAAGACTGCCCGGAGCCATGAGTCAGTTACCCGATCAGCCCGCCGAAGGCCCCGTCCCGACCAGCGCCGACGTGGCGCGGCTCGCCGGCGTCTCCCGGGCCACCGTGTCCTACGTCCTCAACAACAACGCGCAGGTGCGGATCAGCGATCAGACCCGCCGCCGGGTACGGGAGGCAGCCGACGAACTCGGCTACGTGCCCCACGCCGCCGCCCGCACCCTGCGCGCCGGCCACTCGCGCATGGTGCTGCTGCCCACCGGCAACGTGCCGACCGGACCCCTGCACCTGCGCTTCCTGCGCGACCTGGAGGCGGGGCTCCGGCGCCTGGACTACACGGTCGTCCAGTACGGCTCGCTCGGCCTCGCCGCCGACGACGCGGCCCGGGCCTGGGCGGAACTGCGCCCCGCCGCCGTCATCGTGCCGGGCTCCGTCCCGCTCGCCCCGCGTGGCACCGCCGTGCTCCGGCGCTCCGGAGCCAAGGCGGTCATCACCCTGGGCCCCCACCCGGTGGAGGGCGCCCACGCCCTGATCATGGATCAGCGGGAGGTCGGCGGCTGCGCGGTGCGCCATCTGCTGGAACGCGGCAGGCGCCGCATCGGCGTGGTGATGCCCGAGGACCCCGCCACCGCGCTCTTCGCCGCCCCGCGCCTGGCCGGCGCCCGGGAGGCCGCGCTGAACGGCGGCGCCCACGTCGAGGTGCTGCCGCTGCGCTACGAGGAGGAGTCGGCCGCGTCCCTGGCCGCCCGCTGGCCCGCGCTCGGCCTGGACGCCGTCTTCGCGTACGACGACACCTACGCCATGCTCCTGATGCGGGCACTCCAGGACGCCGGCATCGGGATACCCGCCGAGGCCGCCGTGGTGGGCGCGGACGACTCGATGCTCGGGCGGCTGCTGCGGCCGAGGCTCAGCAGCGTACGGATGGAGCTGGCGACCGCCCAGCCGCTGGCCGACCTGGTGGACCGGCTGGTACGCCACCCGAGGACCCCGCCCGAGCGGCACGACCTGCTGCGCGCCCGCACCGTACGACGGGAATCCAGCTGAGCCGGCCCGACGACGTGCGCGGCGCACCGCCCGTGCCCAGGGCCTGTCCGGCGGATCTTCGTGGATCAGCACGCACCAGACGCCGCGTGCTGATCCACGAAGATCCGCCGGACAGGCCCTAGCGTCATGACCATGAGCGATCCGCAGAGCTACGAAATCCTCATCGTCCCCGAGTTCGCCGACGACAAGGCCCCCGCGACCGGAGAGGGTGCGACGGGGGCCAGCGTCCGGGGCGCGGCGTCCACGGGCTCCGACGGCGGGGGACCGGGCGCCGCCATCCGGTCGGCCGTGGTCACCGCCACGGGTGAGACGGGCGAGACCGGCTATCCCCGGTACGCCGGGGACGGCATGGTGGCGGACATCGACCCGAGGACCAAGGCCGTCGAGGGCCTCCTCGTCGACGGGTCGGAGCTCGCGTACGGGCTCTCGGCCCGGGTCGCGGAGCGCGCCGCGGAGGCCTGAGCCCGCCCTGCGGGGGGAGGGGCGGTGCTACGGCTGCTGTCCCTCCGCCTTGCCCTTCTGCTGCTCGGCCTCCACGGCCTTGCGCACCTCGTCCATGTCCAGCTTCCTGGCCTGGCCGATGACGTCCTCCAGGGCCGCCTCCGGCAGTGCGCCGGGCTGCGCGAAGACCGCCACGTTGTCCCGGACGATCATCAGCGTGGGGATCGACCGGATCTCGAAGGCCGCCGCCAGCTCCTGCTGCGCCTCCGTGTCGACCTTCGCGAAGACCAGGTCCGTGTGGCGCTCGGACGCCGCGTCGTACACCGGGGCGAACTGCCGGCACGGGCCGCACCAGGAAGCCCAGAAGTCGATCAGGACGAACTCGTTGTCGCTGACGACCTGGTCGAAGTTTTCCTTGGTGAGCTCTACGGTGCTCATGCGTTGCTCCCTCTTCCTGTGCCCGTATGAGACGTGTCCGGGTCAACGGTGCCCGTTCTCGTGCTATTCCGTGCCTGCCCATGTGGCCGACGTCCACACCCCCCGCCAGAATGGGCCGCATGACACATGGAGCGCAGCCTGTCGAGTACGACGTCGTGGTCATCGGAGCGGGTCCGGTGGGTGAGAACGTGGCGGACCGGGCCCGGGCCGCCGGGCTGACCACCGCGGTGGTCGAGGCGGAGCTGATCGGCGGTGAGTGCTCCTACTGGGCGTGCATGCCGAGCAAGGCGCTTCTGCGCCCCGTCGTCGCCCGCGCCGACGCCCGCCGCGTCCCCGGCCTGAGCGGCGCCGTCCAGGGACCGCTGGACGCCGCCGCCGTCCTCGCCCACCGCGACGAGTACGCCTCGCACTGGAAGGACGACGGCCAGGCCGCCTGGCTCGACGGCATCGGCGCCGACGTCTTCCGCGGCCACGGCCGGCTGACCGGTCCCCGACAGGTCACCGTCACCGCGCCCGACGGCACGGAGCACCGGCTCACCGCCCGGCACGCCGTCGCGGTCTGCACGGGCAGCAAGGCCGTGGTCCCCGGCCTGCCCGGCATCGAGGACGCCCGCCCCTGGACCAGCCGCGAGGCGACGAGCGCCAAGGCGGTCCCCGGCCGGCTCGTCGTGGTCGGCGGGGGAGTCGTCGGCGTCGAGATGGCCACCGTGTGGAACGCGCTCGGCGCGAAGGTCACCATGCTCGTACGCGGCGAGGGGCTCCTGCCCCGGATGGAGCCGTTCGCCGGTGAGCTGGTCGCCGAGGCGCTCACCGAGGCCGGCGCGGACATCCGTACCGGCGTCTCGGCCACCGCCGTACGGCGCGCGGCCGGCGAAGGACCGGTCACCGTGGAACTCGACAACGGCGAGAGCGTCGAGGCCGACGAGGTCCTCTTCGCCACCGGCCGCGCCCCGCGCACCGACGACCTGGGCCTGGAGACGGTCGGCCTGGAACCCGGCTCCTGGCTCACCGTCGACGACACCTGCCGGGTCGAGGGCACGGACTGGCTCTACGCGGCCGGCGACGTCAACCACCGGGCGCTCCTGACCCACCAGGGCAAGTACCAGGCACGCGTCACGGGTGACGCGATCGGGGCCCGCGCGCAGGGCAAGCCGCTGGACACCGCCCGCTGGGGCGCCCACGCGGCGACCGCCGACCACGCGGCCGTCCCCCAGGTCGTCTTCACCGACCCGGAGGCCGCTTCGGTGGGCCTCTCCCTGGCCGAGGCGGAACAGGCCGGCCACCGCGTCCGCGCCGTCGACTACGACCTCGCCTCCGTGGCCGGGTCGGGCCTGTACGCGGACGGCTACCGGGGCCGCGCCCGCATGGTGGTGGACCTCGACCGCGAAGTCCTGCTGGGCGTCACGTTCGTCGGTCCCGGCATCGGCGAACTGCTCCACTCGGCGACGATGGCGGTCGCGGGCGAGATCCCCGTCGACCGGTTGTGGCACGTGGTCCCGTCGTACCCGACGATCAGCGAGGTGTGGCTGCGGCTGCTGGAGACGTACCGCGGGTAGGAGCCGCCGGGGCGACGGCGGGTCAGTGCACCTGGCTTCCCGTCGGCAGGTGGAACCTGCGGTGGCCGCAGGCGACGCACGGAGCGCCGTGAATGCCGCGCAGCCTCTGCAGAGGCAGGGGACGCGCCGTGTCGTTCCTCGCGGACGGCGCGGGAGCGACCAGGGCCCGGCCCTTCGGTTCGAGTGCGTAGCCGAGGGAGCCGGCGTGCGCCGGGCGGATGAGCCCTTCCTGGATCAAGGAACGGATCGCTGCCTTCACGGCTCGCCGCGGCACGTGCCGGCAAAGGAGCCCCGCCAGTTTCGGGCCGTCGTGACCCTCCCATTCCAGGAGGAGCGCCAGAAGGGTCGTGTGGAGCGGAACGCGGCTGCGACGACGGCTGGGAGCGACGGCGGAAGCCTTCCGCTGCGCGGAGTGCGGGTGCACGTCGTCCTCGACGGGTGGAGGCGGAGGAGGATGAGCGGCGGCGGTGAAGGCCGCCAGCTCACGGCCGTAGGCCACGGTCAGTATGTGGTGGTCGAACGAGAGTGCCTGGACCGTGTCGGGCAGCCACAGTTCGGTGTTGCCCACGCCGGTGTCCGCGTCCCAGACGCGTACCCCGTTGTCCGGACCGCCGACCGCGACCACGGCTCCGTCAGGTGTGCTCCCGAGCCCGAGTACCGGGGCGGCCCCGCCTTCGACGGGAGCGCCGAGACGCACGGTGCTGAGCAGGCGGCCGGTCTCGGCATCGATGACGCGCACGCCGTGATGGCCGGTACGGAGGTGCTGAGAGGCCACACGCGGACCGGAGGGGCCCGCGACCATGCGCACGGCGGCGAC
The DNA here is from genome assembly GCF_010550605.1 of Streptomyces sp. SID9727. Classification (GTDB taxonomy): domain Bacteria; phylum Actinomycetota; class Actinomycetes; order Streptomycetales; family Streptomycetaceae; genus Streptomyces. The sequence goes on from NZ_JAAGNI010000295.1 coordinate 39,251, forward strand.
GTACGGTGCTTCGCCTGCCGGGCTCAGCACGCGTCGGACGGCACCCGACACCAGGTTCCACAGGACGATCTCGCCGTCGGCGCGGCCGGTGACGATCACGGGCGCGTCGCGGATTCGGCCCAGCGCCACGGACGACACCCCCTCGTACCGGCTCAGAGGACCGCCGCGGGGGCGGCCCGAGCCGAGGTCCCACAGGTGTAGCGAACCCCGGGCGTCGAGGGCCGCCAACACCGGGCGTCTGCGTGACCCTCCTGCCGAAAGGGCGACGACGGGGCTGTCCGGCTGATGGCTCCAGAGAAGGGCCCCGGTTTCGGCCAGCCGGACGACGATGCCCTTTCCCGAGTCGACGGAAGCGATCACGGGACCTTCGCGGGTCGCCCCCAGCGCTACCGCGTACACGGGACTGTCCCCGGCCATGCGTGCGCTGAGGAGGCTGCCGGTGCGGCTGTCCAGGACTCGCAGCCGGTTGTCGCCGCAGGCGGTGACCACCAGGGGACGGCCCCGGGAGGTGTCCGATGCCAGTGCTTCGATGCGCCCCGGGTGGATGGCTCCCGCGACGTGCTCGGTCCGGTCGGAGAGGTCCCAGACACGTCCCGTCGCGTCGTCGCCGCAGCTGACCGCCTTCCACCGGTCGGAGGCCGTCGGAAGGTCGAATGCGACGACGCGGCGGACGGGGCCTGTGTGGCCTGTGTACGTGTGCAGTTCTCCGCCGCTCTCGGCGTGCCAGCTTCGGACGGTGTCGTCCGCCGAGGCCGACAGGATGATGAGACTGGCCGGGGTGAGGCGGCTGTTGCGCCGTTGCGTGACTGATCGGACATGCTGGCGGAAAACACTCCGATCCATCTGCCGCTCGTCGAGCTCGGGATCGGTGCCCTCCTGCGCCGCGTACGGGACGTGGACGGAGTCGAGGGCCAGAACGGCCTTGTGGTGGCCCTCCAACTGCTGCAGGCGCTCGCCCGTGTAGAGGTCCCAGACCCGGATCGTGCCGTCGGCTCCACCGGTGACCGCCATGCAGGGGGCCACGTCGTTCTCGGCCGTCAGATGCAGCACGTCCAGGTCGCCAGGACGCCCTCGTCGGCTGAACGTCAGCGGGGAGCGGCCGGTTGGGGCGTCCCAGAGGCGTCCGGTTCCGTCGGCGAAGACCGCCACCGCGATGGGGGTCCCGTCGGACTCGCCGCACTGAAGACCCGTCACTTCCGCGGTGCACTGGAGGGTGTAGAGGATGAGCCCTGCCTCGATCCCGACGGCGACCACCCGTGCGGGCTCCTCGCCCGTGGCGGACACGGCGGTGAGTGCGACGGGCTCATCCGGAGACCCGGCGAGGGCGAGCAGCCCGCGCAGAGTCCCGGACGCGGCGGTGACAAGCACCCGGGAGCGCCCCCGTTCGAAGTCCGTGACACGGAGTGCTCCGTCGTGGCCGACGCTCACAGCAGACAGATGTCCGTCATGGACAAGCGTCTTCAGTCCGGTCACGGGGCCGTCGTGGGCCGCGACGGCCCAAGCGGCCCGGCCGGTCCGCGCGTCCCACACACGCAGCCACCCGCCGGCGTCCCCGGTGACGATGAAGGCGCCACTGCCACGCGCGTGCGAGGCCAGCGAGGTGACGCCCCCGCCGTGACCCTTCCAGGCATGGCGCAGGGCACCGGTGCCGGCATGGAAGAGCCGGACCGTCTCGTCCGCACCCGCCGTGACGGCGAAGGTCTCGCCGTCGACCTCCGCGAGGGCGAGTTGGTGCAGGGCCCGGCTGTGTCCGGTGAACGAAGCCCGTAGCGCCGGCGAGATATTGGCAGCGGTGGACCACGCACACTGCCAGGCCGGGCTCTGTTCGCCCGGTGGGACGTAGAGAGCGCGGCTGATGCCGGGCTGTTGATGGCGCACGGCGTCCACTGCCAGGATGTGGCGCCGTTGCGCGGCCCGTGCCGTGGCGTGGTGAGGCAATGACGTGCGGTAGATGGTGAGAGACGTGTGGTCCTGCCACCCGGCCGGCGACGAGGCGAGGATGCTCCGCGCATCACCGTGGACGAGGAACTCCCAGTCCTCCAGCAGCAGATCCAGACGACCGGCCTCAGCCGCGTGTTCGGCGCTGTGGCGCAGAAGGTACGGCGAGGCCCGCTCCCAGCGGAGGACGTCTCCCTCCGCCACCTCGGCGGTCAGCAGGTCGAAGACACGCTGCGCCACTCGTGTGCGAGGGGCAGCGCTCCCGTCGTCGTCGAAGTCGCCGGGCGGCATGTTCACGCCTGTCGCGCTCCCTCTGCCCATGGAGCGGCCAGCAGCTCGGCCACCTCCGGCGTCTTCAGGTACTCCTCCACATGATGGAAGCGATACGTCCGGTGAACGGAGCAGTGCCGGTCGCTGTCCACTCCGTCGAACACGGCGGAGATGCCACGGACCGGCAGTGCGACGAGGTCGCCGGGATCCGCGAGGTTGACCCAGCGCCGCAGCGCCTGCGGCCTCCGGCCGCGGCCGCGCTCGGGGCTGGGGGTCAGCCGGTGGAAGACCGCCTTAGGCAGAGCCAGCGGCGAGCCCAGCGTGATGAGGAGCGGCACTTCCAGGGCTCCGCAGTCATGGAGGGCCTCGTAGGCGACGACGCTGCCCAGCGAGTGCGCGATCACCACATCGGGCCGGTGCGCGGTGAGCGCGGCACGCACGCGCTCCAGGACGGCCATCCGGGCCGGGCCGGGCTGCAGGTAGTGGTGCACTTCCTTGGCGAACCGGACCACGAACCATTCCATGAGGCCGGGGGAGCACGCTTTGGACGCGACGATGTCCTGGAGCTGGGAGCGCAGCAGGTAGGTGAGCCAGCCCTGGGCGACACCCGCCTGGGCCGCGGACGGTTCCAGCAGCGCGAACATGTCCGCCAGAATCGTCTCCTCGGGACCCGAGAGCTCTTCCAGGCGGCCGTCCTCGCCCTGGTGGCCACTGTCCTGGAGCAGGTCCGCGTAGTAGGCGACACGTACATCGGCGTCCCGCGTGCCGCCGGTGGTCAGATGCTTCCCCCAGAGGGCCGACATATGGCCGGCCACGGCCACGGGGTCCTCGTTCACACGGAGGTTGCCGATGCCGTGGATACCCAGGATTCTCATGCGGCCTCGCTGTCGAGTGGGTACGGGCGGTCCTGGAGGTAGTCGGACAGCCCTTGGTGGAAGAGGCGGTACAGGACCGAGCCATCGGTTTCGACGCCCGTACGCAGATAGAAGGAGCCCGCGTCGAGCAGCCCGCGGACGTGCTGCAGCAGTCTCCGGCCAGTCGCCCCCCGCAGCCCACTGCCCGGTGCCGCCGCTGGTTCGGGAGCGAACTCGGGCGCGACGGCCGCTACCGCCTCGATCGGGAAGCCGTCGCCCTTGGCGAAGGCGACCGCGGCCAGTACCGCACGGAGGTCCGCGCTGTCCGGCCGGTTGCCGATGTCGAGTTCGAGGACGCCCGGCAGGCTCCTGGGAACCGTGCGGCCACGGGCGACCGCGGCATCCACGCTGCCGGGCGCCGGCTCGCCGGCCAGGACGTGGCCGAAGACGCGCGCCACGAGGAACGGCCCCCACTCGTGCATGCGGTCCGCCTCGTCGGTGAGTGTCGCGGCCACCGTCTCGGCCAGTGCCGTGCGGATGGGCCGTTGCTCGGGAGCGCCGTACTGGGGCAGGGAGGAGAGCCGGCGCAGTACGTGATTCCGCAGGTCACTGCGGATCTCCTGGACCGGGACGTCATCCAGGTCCAGGAGACCGCTGTCCCGATCGGCCAGGGTCAGCAAGGGGCCCGCTCTCCATCGGCGCGTGCCGACCAGCAGCCGCACCGATGACCGGCCGTCCGCGCGCACCGCCCTGGCCAGCGGCATCAGCAGTGACCTCATGAGGCCGTCGGGGTCCTCCGCCTCGTCCAGGGCGTCGAAGACGAGGGCGGGTACGGCGGGGAGTGCGCTGGTCTCGGAGATCAGGTCGGCCACGGTCCACTGTCGCTCCGGCTCGATCGGCAGCTTCCACTGAAGAGCGATCGAGGCCAGGATCGAGTCGATGTCGCGGCCACGGGAGTGGACCGCGGCCAGAAACGGGTTGGGGGAACACACTCCTTCCGGGTTCTGCGCGCTCAGGTATGCGCGAATGTCGGGAGCGGCGTCTATGACGGTCAGATGTCCCGAGCAGACGAGAGCGCCCAGAAGGGCCGACTTCCCCGAGCCGGGCGCGCCGGTGACCACGCGCAGTCCGCCGGCCCGATCGTCGTCCAGCCAGGCCGCCAGCCATTCCAGTTGGGACTGACGTCCCACGAAATGATCGCCCACCCGGCTCATGAAGTGTTCGGCATCGAGGTCTGCCACGAAGGCCCGGACCGGAGGCGTGACGTCGTTCAGCCTTTCCAGCCGGACGTCGGGGCGCCAGCGCGGGTTCGGGAAGAAGGGGAGCTCGGGCAGTTCCTGCGAGACGTCCACCCGCGTGGTGTGGATCACCTGCCTGCTGCCGAGTGCGTTCAGACTGCTCTGAATCGCTCGGGTGACCCGGTCCCAGCGGACGAAGCGAATCGAGGGAGAGGTGTCGAGACCGTGGTCGGCGATCCGTTCGAGGACGTCCGCCACAGCCTCGCTGAAGCGACCGTCGTAGGCGGGGAGATCGGGACTCGTCGCCGCGATCACCCATGCGTTCAGCTCACCGTCGGGGACCCGGGTCAGTTCGGACAGGCGCGCCGCACGACCGGCACGGCACAGGTCGACGACGAACAGGGTGGGTTCCCGCTGCTGGTGTGCGGTTCTCACCCACTGGCTCACATCGGTGCCGGTGCCGAGCGTCCCGCACGTGGGAACCATGTGGATGTGCTCCTGACCGGCCGCGGCCGGCGAGCGGTGGAGATCTGCCGCGGTAGCGCCGTGCGACATGGTGTGCACGATCCGCGTTGTGCCGGACGTGACGGCGTCGTCGCTGTGGAGTGTCACGGCCCTTCTGTCCGGTTCGGCGACCGACAGCACGTCGTACCCGACGCGCTTGTAGGCGAGGCCGAGTCGGGACAGCAAATCCGGGACGAAGCTGAGCCGAGGCCAGTCGGTGCGGCCCGCTGCGGGCTCGTCGCGCGGGTCCGTTGTGGTGGGGAACTGCTCGACACCCATGAGCAGCACCTGCCCCGTGCCCGCTTCTCCTGTCTCCACGTGCACCCCGTCCCTCCCCAGTGCGGTCCCCCCGGACGCTACAAGAAGCTTCCACGACAAGGGTATGTGGCGGTCGGAGCCCTTCGTACGCCCCGAGGGGCCCTCTCAGATCGGCCGACCGGCCGGTTCCGCTACGAGCGGCCGTCCGACGCGCAGGTTCCAGCGCCCCGAGCGGCCGCTCAGCTCCGTCAGCGTGAGCGGGGCGACGTCGAGGCGCCAGAACGCCAGAGGCGGCAGCGCGAGCGCGTGGACCACGGCCGCGCGTACCAGGGAGGGCTCGGCGACGGCCAGCACGCGGCCGGCACCGCTCACCGAGTCGAGCCAGGCCCCCGCTCGCGCGCACAGGCCGTGCAACGACTCGCCGCCGTGCGGGGCGGCCGAGGGGTCGGCCAGCCAGGCGGCCACCCCTTCCGGCTCGCGCGCACTCACCTCGTCCAGCCGGGCACCCGACCAGCGGCCCAACTCCCAGTCTTCCAAAGCGGGTTCAGCCGTGGAGTGCAACCCCAGTGCCTCCGCGGTACGGGCGCACCGCTCGGACGGGCCGTGCACCGCCCGGTCCGCGTCCGGGACATGGGGTGCGGCCAGCCGAGCCGTACGCACCCCCGACGCGTCGAGTGCGGCGCCACCGGCGAACCGGGTTTCACGCAACGCCGCGTTCATCGCCGGTGAGATCAACATCACCCGAACCGTCATACCCGCCCTCAACTCCCGGACCAGGGGCCCCACGGCCCAGCACACCATGGCATCCGGACCCGCAGGCCGCGTGCAGGGGGCATGGCGGAGCCGGTGCCCAGGCGGTATGGTCGCGGCGACATGACGAGGGTGTGACGGAAGTCCGGTGAGAATCCGGCACGGTCGCGCCACTGTGTACCCGCGCACGCGGGAAGTCAGACCCAGCACCTTCGTCTCAGGCACCACGAACGGGACGCGTGTTCCCACAGGAGGTTCTGCCATGGCACAGAGTGCTGCCCCCGCAACCGGCGCATCCGCCATCACCCCCATCTCCCTGAAGGCCATCGCCCCTTGGGCGGTCTTCTTCGGCATCCTCATGCTGGTCCTGCTCTACTTCGTCGGCGCCGAACAGGGTGCCACGGCCCTCATCTCGGGCGAAGGCGTCCACGAGTGGGTGCACGACGGCCGTCACCTGCTCGGCTTCCCCTGCCACTGACCGCCCTGCCGGCTGATCCAGGGGAATCCCACATGAACTCCATATCCGTCAGAGCCCTGTTGATCCGTGGCATGCTGGCCGGACTGGCCGCGGGCGCGCTCGCGCTGCTCGTCGCCTACTTCCTCGGCGAGTCCAGGGTCGACGCGGCCATCGCCCTCGAAGAGGCCGCGCACAGCGCCCACGGCCACCACCACGGCGCCGGCGAGGAACTCGTCAGCAGGAGCGTGCAGTCCACCGCCGGCCTGGCCACCGGTGTGCTCGTCTTCGGCGTCGCGGCCGGCGGCATCGCCGCGCTCGTCTTCTGCTACGCGCTGGGCCGGGCGGGCCGGTTCGGCCCCAGGGCCACGGCCGCGCTGATCTCGGGCGCCGCGCTGCTCAGTGTGTACGTCGTGCCGTTCCTGAAGTACCCGGCCAACCCGCCGGCCGTCGGCAACCCCGACACCATCGGCAGACGCACCGCGCTGTTCTTCCTGATGGTCGCCCTCAGCGTGCTGCTCGCGGTCGCCGCCGTCATCGTCGGCAGGCGGCTGGCACCCCGTCTGGGCAACTGGAACGCGACGGTCGCGGCGGCGGCCGGTTACGTCCTGCTGATCGCCCTCGCCTACGTGTTCCTGCCCTCGTTCAACGAGGTCGGCAAGGACTTCCCGGCCACGCTGCTGTGGCAGTTCCGGCTGGCCACGCTCGCGGTGCAGGCCACCCTGTGGACCGCGTTCGGACTGCTCTTCGGCCACCTCACCGAACGGCTGCTGGTCCCGAGGGGCGACGCGCTCGCGGACGGCCGGACGAACCGGACGGCCGCCGCCGTGAGCTGAGGGCCGCCGTACGCGCGGCTACGGGCGGGGCCCGCCGGGTGGCCACCCGGCGGGCCCCGCCCGCCCTACGCCGCCCACTCGGCCAGGTAGTACCTGAGCGAGGCGTCCTCGTCCACGAGGCGCATCCCGGCGGCCGTCATGACGCGCTGCGAGGGGATGTTGCCGGTGTCTGCGTCCCCGCGCACCCGGGAGACGCCCTGTTCGCGGGCGAACAGGAGCATTGCCCGCAGCGCCTCGGAGGCGTAACCCCGGCCGCGCGCCGACTCCACGAGCCCGTACCCGATCGTGACGCTGCCCCGATCGTCCGGCGCGCCGTGGAAGCCGATGCCGCCGATGACCACACCGTCGGCCCGGAGCCGTATCTCGTACGAGCAGAACGGGGTGGGGTCGCCGGTGTCCGCGCAGGTCGTGAGGAAGCGCGAGGCGGCACCCCGCTCGCCGGGGGAGGGGTAGCCGGGAGCCCAGCGCGCCCCGGCCGGCGGTGAACCCGCGGCGACGTGCTCGGCGTCGGCGGGGCTGATGGGGTGCAGGAGCAGGCGCGGCGTCTCAAGGTCGTTCATGGTCCTGTGGAGTACCACGCGGCTGCCGTTCCCGGCACCCGGTTTACGCCGGGTGCCGGGACGCGCTCACGCCGGACCGAGGTCGCCGGAGAGGGCGGCGGCCAGCCGCAGCTGGGTGTCCGCCTCGGCCTGCCGCCCCTGGCGCTCCAGGGTCCGGCCCAGCATCAGGCGGGCGTAGTGCTCCACCGGGTCGCGCTCCAGAACCGCCCGCAGCTCCGTCTCGGCCCGTCCGAGGCTCGCCGAGTGGTAGTAGGCGCGGGCCAGCAGCAGCCGGGGCGCGACCTGCTCCGGGACCTCCGCGACGAGGCCGCCCAGGATGCGTGCCGCGGTCCCGTACTCCTTCGCGTCGAAGAAGAACCCCGCGCGCTCCCAGCGCTCGGCGGCGGTACCGAACTCGTAGTAGCTGTCGCTCATGTCGTCTCCTCGGTCGGGCGGGTGTCCGATCCGCACAACACCCAGAGGTGGTTTAACATTCCACTAATCGTTCGGCGTGGGTGCCACCCGCCCCCGCCCGCATCGGAATAGGTTGAGCGTCATGAGCAATCTCGATCGCCAGGCCGTCCCCACCGTCTGCGGGGGCCGGGGTTTCGTCGTCGCGGAGCCCGTACGTGAACTGCTGGCCCCGCGCACGGTACGGCTCGGCGAGTCCACCGAGGTCCGCAGGCTGCTGCCCAACCTGGGGCGCCGGATGGTCGGTGCCTGGGCCTTCGTGGACCACTACGGCCCCGACGACATCGCCGACGAACCCGGGATGCAGGTGCCCCCGCACCCTCATATGGGCCTCCAGACCGTCAGCTGGCTGCACGAGGGCGAGGTCCTGCACCGCGACAGCCTCGGCAGCCTCCGGACGATCCGCCCGCGCGAACTCGGCCTCATGACCTCCGGCCGCGCGATCAGCCACTCCGAGGAGAGCCCCGAGCAGCACGCCGCCCTGCTCCACGGCGCCCAGCTCTGGGTGGCGCTCCCGGACGCGCACCGCTTCACCGAACCCCACTTCCAGCACCACAGCGAGCTGCCCGCGGTCACGGCACCCGGCCTCACGGCCACGGTGATCCTGGGCGACCTCGACGGCGCCACCTCGCCCGGCACCGCGTACACCCCGATCGTGGGCGCCGACCTCTCCCTGACCCGAGGCGCGCGGGCCCGGCTCCCCCTGGACCCCGACTTCGAGTACGCCGTGCTCTCGATGTCCGGCGAGGCCGAGGTCGACGGCGTCCCGGTCCTCCCCGGCTCCATGCTCTACCTCGGCTGCGGCCGCACCGAACTCCCGCTCCGCGCGGAGTCCGACGCGGGCCTCATGCTCCTGGGCGGCGAGCCGTTCGAGGAGGAGCTGATCATGTGGTGGAACTTCGTGGGCAGGACCCAGGACGAGATCGCGCGGGCCCGCGAGGACTGGATGGGCGGCGACCGGTTCGGCACCGTACACGGCTACGACGGCCCCCCGATCCCGGCCCCGGTGCTGCCGGACGTGGCGCTGAAGCCGCGGGGGCGGGTGCGCTGATCTGCGGATCTCCGCTCGCGCGGAGGCGGAGAGCACGTGCGAAGAAGCGGCGGCCCGCCCGCGCCCGGATGATGGACGCGGTTCGCCCGCTGCGTTCCCCGGCGCCTCGAAAGGAAGGGCCACGTGACCGCGATGCAGGACGTGTACGCCGATCTGGCTGCGGAGGGCACCGAACTCGGTGATCTCGTGTCAGGACTGACTCCCGGGGAATGGGCGGCGAAGACCCCCGCCGCCTCCTGGACGGTCCGCCACCAGGTGGCTCACCTGGCGTACGTAGCCCGTCTGGTCCGGCTCGCGGTGAGCGACGAGGGTGCCTTCGCTGCCGAGACCGCGCAGGTCCGGGAGGACTTCCAGTCCGGGATGGACGCCGGGCTCGCCAAGTACGTCGCGGAGCCGGCCCCCCGTCTGCTGCGTCGCTGGACCGAGGAACGGGTTGCCGCCGAGAAGGGGCTGTCCGCACTGGAGCGCCGTGACCTGGTGCCGTGGCCCGCCGGGCCGCTGCCGGCCAGTGTGCTCGCCGCGGTCGCGCTGACGGAGCTGTTCGCGCACGGCCAGGACATCCGCGACGCCCTCGGGCGTCCGCGCGTGCTCACCGACCGGATCGGCCACATCGTCTTCCTCGGGACCCGCACCCGGGACCTGGCCTACCGGGCCCGGGGTCTGCGGCCTCCGGCCGAACCGTTCCGTTTCGAGCTGACGGCCCCGTCCGGGGAGCTGTGGGCCTTCGGGCCGCCGGAGGCCGGGCAGCGGATCGCCGGCCCGGCCCAGGACTTCTGCCTGCTCGTCACCCGGCGCAGACACCGTGACGACCTCGCGCTGACGGCGGTCGGGGCGGAGGCCGGCCACTGGCTGGACATCGCACAGTCCTACGTCGGACCGCCCGGCACGGGCCGGGCACCACAGTGAGCAATATGGCGTATAGATCACCGGTCCGGGGGCTGCTTTCCTAGCTGGCGGGCCTTCTTCGGTCCGCCCGACACGAGGGATCTGGGGTTGCCGTGCGAGAACAACGGACCACCTGGTGGCTGCTGCCGAAGCGGGCCTGTGCCACCGCCCTGATCGTCACCGGACATCTGATCGCCGCACTGCCGCACACGATGACCCGCGGCGGCCGGGCCAGGCTGGCGCACCGCGCTCCCCGGCTGCTGACCGCGCTGGGGCCGTTCTTCGTCAAGGCCGGGCAACTGCTCAGCACGCGCCGTGACCTGGTCCCCGAACGCTGGTGCGAGGCGTTGGGCGAACTCGCCGACGAGGTGCGGCAGCCGAGACGGGCGGCGGTGGCACGCACCCTCGCCGAGGCCGGATTCTCCGACGCCTTCGCCGAGTTCGACTGGGAGCCGGTGGCCTGCGGCAGTATCGCCAGTGTGCACCGCGCACGGCTCGCCGACGGCACCGAGGTCGCCGTCAAGGTGCAACGGCACGGCATCCGCCCGGTGCTGGAGGCCGATCTGCGGCTGGCCCTGCTCGGCGCGCGGGCCGGCCGGCTGCTGCCGAGCATGCGGGACCTGCCCGCCGAGGAGATGATCGGACAGCTCGGCGGCGCCGTCCTGCGCCAGCTCGACTTCACCGCCGAACACGATGCCCTGCTCGCGCTGCGCGGGAACCTCTCCGGCCACACCGAACTGCGCATCCCCGCACCCGTCGAGGGACTGTGCGGACCGACGGTGCTCACCATGGAGTTCGTCCCGGACATCGGCCGGTTCAGGCCCCACGGCATGTCGATGGCCCGCCGCCAGGAGGTGGTCCGAGACGTCCTCCGGGCGGTCTACCGGATGCTCTTCGTGGACGGCGTGGTGCACTGCGACCTGCATCCGGGCAACCTCTGCCTGGACGGTGAGGGACGGGTCGTGGTGCTGGACGCCGGCTTCGTGGTGCGGCTGCCCGACGCGGTGCGGCGCTCCTTCGCCGGCTTCTTCCTCAACATGGCCCAGGGCAACGGCCCGAAGTGTGCGGACATCGTGCTCGACAGCGCCGCGCGGCTCCCCGCGGACTTGGACCGGGAGGGCTTCCGCGGCGCGGTGACGGAGCTGGTGGACGAGGTGGCCGGGGCGCTGTCGAAGGACTTCGACCTCGGGGCGTTCGCGCCGCGGCTGTTCAAGCTCCAGAAGGATCACGGCGTCTTCGCCGCGGCCGAGTTCGCCTTTCCGCTGCTGTCGCTGCTGGTGCTGGAAGGAATGATCAAGGAGTTCGACTCCGAGGTCGACTTCCAGGCCGAGGCGGTTCCCGTACTCATGGCCTCCTTCGCCAAGGACGTCCAAGTGGACTCCGCGCGCCGCGAGAACGGCCCGTCCGGCGGGTGGGCCGCCTGAGAACCGTGCCGGCCCCGCCGCACCCCGCACGGTCAGCGGTCGCCCGTACGCGCCCTCGTGCGGCCCGGGCCGGACGGCACGAGCCGCCGCCTGGCGGACATCACCCGACAGCTCCTGCCGGACCGGCTGCGCGCGCCCGCGGACCGGCCGCGCCGGCGGGCGAAACGGCAGGACGAGCAGGGGACGGAAAAGGAGGAACGACATGTTGGTCTGTGTGACAGGAGGCACCGGCTTCCTCGGCTCGCACACGGTCGCCGCCCTCGTGGCCGGTGGGGCACGGATCCGGCTGCTGGTGCGCGACCCGTCACGGCTGGCGCCCGCGCTCGGCCCGCTCGGAGTCGACCCGGACACGGTGGAGACCGTCACCGGCGACGTCGCCGACGGGGCGGCGGTGGCCCGCGCGGTACGCGGCGCCGACGCCGTGATCCACCTGGGATCGGTCTATTCCTTCGACCGCCGGCGCCGTGACGACATCACCCGCACCAATGTGGCGGGCACCGAAGCGGTCCTGAAGGCGGCGGTCCGGGCGGGGACCGGCGCGGTGCTGTACGTCTCGACCGTTGGCGCGCTGATTCCCACCACCGAATCCGAGCTGCGCGCCGAAAGCCCGGTGGGGGACCCCGACGAGCCCTACCTGGCAAGCAAGGCGGCCTGCGAGACGCTCGCCCGGCGGCACCAGGACGACGGGGCGCCGGTCCACATCGTCTACCCCCCGGCCCTGCTGGGCCCGGACGACCCGAGGCTCGGTGACCAGACCGGCCGGCTGCGCGACGCGCTGCGCGGCCTGATGCCGCTGTGGCCCACCGGCGGTTTCCCGCTGGGCGACGTGCGTGACACCGCCGCGGTACTCGGGGGACTGGCCCTCGGCCCGCCGCCGGACAAGCCGGTACGGATCTTCGGGCCCAACCGGTACGTGACGACGGCCGACTACCTGACGGAGCTCCGCGCGGCCACCGGCCGCAGGCTCACGACGCTGCGGCTGCCGGTGCGGGCCATGCTTCCCGCCGCCCGGGCCGCCGATCAGGTCCAGCGGTGGTGGCCGTGGCACATACCCGCCGAGTTCGGCGCCGCCTACACCTGCGGGCACGCGGTGCCGGTGGCCCGAGCCGCAACGGCCGACGTCCTCACGGCGCGGCCGGTCGCGACGACGATGGCCGACACCGTTCACTGGCTCCACCGGGCCGGTCTGCTGACGCGGCGCCAGGCCGGTACCGCGGGCGAGCGGAGCGGGTCATGACGGCGGCGGGGACCGGGCACGATCCGGCCGAGCAGTACCGCGCCTACCGTCGGACCAGGAGGAACATCACCGGTCTGGTCACCCGGACGCCGGACACGGCCGCCGCCGGCGTACCCGCCTGCCCCGACTGGACCGTGCGCGACCTGATCGGGCACCTGGTCCACATATGCGAGTCGTTCGTCGCCCTGGAGGAGAACCAGATAGGTCTGCGCCCGTCGGAGGGCGCTGACCTGCCCGTTCTGCTGGACCGGTGGGACGTCCTGGACGGCGAGTTGCGCGAGGCACTGGACCGCACCCCCGAGCTGCGGCGGCGCATCCTGCTGCTCGACGTGTTCTCGCACGAGATGGACCTGCGCGTCGGTCTGGGCGAGACGGTCGCGCCGTCCGGCCATCCGGCGTTCCCCGGCGCGCTGGATCTGGCCACCATGGGCTTCGGCCTCGCGTTGCACGGAGGGAATCTGCCGGCGCTGCGGATCGACACCCCGGAGCGGAGCTGGGTGGTGGGAGAGGGAGAGCCCGTCGCCACGGTCCACGGCCCGGCCTTCGACGTGTTCCGGTCGCTGACCGGCCGCCGCACGCGGCACCAGATCGAGGACCTGCGCTGGTCCGGGGACCCGTCGGCGACCTGGATGCCGGCCTTCGTCTGGGGGCCGTTCGCGCCGCCCGCGAACGAGGTGGAGCCGGTCCACGGGTTCTGATCCACCGGGCCGCGAGGGCCACGGCAGGACCGCACCGGACGGGGCCGGCGTACGGACGGGGCCGCACCGCTCTTCAGCGGTGCGGCCCCGTCCGTACGCCGGCCTGTGCGTCCCCTTCGCGCCTACGGGTCAGGTGCCGGTGATGGCGGGCAGTGCGAAGGGAGCGCCGCCCGCCTTCGGCAGGCCCGAGAAGTCCAGCTCCGGCAGCGCCAGCAGGATCGGCAGGTCGAGGGGGGTCAGCGGACGCCCGATCAGGTCGACCCGGGTGTCCTGGTCCCGCCGCACGTTCAGCAACTGGCTCGAAGCCACCAGCAGCGGGCGCCGCTGACCGAGCGGCGAGGGCGGGTCGTCCATGGCGAGTACGGCCGCCCGGATGTACCAGGCGCCGTCCGGCAGGCGCAGCGAGAACGAGCCGGGCCCGTCCAGGATCGCGCAGGCGGTCGGACGGCCCTGCACGATGGACTCGCGGAACGCACCGACGTAGATCCGTACCGGCTGTGCGGTGCCCGGGAGACGAATCGTTCCTTCGAGGTCACTGGTGGGCCGGGCACCGTCGAGGAGCTGCTGCGGCCCCGCAGTGGACCCGCCGCTCGGCGCGAGCAGCCCGGCGCGGGCCAGCGCCCGGTAGCGGGCCGGGGAGTGGCTCACGCTGCGGGTGAAACGACTGGTGAAGGTGCCGAGACTGTTGTAGCCGACCCGGTAGGAGATCTCGGTGACGCTGAGATTGGTCTCCAACAGCAGGCTCTTCGCCTGGTGCAGCCGGACCACGGAAAGGAATCGGCCCGGAGAGGTCCCGGTGAGATTGCGGAAAACCCGGGAGAAGTAGAACTTGCTGAGAATCGCGGTATTGGCGATCTCGTCGAGCGAGAGTGGTTCCTCGTATCGGTCCCACATCGTCGCTATCGCGCGCTCAACGGCGACCTGCATGGCAGTGCTCCAAGCTTGTCGATGAATCGAATGCGTCCTGACGGAAATGGCCGAGCAACATCTCAGAACTGACGCTCTGTCGGTGCGATAATGTGTACCGCAAAGATGTGCACGGTATTTCTCCGAGCGTGCCGATGAAGCGAGTGCGTCCTGACCGGACGCGCAGGGCAGCGCCTGACGGCCGCAGGGCGGCGGGGAAAAAAGGATCCCGCCTTTCGGGCACGGCACGAAGGTGTTGGATTCCGCTGCGGTGCGTCGGGAATCAACACCTGGAGAACTCAGGGCGCACGGACCTTGTATCGGAACACCACCGCGAGGCGGTGGGCGGAGCAACTGCTGACGACCCCGAGGGGGGAGCTGTTCAGTTGTCGCGGAGCAGGTGGCCGCTGCGCAGCCGGGCCGCCCGCTGGGCGGCCCACGACGTGACCGCGAGGATCTCCCGGTCCCCCCCGCCGTTCTGCCGGAAGGCCGCGATGACCTTGTCGTCCACCCGGTAGGAAGCCAGGGCGGTGAGCAGCGCGAGGGTGCCCGCCGGTCGGTCGGCCGGCGGCAGTTCCCGCAGCGGTGCGTCCAGCCAGGCCCGGCCGAGGCCGGGGTCGCCGCCGTCCCAGCGGGCCAGTTCGGCGGCCACCAGGTCCCGGACCGGCTCCGGCACGAGTTCGGCCGCTGTCAGCTCGACGGCCGCCGTACTGCGGGCCAGCGCCGTGGCGATCCGCGGATCGGCCGCCGCCCAGCCCAGGTCCGCCGGCAGCGGTGCGTCGGGCAGGAGGGACAGTGACGTCCCTGCTCGGGGTCCAGCCCGGACGGAGCTGCGCATCAGGCCGGTCAGCACCCGCAGCACGGGGCCCACCGCCCGGTCCGGGGCGTGCGGCGGCAGCGGTTGCGCGCCCAGGAAGACGTTGACCATCCGGTTGAGGTACTGGAGGCAGAGCGCCGTACCGGCCAGCTCCGGTACCAGTTCGGGTGCGAACGGGGGCCTGCCCGTCGAGCTGATCCACGTCGTCAACTGGTGCGGCGCCGTCCCCGCGCCGCCGTTCGGTCCTGCCTTCACGCCCCGCCCGGAGGAAGTGGGCCGGGCGGCCAGGGAGTTGTGCATCGTGGAATGCATGGTGGTGCAGAAGGGGCACTGGTTGTCCCGGGACACGGCGGCGGCCACCGCTTCCTTCGCGGCCCGCGGCACCAGCCCGTCGACCAGCATGGTCTCGCGCAGTGTCATCCAGGAAGCCGCGAGCAGTTCCGGCACCGGGGCGTGCAGGGCGACGGGCGGGGCGAGCACCCCGAAGTCCTGCTCGAGCTCCCGGTAGACCCGGGCGGTGTCGCCGGTCGCCTCGCCGAACTGCACGGTCGCGATGTGCCGGACCTGGAGCAGGGACAGCCTCCTGAGCGGCGACTGGACGAGTAGTCTCGGGTCCTTCATGCGTCCGCTCCGGGATCCCGACCGGTGACGTCGCGCCCCGGTGGCTCCGCGTGGCCTTCAAACATCGGTGGCACTTCCCTCAGCTCCTCGGCGGATGTCCTTCGGTGCGCCAGTCAATCGTCACACCGATGCGGGGTTCCTCCTTCTTCATTCTTGCGGTCTGACGGCCGGCGCCAAACGAGTTGAAGGCGCGGCCTGCCGTCAGGTTCCGCCTTCGTGTCCGTGAGGCCGCACCACCGGGCCCCGCCGACGTTCCGGGCGGGGCCACGGTGTCGGCACGGCCTAGGGGCTGTCCCGCAATTCCCGGCGGGCGCACGACGACAGCTGCGGCACCTCGCCGCGTTGTCGAAACGCCCGAATACGTCCAGTATGCGGGCGCCTCTCCGCCTTGCGATGCACCGCATCTGACGCCGCGCGCTGATCCACCGGGAATTGCAAGACAGCCCTTAGGGGACGGGAAAGAACGCCCGGACGAAGCGTTCGAACATCCTGTCCCCGATGGTCCACCGCATCCGCGGCAGCAACCGGGACGGCATCCCGATCCGGTACCTGATCTTCGGGTTGTCGCTGGTCACCGCCTTCTCGATGACCTTCGCCACGGTCTCCGCGCGCACCGCCATCCGACCGCGGCCGCTCGGCTTGTCCGTCTCCCGGTAGGCGCCGTGCCAGTCGACGAAGTACCGCCAGAAGTCGTCGTACAGACCGCCGCGTTCCTGCCCGGACATCCCGAGGTCGGCGACCGACATCGGGACGAACCCGCCGAGCACCGGGGACGGCTCCACCAGCACGACCTTGATGCCGAACGCGTCCACCTCCAGGCGCAGCGAGTCGCTGATGGCCTCCAACGCGTGCTTGGTGGCCTGGTAGTAGCCGCGGCCCGGGGTGGCGAACTGACCGAAGATGGACGACATCATGATCACCCGGCCGCTGCCCCGCGCCCGCATGCCGGGCAGCACGAGCTGGGTGAGCCGGCACAGTCCGAAGAGGTTCGTTTCGAACTGGCTGCGGACCTCGTCCATCGGCGTCTCGCCGATGGTGCCGTTGAGGCTGTAGGCGGCGTTGTTGATCAGAGTGCCGACCGAGCCGTGCTCGGCGGTGATCTTGTCGACGACGGCCGTCATCGAATCCTCGTCGTTGACATCCAGCGGGAGGACCCGGATGCCCTCGGCCTCCAGCTCGGCCAGTGCCTCGGGCCGCCGAGCGGTCGCGTAGACCGGCCAGCCGGCGCGGTGAAGCCGCAGTGCCACGGTCTTTCCGGTGCCGGAGGACATGCCGGTGCTCGACGACGCCCCGGTCAGCAGGATCGCTCGCGAAGGGCTGCTCACCGGGGTTCTGCCAGCCGCTGCTCGGACACCGTGGCGTCCTCCGGCTGCGAGGCGATCCGGCTGCGGGCCACCGAATCGCCCAGGCCCAGGCCATCCACCAGGCGGTTGATGAAGGCGAACAGTGAAGCGGTGAACACCGCTTCCAGCATCTCCGCGTTGGTCCAGCCGGCGGCCTCGGTCCTGGCCCAGTCCTCGTCGGTGACCCGGAACGCGCCCGTGCAGATCTGGGTGACCAGGCGCATGAGTTCCTTGGTGCGCTCGTCGATCGGCAGGTCCTCCACCGAGGCGGAGCCGGCGATCGCGTCGGTGAGTTCCTGGTCGCCGCCGAACTGGGCCAGGAACCAGTTGTGAGTGCCCACGCAGTACGGGCAGCCGTTGACCTTGGAGCTCCAGGCGGAGATCATCTCGCGGGTCGCACGCGGCAGCACGCCGTCGTTGAACACGCCGCCGTAGCCGGCGATCACGACCTCCAGCAGGTCGGGCCGGCTGGACACCAGGCGGAACATGTCCGGCACGAAGGGAATGCCCATCCGGGACTTGATCGCCTCGTACAGCTCGGCGGTCCTGCCCTGGGCTTCGTCCTCCCCCACCAGAGGTACGCGGACCGTGCTCGGCACATTCGGATCGGTCATGGGTGAATCGCCTTTTCTTCCGATTGTGGCAGCCGCCCCGCGAACCAATTCAGAAAAACGGCAATATATCCGGGTCTGTTGTCCGGCGGGTAATTGCGGCGTTGTTTTCTCTCATAGTGGCAGTAAGGGTGACGGCGTCTCGTCTTTCAAATTGCCCTGCGTGCGCCGGCCGGCGGGCCCTGGGCCAGGACATACGGGCGGCCGTTCCGGCGCGGCAGGCGCCGGAACGGCCGTCGGGGGAGGCGGGTTCAGTTCACTCGGCGCGCAGCCAGTCCGCCAGCCGCTCACCGATCATGATCGAGGTGAGGTTGGTGTTGCAGTTGACGATGCTCGGCATCACCGAGGCGTCGGCCACGTACAGGCCCTCCACCCCGTGCACTCGCAGCTGTTCGTCCACCACGGCGCCTGTGTCGTCAGCGGTGCCCATACGGGCCGTGCCCACCGGGTGGTAGCCGCTGTCCAGGCTCACCTTCACGTACTGCTCGACCATCGCGTCGTTCTCGATGAGCTTGTCGTTCAGCACGATGAAGCCGTCGCCCCGCGACGCGATCCCCGGGTGGTTGGCCAGCTCCCAGCAGGTCCGGACGCCCTGGACCATCTTCTCCAGATCCCGTTCGGTGGAGAGGAAGTCGAGCTGGATGTCCGGCCCCGCCGCAGGGTCGGCCGAGGCCAGTCGAAGCCGGCCGACCGACTCCGGCTGCTGGTCCACCACCATCACGCCGAAGATCATCGAAGCGCCGGCCAGCATCTGGAGCTCGGGGAAGAGCTCCAGGTCGAAGTGGTTGACCATGTAGTACTGCATGTCGTTGAAGTCGGTCGACCCCTTGGCCGTGGTCCGCACCATGGACTGCAGGAACGGCACGTTCTCGTCCAGGGCCCCCTCCTCGGGCCGCATGAACACGCCGGTCCGCGGGTGGTCCATCAGGTGGGCGCCGACCCCGGGCCGGTCCAGCCGGACACCGATCCCGAGCCTGGTCAGGTCGTCGGCCGGGCCGATTCCCGAACGCATCAGCAGTGTCGGGGTGTTGACCGCGCCGGCCGACAGGACGACCTTGTGCGCCCGCAGTTCCTCCGGCTGGCCGGAACCGGCCGAGACCAGGACGCCGACGGCGCGGTCGCCCTCGAAGAGCACCTCGTGCACCAGCGTCCCGCTGCGGATGACCAGGTTCTCCCGCGCCCGTACCTCGCCCGTCAGGTACGCCATCGCCGTCGAGACCCGGAAGCGGGGGTCGCGCCGGTTGGACGGGATCGGGCCGATACCGGTCGCCTCGGGGTGGTTGTGGTCGGAGACCTCGGGGAATCCGGCCGCCAGGCTCGCCTCGGTGAAGGCGCGCTGCATGGTGGTCATCTCGTCCGGCCGGAACCTGCGGATCGGCACCGGGCCGCCCTTGCCGTGGTAGCGGCCCTCGAAGTCCAGGTCGTCCTCCAGCCGGCGGAAGTACGGCAGCACCCGCTCGTACGCCCATGCCGGGTTGCCCGCCGCCGCCCACTTGTCGTAGTTCTCGGGCACACCCCGCAGCGCGATGGTGGCGCCGACCGCGGACGAGCCGCCGGTGATCTTTCCTCGGGGGAAGAGGATGCGCCGGCCGTCCAGGATCTCCGCGCGGTAGTGCCAGTCGTGCTTGCTCATCGACATGGCGTTGCCATTGGTGATGTCGTGCGGGATGTCGGCCGGGTCGGGAAAGTCCGGGCCCGCTTCGATGAGGAGCACCGAACGGGCCGGATCCTCGCTCAGCCGGGTCGCGAGCGCCGCACCCGCGGAGCCCGACCCGACGATGATCGCGTCATACGTGTGCGTCATGGATTTAAACCTCGCCAGACTGTGATTCGACAGGGTCCGATCTCACCCGAGTTTTACAGGCCGCCCGCATCCGGTCTTCTCCGAGACTGCTCGATGACCCGGGCCGTGGATATTCCCCGCACTGAAGGCAAGTGCCCCCTTCGAACCGTGGCAACGTCAGAGAAGCAGCTCTTGCCGGGGTGGTAGATCCTCAAGTGCCAGGTACTGCGACAGTAATTCCGGAATTACCTGCGCAATGACCTCGGCCAGCCGTTCATTTCTCGTTCACGGGAGGGAATTGGGATGTCGTACCGACAGCGATTCCGCAGGCTCATACCAGGGGTGGTCACGATATTGGTGGCGACCTCGCTGTTCTTCGTCGTCCGTACATCGGTGTCCGTCGCGGGCGGCGACGAGGCTGCCGCGGCGTACAAGTTCAAGGAAATGCCGATCGCGATGCCGCCCGGATACGACTCGCAGCCGAAGAAGACGATCCGTGAGGTGAACCCCGCCTACGAGAAGATCCGCGCCTGGATCTCGTCGGTCGGCGCCAGCATCGCGGTCAACGATGTCACCGGCCACGGACTCGCCAACGGCATGTGCATCGTCGACACCCGTACCGACTCGGTCGTGGTCACCTACACCCCGACCGCGCCTGCCGCCGACCGGTTCACCCCGTTCCTGCTGGACGGCAAGCCGCTGCCGATGGACGACGCCATGGCACCCACCGGCTGCACCCCCGGCGATTTCAACGGCGACGGCCGCAACGACTTCCTGGTCACCTACTGGGGGCGCACCCCGGTGCTGTTCCTGGCGAAGTCCGACGCCAGGACCCCGTCCCCGTCCGCGTACGTCCCGCGCGAAGTCGTCGCCTCGCAGAGCCTCGACGGCAAGTACCACGGGCCGCGGTGGAACACCGACGCCGTCTACGTCGCCGACCTCGACGGCAGCGGCCACCCGTCGATGATCGTCGGGAACTACTTCCCGGACTCCGACGTGCTCGACCCGAAGGGCCTCAACAACGTCGAGATGAACGACTCGCTGTCCAGCGCGAAGAACGCAGGCGGTGACCACGTGCTGCGCTGGTACAAGGGCTCGGCCGGCACCAACCCGGACGTCTCCTTCGTCGAGGAGAAGGACGCCATCCCGTACGCCAACTCCACCGGCTGGACGCTGGCCATCTCCGGCGCCGACCTGACCGGCTCCGGGCTGCCCGACGTCTACATCGCCAACGACTTCGGCCACGGGCACCTGCTGCACAACCGCTCCACCCCCGGCAACATCCGCTTCACGGAGGCCAAGGGCAAGCGCACCGCGACGACCCCGAAGTCGTTCGTGCTCGGCAACGGCTCCTTCAAGGGCATGGGGGTCGACTTCGGTGACGTCGACGGCAACGGCAGTTTCGACATGATGGTCAGCAACATCACCGTCGCCTGGGGCCTGGAGGAGAGCAACTTCCTCTGGGTCAACCAGGCCGACAGCCCGGCCGCCGCGAAGGCCGAACTGCAGGACGGCATCGCCCCCTTCAAGCAGGAGGCGCAGAAGAACGGCGTCGCCTGGAGCGGCTGGGGCTGGGACGCCAAGATGGGCGACTTCCTCAACAACGGCCAGCAGAACATCCTGCAGGCCACCGGCTTCGTCAAGGGTGACATCGACCGCTGGCCGTGGCTCCAGGAACTGGCCATGACCAACGACAACCTGCTCTCCAACCCCGAGATGTGGCCGCACGTCGGCCCCGGTGACGACCTGGCCGGCGACGAGGTGATGGCGTTCTACGCCCGTACGAGCAGCGGCAAGTACGCGAACGTGAGCGAGCAGCTCGGCCTCGACGTCCCGATCCCGACCCGCGCGATCGCCACCGCCGACACGACCGGCACCGGCGCGCTGGACTTCGCGATAGCGCGCCAGTGGGGCCCTCCGGCCTTCTACGCCAACCAGGCCCCGAAGCTGGGCAAGGACCTGACACTGCGGCTGTACCGGCCCGCGCCGGACTCCACCGCCGGAGAGGGGCTGGCCGCGACCGGCTCGCCCGCGTACGGCACCACGGTGAGCATCACCACGCCGCAGGGGAAGCAGATCGCCCAGCTCGACGGCGGCGGCGGACACGGAGGCTTCCGCAGCTTCGAGGTGCGCTTCGGCCTCGACACCTACACCGGCCCGGTGGAGGCGCACTTCACGTGGCGCGACAGCGGGGGCGGCCTGCACACCAAGACCCAGCAGCTCTCCGCGGGCAGCCACACCCTCATGCTGACCGACGACATCCAGGAGGTGACGAGCCGATGACCGACAACAACCGTTCCCGGACTGTCAACGCGGCTCCGCACGCCGCCCAACCCCCCGCCGGGAAGAAGAAGCCCAACCGGGACCCCCGCTACCTGGCACTGCGCAACTTCGCCATCTCCATGAGCGTGTTCAACGTCCTGGGCTACACCCTGCTCGGTTTCGAGCAGCCCTGGCTGTGGCCGATCATCTGCGCGCCGTTCGCCTACGCGGTGGAGATGGTGCTGGAGGTGATCAGCGCCTGGGCCCAGAAGCGGCGTGCCCGCTTCCTGGGCGGCGGGTTCCGCAGGGTGTACGAGTTCCTGCTGCCCGCCCACATCACCGCGCTCGCGGTGAACATGCTGCTCTACGCCAACGACCTGCTGCTGCCCATCCTGCTCGGTGTCTTCATCGGCGTGGCCGGCAAGCACGTCCTCCAGGCACCGGTCAACGGCCGCATGCGGCACTACATGAACCCGTCCAACTTCGGCATCACCGTCTCGCTGCTCATGTTCGGCTCCTGGATCAGCATCGCCCCGCCGTACGAGTTCACCGAGAACGCGAACACGTTCTTCCGGGTCGGCATCCCGCTCGTCATCGCCACCGCCGGCACGGTCATCAACGCCATGCTGACCAAGCGGATCCCGCTGATCGTCGGCTGGCTCGGCGCCTTCGTCATCCAAGCGGTGCTGCGCCACTTCATATGGGACGTGGCGATCTGGTCCGCGCTCGGACCCATGAGCGGTGTCGCCTTCGTGCTCTTCACCAACTACATGATCACCGACCCCGGAACCACCCCCTCGAAGGGGCGCAACCAGTTCATGTTCGGCTCCTCGGTCGCCATGGTCTACGGGCTGCTGATGGTCTTCAACGTCGTGTACACCCTCTTTTTCGCCACCACGATCGTGTGTGCCGTCCGCGGTATCGGCTGGTGGGTCGCCCACGGCCTGCAACGGCGCCGGGGCAACGACGCGACCAGCGGCACGGTGGCGCAACCCGCAGAGCCACAGCGCCTGGCCGGCAACGAGGCGGTGGCGGCATGACCGCGAGCGAACCGAGGCCCGTGACCACGGCCGAGAACGACGAGCGGGCACCCTCCGGCCGCATCGCGGTGGTCGGCATCGCCTGCCGCTACCCCGACGCCGAGAACCCCGAACAGCTCTGGCAGAACGTGCTGGCGGGCCGCCGTGCCTTCCGGAAACTCCCCGACCAGCGGATGCGCGCCGAGGACTACTACTCACCCGATCCCGCCGCGCCCGACCGCTTCTACAGCGCCAAGGCGGCGGTGATCGAGGGATTCGAGTTCGACCGGGTCCGCTACCGGGTGGCGGGCAGCACCTTCCGCTCCACCGACATGACCCACTGGCTCGCCCTGGACACCGCGGCCCGCGCCCTGGAGGACGCCGGCTTCCCGTTCGGCGAGGGGCTGGCGGACGTCAACACCGGCGTC
This sequence comes from Streptomyces sp. SID9727, assembly GCF_010550605.1. Lineage (GTDB taxonomy): Bacteria > Actinomycetota > Actinomycetes > Streptomycetales > Streptomycetaceae > Streptomyces. Next base: position 62,448 of record NZ_JAAGNI010000295.1, read on the forward strand.
ATCATCGGCAACACCCTCACCGGGGAGTTCAGCCGGGCCAATCTGATGCGGCTGCGCTGGCCGTACGTCCGTCGCACCGTCGGCGCCGCGCTGCGCGAGCAGGGCTGGGACGACAAGGCGCTCACCGCCTTCCTCGACAGCCTCGAACAGCGCTACAAGAGCGCCTTCCCGCCGATCGGCGAGGACACCCTGGCCGGCGGCCTCGCCAACACCATCGCCGGCCGCATCTGCAACCACTTCGACTTCAAGGGCGGCGGCTTCACCGTCGACGGCGCGTGCTCGTCCTCCCTGCTGTCGGTCTCCACCGCCTGCGACGCGCTGGCCCGCGGCACGATGGACGTGGCGGTGGCCGGTGGTGTGGACCTGAGCATCGACCCCTTCGAGGTGATCGGCTTCGCCAAGACCGGGGCGCTGGCCACCGGCGAGATGCGGGTCTACGACAAGGGCGCCAACGGCTTCTGGCCCGGCGAGGGCTGCGGCATGCTGGTCCTGATGCGGGACGAGGACGCCCGCGCGCAGGGCCGGTTCCGCTACGCCACCATCGCCGGCTGGGGCTACTCCTCCGACGGCAAGGGCGGCATCACCCGGCCCGAGGCCAGCGGCCACCGACTCGCCATACGACGCGCGTACCGCACGGCCGGCTTCGGCATGGAGACCATCGGGCTCCTGGAAGGCCACGGCACGGGTACGGCCGTCGGTGACGCCACCGAACTGCGCGCCTTCACCGAGGCCCGCCGCGCCTCCGGGGCTCTCGCCCCGGCCGCCCTGAGCACCGTCAAGGGCAACTTCGGCCACACCAAGGCGGCGGCCGGGGTCGCCGGGCTCCTCAAGGCGATCCTCGCGGTCCGCCACCAGGTGATCCCGCCCGCCACCAGCCACGTCGACCCGCATCCCGAACTCCTCGGCCCCGAGCCCGCGCTGCGGGTCCCGGACCGTGCCGAGCTGTGGCCCGAGGGCATGCCCATCCGGGCCGGTGTCTCCTCCATGGGCTTCGGCGGCATCAACGCCCACGTCGTGGTCGAGCACGCCGACGGCCTGCGGCGCAACGCCCTGCCGAGCGTCACCCGCAAACTGGTCGCCTCCCGGCAGGACGCCGAGCTGTTCCTGCTGGACGGCGCAGACCCGGAGGAACTGCGGGAGAAGGCGACCCGCCTCGCGGAGTTCTGCGCCCAGCTGTCGTACGCCGAACTCGGTGACCTGGCGGCCACGTTGCAGAGCACGCTGGACGGCCGGCCGTTGCGCGCCGCGGTGCTCGTCGCCTCGCCCGAACAGGCCACCGAGCGGCTCACCGAGCTGGCCGGGCAACTCGCCGCCGGGGCCCGCTCGCTGCTGGACACCCAGGGGGGCGTCTTCCTGGGCAGCGCCGGATCGGCCCCCCGGATCGCCTTCCTCTTCCCCGGCCAGGGCGCCGGAAGGCGGGGCGACGGAGGCGCGCTGCGCCGCAGGTTCGCCGCCGTGGACGAGTTGTACGACCGGCTCTCGCTGCCCACCGACGGCGACCTGGTCGCCACCGACGTCGCCCAGCCCCGGATCGTGGCCGCCTCGGTCGCGGGCCTGCGGATCCTGGACCACCTCGGCATCGAGGCGGTCCGGGGCACCGGACACAGCCTCGGGGAACTCACGGCCCTGCACTGGGCGGGCGCGATCGACGAGAAGACCGTGCTGAGCACGGCCGGCGCCCGCGGCCGGATCATGGCAGCGGCCGGCGACGGCGACGGCACGATGGCCGCGCTCGCGACCACCCCCGAACTCGCCGAGACCCTGACCGCCGGCGAGCCGGTGGTGATCGCCGGCTACAACAGCCCCCGGCAGACCGTGGTGTCCGGCCCGGTCGCGGCGGTCGAACGCGTCTGCGCACTGGCGGCCGGACAGGGCGTCGGCACGGCGAGGATCAATGTCTCCCACGCCTTCCACTCACCGGCCGTCGCCCCGGCTGCGGCCGGACTCGCCGAGCACCTGGCAACCGAGCGGTTCGGCCCGGTGGGCGAGGGCCTGGTCTCCACCGTCACCGGCGGGCTGCTGCCCGCCGACACCGACGTGGTGGACCTGCTCACCCGCCAGGTACTTCAACCGGTCCGGTTCACCGAGGCGCTCCAGGAGATGGACGGCGAGGTGGACCTGCTGATCGAGGTGGGACCGGGCCACGTACTGAAGTCACTGGCCGCCGAGATCCTGCCGGATGTCCCCGCGGTCGCCACCGAGGCGGACGCCCTGTCACTGACCGGGCTGCTCGGCACGGTCGCCGCCGCCTGGACGATGGGCGCGCCGGTCCGGCACAGCCGGCTCTTCGCCGGGCGCTTCACCCGGCCGCTGCCGCTGGACAAGGAGTTCTCGTTCTTCGCCAGTCCCTGCGAGTCCAACGGCGAGGACTTCGTGCTGGAGCAGTCGATGCCGGCCGCGCTGCCGGAGCTCACCGCTCTCGCGCCCACCGCCGGCACCACGGCGGCCGGCGGGGAGAACGCCTCCAGCCTGGACGTGCTGCTCCGGCTTGCCGCCGAGCGGGCCGAACTCCCGGTCGAAACGGTCGATCCGGCGGCCAACCCGCTCGACGAACTGCACCTCAGCTCCATCACCGTCGGCCAGATCATGAACCAGGCCGCCCAGGAGCTGGGCATCTCCGCCCCCATGGTCACCACCGCGTTCGCCACCTCCACGCTGGGGCAACTCGCCGAACTCCTGGACGAGCTGGCGGAGCAGTCGCCCGACGACCACCAGCCGTCCGCCGCCCCCGGCGTCGCGAGCTGGGTCCGCCCGTTCGTGGTCGATTCGACACCGGCCGAGCTGCCCGGCGGCCCGGTGGCCGGTCCCGGTGGCGACTGGGAGGTCTTCGCCTCCGACCGGCACCCGCTGGCCGGCCCGCTGGCCGGGAAGCTGCGCGCGACCGGGCCCGGCGCGGGCGTCCTGCTCGCCCTGCCCCGCGACTGCGGTCAGGAGCACATCGGCCTGATGCTCGACGCCGCCCGAGCCGCACTCGACCCGGAACGGCGTGCCACCGGCACCCGGCTGGTCGCCGTCGGCGACCGCAGGGGAGCGGCGGGCCTGGCCAAGACGCTGCACCTGGAGGCACCGGACATCCCGGTCACCGTCGTCACCCTGCCGTTGCCCGGGGACATGACGGCCGACGCCGCCGAACGGATCAGCGTCCGGATCACCGCGGACGTCCTGGCCACCACCGGATTCAGTGAGGTGCACTACGACTCCGAGGGCGTGCGGCGGGAGCCGGTCCTGCGGGCGGTGGAGCTCGCGACGGACTCCACCCACCAGGCGCTGGACGACGGCGACGTCCTGCTGATCACCGGCGGCGGCAAGGGCATCACCGCCGAGTGCGCCATCTCGCTGGCCGGGCCGAGCGGCGCGGCGATCGGGCTGATGGGCCGCTCCGACCCCGCTGAGGACGCCGAACTCGCGGACAACCTGGCCCGTATGAAGGCGGCGGGCGTCCGGGTGCACTACGCGCGGGCCGACGTCACCGACGTCGACCAGGTCAAGGCCGCGGTCGGGGAGATCACCAAGGCCCTCGGCCCGGTCACCGGGCTGCTGCACGGTGCGGGCCGCAACCAGCCGCAGGCACTCGCCAACCTGGACGAGGACTCGTTCCGCCGCACACTGGCCACCAAGATCGACGGCGTGGAGGCCGTGCTGGCCGCGATCGACCCGGCGGCGCTGCGGCTCTTCGTGACCTTCGGCAGCATCATCGGCCGGGCGGGACTGCGCGGTGAGGCGGACTACGCCACCGCCAACGACTGGCTCACCGAGCTGACCGTCCAGTTCCAGCAGGACTACCCCGACTGCCGCTGCCTGGCGCTGGAGTGGTCGGTCTGGTCCGGTGCCGGCATGGGGGAGCGGCTGGGCGTTCTGGAGGGGCTGGTCCGCGAAGGCATCGAGCCGATCCCCGCCGACCAGGGCGTGGAGCTGCTCGGCCGGCTGCTGGCCGACACCCGTGTCCCGCCCGCCCTGGTGGTGATGGGCCGGGCCGGCGGCCTGCCGACGCTCACCCTGGAGCAGCGCGAACCCCCGCTGCTGCGGTTCCTGGAACGCGTCCAGGTCCACTACCCCGGCATCGAACTGGTCGCGGACGCCGAACTCGGCGCCGGCGGCGACCTCTACCTGGCCGACCACCTGCTGGACGGCGACCTGCTCTTCCCCGCCGTCCTCGGCATGGAGGCCATGACCCAGGTCGCCACCGCGTTGACCGGTCACCGGGACACGCCGGTGCTGGAGGACATGCGGTTCCTGCGGCCCATCGTGGTCCCGGTGAACGGCACGACGACCCTGCGGGTGGCCGCCCTGGTCACCGGACCGGGCACCGTCGAGGCGGTCGTGCGCAGCAGTGAGACCGGCTTCCAGGCCGACCACTTCCGGGCCACCCTGCGCTTCGGCGGGCCGGAGCCGGCCGGTCAGCCGGAGCCGGTCGGCGACCAGGTGCCGAGGGTGCCGCTGGCCCCCGGTGAGCTGTACGGACCGGTGCTCTTCCAGGGCGACCGCTTCCAGCGGCTGCTCGGCTACCGGGACCTGGCCGCCAAGCACTGCCTGGCCGAGATCGACGACACCCCCCGGACCGACTGGTTCGCCGCCTACCACCCGGACGAACTGGTACTGGCCGATCCCGGTACGCGCGACGCGCTCATGCACTCCATCCAGGCGTGCGTGCCCGACGCCACGCTGCTGCCGGTGAGCGTGGAACGGCTGCGTCTCGCGGCCCGGCCGGCGCGACAGACCGGCCGACTGCTGTTCCTCGACGCTCGCGAGCGGTCCCGGGACGGCGACAGCTACCTCTACGACCTGGACGTCCGCGACGAGGAGGGCCGGCCGGTCGAGCGCTGGGAGGGACTGCTGCTGCGGGCGGTGCGCAAGCAGGACGGAGCCGGGCCCTGGCTCCCGGCCCTGCTCGGCCCCTTCCTGGAACGGCGCGCCGAGGCGGCGCTCGGCCACCCGCTGCGGTGTGTCGTGCTGCCCGGAGGCCCGATCGACGGGTCCTCGGTCGACGAGCGTCGGCAGCGCACCGCCCAGGCGGTGAGCTGGGCGCTGGGCCGTACCACCGAGGTGCACCACCGGCCCGACGGACGGCCCGAACTGGCCGACGGGCGACGGGTGTCCGCTTCGCACGCGGCGGGCGTCACCTTCGCCGTGGTCGCCGACCAGGCCGTCACCTGCGACGTCGAGGTGGCCGCCGAGCGGCCGGCCGAAGCGTGGGCGGCGCTGCTCGGCGCCGACGGCCTGGCGCTGGCGCGGCTGCTCGCCGAGGGGCGGGGCGAGGCGCTGAGCCTGGCCGCCACCCGGGTGTGGGGCGCGGTGGAGACACTGCGCAAGGCGGGCCACGCGGTGGCCGCGCTGAGTCTGGACGGCGACGAGGGACTGCCGGCCGGCTGGGTGGCCTTCCGCGGCGGCGCACACCGCATCACGTCCTTCGCGACCGCCTTGGAGGGCGTCGCCGATCCGGTGTCGTTCACCGTGCTGACCGAGGGGACCCGATGACGCAACCGGACTACTACGAGTACCGCCACCTGGTCGGCTTCGAGGAGACCAACCTCGTCGGCAACGTCTACTACGTCAACTACCTCCGCTGGCAGGGCCGCTGCCGGGAGATGTTCCTGCGTGACCGGGCCCCCGACGTGCTCGCCGACATCCGGGCCGACCTCAAGCTGTTCACCCTGAAGGTGGACTGCGAGTTCTTCGCCGAGATCACCGCCTTCGACGAACTGTCCATCCGGATGCGGCTGCTGGACCTCACACAGACCCAGGTCGCCTTCACCTTCGACTACGTGCGGCTCGGGCCCGACGGAAGCGAGACCCTGGTCGCGCGCGGGCAGCAGAGGATCGCCTGCATGCGCGGTCCCAACACCGACACCCGCCCGACCAGGGTCCCCGAGCCGCTGCGGCTCGCCCTGGTTCCTTACGGCGTCTCCGGTACGGCGTCCTCCCGGGCGCTCACCACTACTGCGGGGTGATCCACATGTCCATCGTCCCATCCGCCTCCGTTCCGCTGCCCGGTCCGCTCGACCTGCCGCCACTTCCGGCGGAGGCGCCCGAGGCGGACATCCACGACCGTCGCGCACTGCGCGGGGTGCTCGGGCGTTTCGCCACCGGGGTGACCGTACTGACCGCGGGACGCGACGCGCCGCGCGGCATGACCGCCAACTCCTTCACCTCCGTCTCCCTCGATCCGGCCCAGGTGCTGGTGTGCGTCGTGAAGTCGGCGGCCATCCACCAACTCGTGCTGGCCGAGCAGGCCTTCGCGGTCTCGGTGCTCAGCCGGGACCAGGAATGGGTGGCCCGCCACTTCGCCGACCACTCCCGCCCGCGCGGTGCGGCGGAGTTCGCCGGCATCGACCACGAACCCGGCCGGCACACCGGGGCCCCCGTGCTGGACCACGTCCAGGCCTGGCTGGAGTGCCGGCTCAGCGCCATCCACGACGGGGGTGACCACACCATCTTCGTGGGCTCGGTACTGGGTGCGGGCAATGCGTCGGGCGAGGATCCGCTGCTCTTCCTCGGCGGGGCCTTCCGCCGCGTCGCCGCCTGACCCCGGATCGCACAGGAAGCCCGGCCGGCTGCCCCGGCCGGGCTTCCCGCGTCGCCTGCCGCACCCGCGTCGCCGCCACGCCCCGCGGCGGACTCCGGAACGCGAACGGCCGCCCCGGGCCACTGCTGCCCGGGGCGGCCATCGGCGTGACCGATCTCTTCCCGCACACCGTCAGTTCCGCGCCTCCACGGTCATCGGCAGGCCGCCCTTGACCCGCAGGGTCAGCATCGGCTCGGCCCGTACCCTGTGGCCCGGCGGGACTGACAGCCGCAGCCGGCGCAGCAGGACGGCGAGCACCACCGTGGCCTCCATCATCCCCAGGCTGCTGCCGACACAGACCCGAGGTCCCGCACCGAAGGGTACGTAGCTGTACCGGTGCCGGTCCGCGGAGCGGCCCTTGGCGAACCGTTCCGGGTCGAACCGGTCCGGGTCCTCCCAGAAGTCCGGGTGCCGGTGCAGCGTGTAGGGGCACAGCACCACATCGGCGCCGGCCGGAACCCGGTAGCCGCCGATCTCGTCCGCCGCCAGCGCCCTGCGCGGCAGCAGCCACACCGCCGGGTACAGCCGCATCACCTCCTGGAGCACCATCGACGTGTACGTGAGCCGGTGGAAGTCCTCGATGGCCGGCAGCCGGTCGCCCAGCACCTCGTCGACCTCGGCGCGTACCCGGTCGCCCGCCTCGGGGTGCCGGTCCAAGAGGTACAGCGTCCAGTTGAGGGTGCTGGCGGTGGTGTCGTGCCCGGCGAGCAGCAGGGTGATCAGCTCGTCGCGCATCCGGTTCTGCCGGACCGTCGGATCCCGCTCGTCGGCCGTCGCGTCGATGAGGCGCGAGAGCACGTCGTCGCGGGTGCCGTCGGAAGCCGGGTGCTGTTCCCGCTCCTGGGCGAGCGCGGCCACGATGCGGTTCAGTTCGGCCCGCGCCCTGCGGAACCGCAGCTGCAGGGGCAGCGGTACCCAGGTGGGCACCGAACTCAGGCTCATCATCTCGAAGACGGCCTGGTCCTGGACGATCTCGAAGGCCTCGCCGATGGACTCGTACGCGCCCAGATCCGCGTCCAGCAGCGAGCGGCCGAGCACCCCGAGGGTGAGCCCGGTCATCTCCTGCCGGATGTCCACCGCTCCCGCGCCCGCCGACCGCCTCAGCCGGTCGGCCAGCAGCAGCGCCTCCTCGCCGATGGCCCCGACCTGCCGGTTGATCCGGCGCGGCTGGAACGCCGGCTGGATCACCTTGCGCTGGGCACGCCACAGCGGGCCCTCACTGGTCAGCAGGCCGTTGCCGAGCGCGCGGCGGGCGTGCACCAGACCGATGCCCTTGTGGTAGTTGGCGCTGTTGTCGGTCAGCACCCGGCGGATGTGGTCGGGGTGGTTGAAGAAGTACAGGGTCTTGGGGCCGAGCGGCAGCCGTACCGCGTCGCCGTAGGTGGCCGCCGCCTCGGTCATCACCGCCAGCCGGTCGGATGCCATGCGGGCCAGGAGCACCGGGGTGCCGGCCCGCGACGGCCCCGGTGGCCGACGCGGCCGGCCGCCGCCCGGCCGGGCCGGGGCCGGTACCGAGTCCACGCCGGTCATGCCCGTGCCTCGGGGGCGTCGCTGGAGACCCGCTCGGCGATCTCCCGGCGCCATACCTCGTACGCCGTCAGCCGGCCGTCCACGACGGGATCGGGCCGGGCCCGCGAGCAGACCTCGGTGACCTGCTGCGGGCTCATCCCGCAGAGCAGTTGCGCGGCCATCTCGGTGTGCGGTGTCAGCAGCCCGGACTCCACCCGGGTGGTCGAGGCGAAGGCCACGCCCTGGGCGAGTTGCGGCCGGTAGCGGCCGGCCCGTTCGAGCAGGTGCAGCAGCTCGGCCTGGTCGGCACCGCCGGCGTAGCAGGCGGCCAGGCCGACCCCGCTGTAGAGGTCGGCACGCCGGTCGGCCGCGAAGCTGTCCACCAGGTCGGAGACCACGGCCGGGTCGGTGCCGCCGATGAACCAGAGCGCCCGCCCGATGCCCTGGTCGACGGCGTGCCCGGCGTACCGCCGGGTCTCGTCGCCGGGCCACGGGAAGGACCGGTCCCGGTACTGCTCGCGCACATAGCGCTGGGTACGGAAGTAGGCCTGGTGGAATCCGTATCCGTCCAGGGCCAGCCAGCGCAGCAGGGGGTCGGCGGGCGCGATGGACGCCCACCGGAAGCGGGGCAGCCGGGCCATCGCCCAGCCGACCCCGACGTGCACCATGTAGTCGTGCGGGGCGCCGTGGCCCGCCAGGAAGGCCGCTATCCGGCCGTTGCCGGGTATCGGAAGTCCGTCCAGCATGGCCAGTCCCATCGCCGCGCCCTCGTAGGCGAAGCCGCGGAACCGCACCGGGACCTGTTCCAGCCGCTGGTGCGCCTCGTCCTGGTCGCGTGCCTCGACGGCGAACGCGTACCCGTCGAGGAAAGTCCCCCCGACCGTTTCGAGCGTCTCCCGCGCCTCGGGGCTCTTCTCGTGGAAGCCCCGGGTCGACAGCTTGGTCTCGTTGTGGCTCGGTGTCATCAGACGGCGCCTGACCGCTCGCCAGCTCGCGCTCATCGTTGCCCTCCAGCCCGCCGCGCGCCCGGACGGCCGCAGCTCCGGTTTCATGCTCCGGTTCCACGGCCCGCCGTACTACTTCTGCCGTGCCGGCCCCGGGCAATTCAGGAGTAGGCACGGAAGGGGTCGGGTCCCGACAATCAGTCGCGTCGCCCGCACGTCCCCACACCGAGGTCCCGCCATGCGGCCGTCCCGCACGTGAGCGGCCGCAAGCGAGACCTCGTGCACCGGTTCCGGCACCGCCCCAGCCCAGAGGAGACCTCACATGTCCGGTACCACCACCTCCGTTCCGGCCCCGACGGCACCGCCGCACGCCACGTCGCTCTTCGTCAACGGCCTGTTCCCACGCCGTCGGGTCCTGCTCCTCGTGCTCAGCCTGCTCGGCGGCTTACTGATCGCCTACGCATGGTCCTCGAAGCTGGCGGACGACGAGATCGGCTTCCGCACCGCGAGCCAACTCCTCGGTCATGACGCCAAGGACACGCCGCTGACGGGCATCGCCTCCGGGGTGCTCTTCGCCCTGGTGTCCGGGCTGGCCGGCTCCTTCACGGCCTGCAACGTGGCCGTGTTCGGAGCGGTGGGTCCGCTGGTCGGGCAGATCAGCCTGACCCGTCGTCAGCGGTTGGCACACGCGCTGCGGCCGCTGGGCTGGATGGCGGCCGGCATGCTGCCGGTCTCGGCCGCCTACGGGGTGCTGGTCGGTCTGGTCGGCACTCACATGCCGCAGTTCTCGATGGCGCAGACGCACGGCATCTCACCCCGGATCGCCCAGGCCATGATCGTGTACGGGGTGCTCGGCCTGTTCATGCTGGCGCTCGGGCTGGCCGCGGCCGGACTGGTCCCCGACCCGCTGGCAGCGGTCTCGCGCCGGCACCCGAACGCTCCGCTGGTGCTGATCGGCGCCATGGTCGGCGCCTTCCTGATCGGCCGCCCCTACCCGCTGTTCCGCAACCTGTTCCGGCAGGCCGCCGAGGAACACAACCCGCTCTACGGAGCAGTCGCCTTCTCGCTCCAGTCCATCGGCAACTTCGCGGTGATGGCGGTGCTCTTCCTGTTCCTGTCCTACACCCTCAGCCGGCCCGTCCAGCGCTGGCTGGCCACCAAGCCGGGCCGGGTGGCGGCACTGACCGCGTCCGCGTTCCTGGTGGCCGGCGCGTTCACGGTCATCTACTGGGACATCCGGATGCTGGGCAGGCTCGATTACATATGGTTCCCGACGGCTCCCTGGAACGCGTAGCGGGTCTCCCTCCACCCCGGCGGAACCACCAACGGCGGCTCCGGGCCCTACTGGGTCCGGAGCCGCCGTCGTGTGGCCCTGGCCAGGGACTCCTGGGCGCGCTGAGGGTCGTCCCCCGCGCCCAGGATCATTCCGCCCACCTGCGCCTCGAAGCAGACGTCCGCGGTGTTGGGCTCGACCAGGTAGCCGCCGAGGTCCAGGGTGACCAGCCCGTGCAGGGCGATCCACAGCTGGTGCGCGACCAGTTCGGGGTCGAAGGGGCGGAAGCGGCCGGTCGCGGCGCAGCGCTTGACCGCTCCGACGAGGATGTCCAGGGTGTAGCGGCCGTGCTGCCGGTCGGCGTCGGTGAGGGAGAAGCCGCTGAGGCCCGACCCGCCGAACATCACGTTGTACAGGTGCCAGTGCTCCCGGGCGTTGTCCCGGTACGCCCAGCCGAGTGCGAGCACGTCGGCGACCGGGTCGTCGCTCTCCTCGACCGCCCTCATCCGGTCGCCGAGCAGCCTGAACCCCTCGTGGACCATCGCGCGCACCAGGTCGTCCATTCCGCCGAAGTACGTGTAGACGGCCGTGGTCGAGGTGCCCACCATGGCTGCCAGCTTGCGGGTGGACAGTGCGGCCGGCCCCTCCTCGCCGAGCAGCTTCGCCGCGGCGTCGATGAGTTGGGGACGGAGATTCGGGTCAACGGGTCGTGGGCTCACCCTTGACAGTATGGCGGGGCGGCTGTGACGCTATTACGTGACAGTGTTACGTAACAATGGCACTCAACGGAGGAGGCGGCCATGCCTCGCACCACTGACCCTGCCCGCGGCACACTCCCGTACAGCACGGTGCACCTCCTCGGACGTGGCTACCAGCCGGTGCCGGCCGAGACCGACCACACCGGACTGACGGTGCGCGGCACGCTCCCGTCTCAGCTCGACGGAACCTTCCTGCGGATCGGGCCCAATACCCGGGGCACCCACGACCCCGCCGTCGACCACGCCCTGGGGGGTGACGGCATGGTGCACGCGATCCGGTTGGGCGGCGGCCGGGCGCTGTCGTACCGCAACCGCTGGCTGCGGACCGACTCGATCAGCGGTGCGCTCAACGAGCTGCCCACCCCCGGACCCCGTAACGGACCGGACGACAACGTCAACGCCAACCTGGTCCGGCACGCCGGCCGCACCCTGGCCGTGGCCGCCGCCACCGCCCTGCCGCTCGTCATCGACTCCGGGCTCGCCACCCGTGCCCGCACCGACTTCGACGGCACCCTCCCCGGCGGTTTCTGCGCGCACCCCCTCACCGACCCGGTCACCGGCGAACTCCTCGCGGTCGCGACCGACCACGCGAGGGACGAGGCGGTCCTGCTCACCGTCGACGTCGCGGGCCGGGTCCGCGAGACACTGCCGGTCCCGGTCAAGGGCCGCCCCTGGATGCACTCCTTCGCCCTCACCGAACGCCACGCGGTCCTCTTCGACCTGCCGGTGACCCACGACCCCGCCGAGGCACGGGCCGGCTCGCCCATGCCCTACTCCTGGCAGCACGACCACGGCGCCCGGATCGGAATCGTGCCCCGCGGCTGCGCGGAGGCGGCCGCTGTCTGGCTCGACGTCGCACCCTGCTTCGTCTTCCACCCGGTCAACGCCTACGAAGAGGGAGACGGCCGGATCACCGTGGACGTGATCCGCCACGAGCGGGCCTTCGACCGTGACCGGCTGCACGCCAGCGAGTCGGCGCCCACCCTGTGGCGCTGGACCCTCGATCCGCGTGAGAACGCCGTGACGGAGCGGCAACTGGACAGCTCGGCGCAGGAGTTCCCGCTGATCGACGAGCGGCACACGGGACTGCCGTACCGGTACGCCTTCACCGTCGAACTCGACGAGGGCCGGGGCGCCGCGCTCTGCGGCCCGGCACTGCTGCGGCACGATCTCGTCACCGGCCGTTCGGAACGTCATGCCTTCGCCGGCGGACGGCTGACCGGCGAACCCGTCTTCGTGCCGCGCGAGGCGCGAGCCGCGGAGGCCGACGGCTGGCTGCTGACCCTGGTGTACGACCCCGCCACCGACCGCAGTGAACTGGTGGTCCTGGACACCGCCGAATTCACCGGGCCGCCCGTCGCCGTGGTCCCGCTGCCGGTGCGGGTGCCGCACGGCTTCCACGCGCAGTGGGTGCCGGGGGAGCGGTGAACGGTGCGGAGGCCCACGAAGACCCCGCCAGGGACGGCCACCGGACCGTCAGCCGGGCCCGTCGGCATGAACGTGGCGGATCCGGCCCGAAACGCCACGGAGCCGCACTCGGCCGAGTGCGACTCCGTCAGGCCGGATGTCAGTCCAGCGGACGGGCCAGCGCCTCGTCCGCGGCCCCCGGATGCGGCGCGACCGCCGCCGGAGCGTCCGCGCCTCGGGCACGCAACCCCCACCAGATCAGGACCACGCTCGCCAGGGTCACCACGACGTTCACGATGAGCGCGCGGTGGAGGCCGTCCAGTTCCACCGCCTGGGTCGCGGCGACCGCGCTCAGGATCGGGATGCCGACCGTGACGGCCACCTGCTGGGTCATCGCGGTCATGCCCGTGGCCAGGCCCTGCTCCTCATTGGGGAGGCCCGAGGTTCCGGTCACGGTGTAGGCCACGATGGAGGTCACATGCCCGAAGAACGCGATGAACAGCGCGGGGATCACGACGGCGAGTGCCACCCGGTCGGTACCGAGGAAGATCAGCGGAACGATCGCCAGGCCCTGCACGGACAAGCCCACGGCCAGCACCTTCCGGCTGCCGTGGCGTCCGATCGAGCGCCCGGCGATGACCCCGGCGACCATGGCGGCCAGGCCCGGGACGCCGAATACCAGGCCGGTGACCAGCGGGGAGTAGTGCAGGACGTTCTGAAGGTAGAGGGTCATCAGGAAGATCATGGCGGTGCCCATGGAGAAGGTCACGAGACCCCCGTAGTTGCCCCACTTCACCGTCGGCCGCTTGAGGATGCGCACCGGGGCGAGCGGCGCGGCCGAACGCAGCTCGATCATCCAGAACAAGGCCAGCAGCACCGCGCCGATGACGGCCGAGTAGATGTTCGTCTCGATGATCGCGTAGATGACGGCCAGCAGACCGCCGGCCGCGGTCACCGCCCCGGGCACGTCCATCTTCACCCGGTCGGGGACGCTGCTCTCCCTGATCAGCGACGGGGTGAACGCCAGGATGACCAGCGCCACCGGGACGTTGATGAAGAACGCGGCTCGCCAGCTGAGCAGGCTGACCAGGACTCCGCCGACCAGCGCGCCCACCGTGAAGCCGCCGGAGAGCAGCGCACCGTTGAGGCCGAGGACCCGGTCTCGCTGCGCGCCTTCCGCGAAGGTGCTGGTGAGCAGGGACAGGGACGCGGGGATCGCCATCGCGGTGGCGAAGCCCTGCAGTGCGCGGGCGGTCAGCAGCACCTCGGCGTTCTGGGCGAATCCGCCGAGCAGTGAGGCCGCGCCGAGCAGCGCCAGCCCCGTGATGAAGAGCCGGCGGCGGCCGTAGAGGTCGCCCATCCGTCCGAAGAGGAGGGCGAAGCCCGCCGCGGGGAGGGCGTAGGCCGAGGTGATCCAGGGCAGCCCGGAGAGCCCCAGTCCGACGCCCGCGCCGACCTCGGGCAGCGCGACGTTGAGGATCGAGAAGTCGACGGACAGCATGAATCCGGAGCCGAGCAGGAGGAACAGGATCATCCGTTCCCTGCCGGTGAAACGTGGAGCTGAACTCGCTTCGCTCTTGCCTGCGTCGGTCGTCATGAGATGGTTCCCTCGATCGAGAGTCCGGTTTCGTGAACGGTCACCGCGTCGGCCGACCGTGCCGCCCGGCGGCACGCGTCACCGAGCGCCGGGCCGACGCCTGACAGGCCGTCGGTTCGGTGCCCCTGCCGGGGTGACCTGGAGCTGGGGGAGTGCTGAATACTGCCGCCCCGTTCCCGTCGTTCGCCCGGCGGGCAGGCCGGGCGAACGACGGGAACAGGACGACAGGGTCTAAGGGGTGTCTTGCCGTTCCGCTGCCTCGGCGATGTGCTTGATCTTCGCCAGACGCCTGTCCCAGTCGGCGGCGAGCATGGTCATCCACCGCGCCGTCGCGTCGAGGGTCGCCGGCTTCACCGCGTACCGCACCTCGCGTCCGACCCGGCTGCCGGAGACCAGTCCGGCGGCGTCCAGGACGGCGAGGTGTTTGGCCACCGCCTGTCGTGATATCGGAAGACTCTCGGCAAGCGTCGTCGCCGTGGCCTCGCCCTGTGCGGCGAGCAGTTGCAACAGCTCGCGTCGCGTGTTGTCGGCCAGCGCGACCAGCACGCTGTCCACCACCCCGACGGAGCCCTGGCGTTCGTCCGTCACACGGACGACGCCTCGACGCGCGTCTTGACCGCGTCGAGCACCTGGGGCCAGCCGTCGGCGTTGTCGCTGTGCGCCTTGGCACGCAGATCCTCGGACCCGGCCAGCGCCGCGAACCCGCTCTCGACGACGCGCAGCCGCGTCTTGTCACCCTCGGCGGTCAGCGTGAACTCCACCAGAGTGCTGTTGTCGTCGCTCAGCTCCTGACCGGGGAACGCGCTGGCCCAGCGGTACGCGACGTAGGTCTGCGGCTCCACCTTCTCCACTCGCACGGGGAAGCTGCCGTGCTCGGGGTTCTCGGCCACCGTTGATTCGCCCTCGACGGCCACGGTGCCGGACGCACTGGCCGGGTCGGCGACCCAGAACCCCGGCTCGGTCACCAGTGACCACACCCGGTCGACGGGGGCTGCGATCAGGGTTTCGCGTTCGATCAGCCGTTCGCTCATGAGGGACTCCTTCATTGGTGCTCTTGCCAGCAACCCGATGGTTGCACATCGGATCGTCAGGCGCAATCGAAAGGTTGCGTTCAGTGGGTGGGGCGCGGTAGTGCGGTGAAGCGAGGTGCTGCGCCAGGACTGGGCGCGCGGGAGCCGCGCTTTTGGTAGTGGGCGCGTGTCGCGCAAGAGTTGGGTTGCGTAAGGGTTGAGTTACGTGCAACACTTTGGTTGCGGAATCCGACGGGCCGGCCGCCGGGCAGGTCGGCTGGCCCTCGGCGACGGGCCGGGCGCGCGGTGAGGCAACCTGCGCCTTCCGGAACGGACGGCACCTTACGGTGGAGGTCTCCGGGTCGGCCGGTGCCATCGGGCGGTGGGCGTCGAGCGCGCCGCCGAGGCGGACGACTTCGCACAGCACCGAGAGGCGTGGCGTGGCGCCAGCCGCTGCCGCGACCTCGGATCACACATCAAGGAGATTCGACATGGCGACACTGAAGCCCGGAAGCATGCTGGTCGGCTCGACTCGTCCCGAGGAACTGCGGGCCTGGTACATCAAGGCGCTGGCTCCGGGGTTCACCGGCGAAGGCCCGATCGACCTGGGCGGCTTCCACCTGGTCGTCTGCGAGCGCGACGACATCGACGCGAAGAACGACCAGCCGGGTCGCTCCATCATCAACTTCCATGTCGACGACTTCGACGCGGTGGAGGCCCAGCTGAGCGCGGCCGGCGCGGAGTGGATCTCTGTCGATGACCGGGAGCCGGGCAAGTTCGGTACGTTCTCCGACCCCGACGGGAATTACCTCCAGATCATCCAGTGGAAGTAGGACGCCCGGGGCCGGGTGTTATCGCAGCCCCTCTTCCGGTCCGAAGCGGACCGGAAGAGGGGCTGCCCCGTGTGCGCCGCTCCCCGTCCCGCGTCCGCGCGAAGAACGCGGCGCTTCCCCCGGAGCCGTGCGGCGCCTGATCGCGCCGACGGCGGTGGAGGCCGCCGGGGCGCCCGGTCTCCGGCCGGCCTCAGTCCTGCTCCGCGCCGTAGGCGTGGGCGTAGTCCACCGTCCGCGGTGGCGGGAAGCGGGTGACGAAGTCGCACACGACGACATGCGTGGGGACGATGGTGATCACGGCCATCTCGCTGGTGCTCTCCCGTTTCACCCGCATCCACTCCTCCATCCGCGCCTCGTCGCCGATGTTCCGGCGGGACGCGTCGATGTGCTCCTGGGGGATTCCCTGCCGGATCTCGACCGAGGCCGTTCCGCGTACGTTCATGATCAGCGGTGTGTACGTGGTGGTGTCGACCGTGAAGGCGACCTGCGGGTGCGCCTTGAGCGCCTTGACCTTGTACGCTCCGGTCGGGGTGGCGAAGACGAAGGCCTTGCCGTTCCAGAGGTAGGAGACCGGCACCGCCCTCGGGTGGCCGTCCAGCCCCACGTAACCGAGCCGCATCGGGATCGGTGCCTCGATCAGCGTCCGGATCACCGGGTCGGTTTCCATCAGGTGCAGGATCTCGGCGTAGTTCATGGATACCGCTCCTTCTCGCCGGGCGGAACTCCTGGCCCGGTCTCTTGGGCGTCGTGGACGCCCGCTGTGGTCATCGTGCCCGGCCGCACGGAGGCGGGCCGCGGTCACGCGGTGGTTGCGGGCTTCGGTACCTGCGGGAGCCAGGACACGGCGTCGTCGCGGAAGTGCTGGTTCCGCGGAACGAACACACCGTCGTCGTCCAGGCTCATGATGGTCACGAAGACGGCGTCCGAGCCGTCGTCGAGCGCGCACACCCGGGAGCCGCAGTCGCCGCAGAACCCGCGCCCGGCGCCCGGCGAGGTCGCGTACCAGGTGGGCTCGCCGCCCGGACCGTCCCAGGCGAAGCCGGACAGGGGGAGGCCCACGAAGGCCATCATCGGGCCGCCGGAGAGCTTCCTGCAGTGCGAGCAGCTGCACACATGGGGGTAGAACGGCCGGCCTTTCGCGCTGTACCGGATCTTCCCGCACAGGCAGCCGCCGGTAAGGGTCTGCTGCTCGTCGATCTCGCTCATCGTGGTGTCCCCAGGCTCTCGGTGCGTCGGTTGTGCTCCGGGAAGCCCGCCGACGACGGCGGGCTTCCCGGTTCTCTCCGGGCGTCGGGGAGGAGTCAGAAGGTGCGCTCCGCCACCCGGACCCTCTCGACGTTCTCCAGTGCCGCCCGCAGCGCGGCGGCCGGCAGGGGAGCCCCGAGGGCTTCGGTCCGGTCCTCGAAGGCGGTGTTCTTGTCGGCCATGTAGAGCCAGGTGTACGCGGAGGTCTCCGGTTCGATGCGCCAGCTGTCCGCCAGCGAGCCCACGTCGACCGTGTCGAAGCCGATCGTGTGGATCAGCGCCGACGCTCCGGACTTCACGGAGGCGTCGTTGCCGGCGATGGCCACCGCGCTGCGCTCCGGATGGCCGGAGGGACGGGCGAGCTGCGTGATGTGGTGGGCCAGAATGCCGCTGAACGCCTTGACCAGGTGGACCCCGTCGAAGTGCTGCTGGATCAGCTCGCTGGTGGTCAGCTTCTCCGAGTCCAGCTCCTCGATGCGGCCGTCGCGGATCGGGTAGTAGTTGCTGGTGTCCAGCAGGGCCCGACCCCGCAACGGCGCCACCGGGACGGACCGGTAGGCGGTGACCGGCAGGGCCAACACGACGAAGTCACCGGCCTGTGAGGCCTGTTCGACGGTACCGGCCGTGGCCAGCGGGCCCAGGTCCGCGACGAGGCCGGCGAGGCTCTCGGGGCCGCGGGAGTTGGACATCACGACCGGAATGCCGTTCCTGACGGCGAGCCGAGCGATCACTGTGCCCATGACTCCGCTGCCGATGATTCCAAGGGTGGACATGACGACTCCTCAGGGTTTCTGGTGGACTCTCTCGTGCCGGGGACGGCTCGGCACCGGTCAGATGTAGTAGGTGTTGGGCTCCAGGCCGCAGAGGATCCGGCCGTAGGTCTCGGCGTTGACATCCGGATTCATCATCGCGTGCAGGCCGAAGGTCTGGAGGTCGTTGGCTATCTGCTGCACCGGCACCCTGGTGTAGGCGGCGGAGCCGCCGCTGGAGGAGGCGAGGATCTCCACCGCTTCCCGGGTCAGCCGCACGGCCGAGCCCTCGTCCGCGCGGCTGCGGCCGCGCTCGGACATCTCCCAGGGCTCCGCCGAGGCGCACTTGGCGTCCAGCTGGGCGGCCAGCCGGGTCGCGTGGAACTCGGCCTCGTCGAGCTTCATCGCCGCTTCGGCGACCCGCAGATGGGTCACCGGGGCCTCGCTCTGGCTCGGGTACTCGGTGTAGGTGATCTTGCGGCCGGGGAGCCGCTCGAAGAAGAGGTCCCGCACCGCCTTGCCCATGCCGACGGCGACCCCGACCGTGGACGCCGCCCCCACCATGATCAGCGGAGCGCGGTACATCGGCGACTCGGCGTTCAGCTTGGAGACCGACTGGCCACCGAGCACCATGGGCGCCGGCAGGATGCGTTCCTGCGGGATGAACAGGTCCTTCGCGGTCGTGGTGACGCTCCCCGTGCCGCGCAGGCCGCTGGTGTGCCAGTCGTCGACGATCTCGAGCTCCGACACCGGGACCGGGCCCATCACCGGGTACGGCTGCCCGTCCGGGTCCAGGAATATCGCCGCGACCTGCTGCCAGGTGCTGCTGAGAGCGCCGCTGATGAACGGCCACGAGCCGTTGACCAGGACGCCGCCGGGAACGGGGACGGCCGTCGCGGTCCCGGGCCCGATGGTGGCGCAGAGCCCTGTGCCGGACTCCGCGAACACCTCGTCCTGGACCTCGTCCGGGTACAGACCCACGCTCCAGCCGGCGACCCAGGAGCTGGCCACCACCCATGCGGCGGACCCGTCGGCCTTGGCTATCTCCTCGGCCACCGCCACCATGGTCTGCGCGTCGCTCTCGTACCCGCCGTAGCGCAGCGGGATACGCATCCGGAAGACACCCGCGTCGCGCAGGGCGTCCACCGAGTCAGGGTGCAGTCGGCGGTTCTCCGCCGACCACGCGGTGTTGGCCCGCAGCACGGGCGCGATCGCGGACACCTGCCGCACCAGCTGTTCCCGGGTCGGGATGACGGGAGTTGACATGACTTCTCCTCAACGGACTAGTGGGATCAGAGATCAGACGAAGAACGCGTTGAACGCGTCGATGACGGCCTGCGGCGCCTCCTCGACGAAGTAGTGGCCCGCGTCCGGTACCAGTACGACCCGCACGTCGCTCCCCTGGGTGGGCAGCGTCGCCTCCATCTGCTTGGCGAACATGCCGTCGGCGAGGTTGGAGACCAGGCCGAGCATGGGCGCGCTCACCTGCCCGTAGGTGCCGAGGTCGGCGATGTCCTGGCCGAACGTCTGGTACCAGCCGTTGCCACCGCGGATGCCGTCCGCCGTGTCGTAGGCCCGGGTGTAGACGGCCCGGTCCGCCGGGGTCACCGCGTCCGGGTCCAGCAGGAAGTTGTCGAAGACCCAGGAGATGAGGAAGTGGGCGCGTCCGGCCAGCAGTTGTTCGGGCAGGCCGACGACCTGGTTGAAGGCGAACCACCACGGGAAGAAGGGCAGGCCCGGGGCAGGCAGTACGGGGATCTGGTACATCGACGCGTCCGGGTGGAGCACATCGAGCAGGGCGACCCTGCGGGTGGCCTCCGGGTGGTTGACCGCGAAGCTGAAGGCGACCTGTGCGCCGACGTCGTGGCCCGCGATGTCCACCTGGTCGTAGCCGAGGGCGCGGACGAATCCGTGGACGACCCCGGCCATCGTCTTCTTGTCGTATCCGGTGGCGGGCTTGTCCGAGCCGCCCATGCCGGGGAGGTCGAGCACGATGACCCGGCGGCCGGCCGCGGCGAGGGCGGGCATCACCTTGCGGAATTCCCACCAGGTCTCCGGCCAGCCGGGCAGCAGGACCAGCGGAGTGCCCTCGCCCCCGGCGACGTAGTGGAGGCGGAGACCGTTCACGGTGGCGTATTCGCTGCTGAAGTCGCCGTCCAGGGAGCTCGCGAGTTCGGCATCGGTCGGGACGCCCGGGGCTTCCCCGGCGGTGTCCGGTGTGCTCGTACTGCTGCTGTTCGTCGTCACTGTTCCCACTCCTCGTCGTCGTGGCCGAAACAGGTGTGCGAAGGACCGGCCCACGGGCTCGGTGCTGCTCAGCCATCATCGAAGAAGGGAATCCCCCCGGCCTCTTCCTACGTGCCCTCCCTCGTTCCCGGGTGGGCGGACGGGTTCGGGGCATGCGTGCTCAACGGCTCGGCAGGCCGGTTCTCCTGCCCTGCCAAGCCGTATCCGGAAGGCGCGACGACGTACGGGGCAGGACCTCAGCGGCCCTGCCCCGTACCCATGACGTGGAACCGAGTCAGGGCAGCTTCTTCAGACCGGCCCCGGTCAGGAGATAGCCGGGCGCGACCGCGGTCGCCTCCGTCCCGACCAGTTCGACCATCGCCGAGCCGGCGATCTCCGGGGTCAGGAGCGGCCCCATCTGCTTCAGGTACTCCTCCTCGGACCGGCCCTCGCGCGCCGCGTACGCGCGGGCCGCCGACCTGCCCAGCTCGGTCACCGGAGTGATCCGGGGAAGCACCGCGGAGAACGTGATGTCCAGTCCGGCGCGCTTCGCCTCGTCCTGGGCGTATCCGGTGATGAAGCGCTGGGTGGCCTTGGCGCCGGCGTAGCCCCCGGAGAGCGGCGAACCCGCCATCGCGGCACCGCTGCTGACCACGATCACCCTGCTGCCGGGCCGCAGCGGAGTGAGCAGGGTCTCGCGCAGCCAGTGGAACGCGATCCTGACATCGGTCTGCCAGTTGACCGAGAAGGTCTCCCAGGTCTGGTGGTGCAGCGGACGCATGTGCGGGCTCGCGCCGGCCGCCAGGACGACGACCTCGGGCCGGTATCGGTCGAGGAGGCTGCCCGCCACTGTGGGGTCGCCGGCGTCGGCGAGTTCGGCAACGGTGCTGCCGACGGCGCCGGCCGGACCGGCGGTCGGCGCCGCGGTGCGCGAGACGGCGACCACTCGGGAACCGGCCTCGGCGAAGGCCGTGGCGATCCCGTGGCCCAGGCCGCGGCTCGCGCCGACGACGATGGTGGTCTTGCCGGACAGGTCGCTCATGATGTCCTCCAGGTGATGGGCGTGTCGGGTCGCGGACGGTCGAGAACTCCGGACCCGGGACCTGTCGCGGGGAGGCAGCAGGTCCCGGAGCCGGAGTCACGGGCCCTCCCGGCTGTCGCCGCGAGGGGGTCATCGACGCGCTACGACTTGAAGCGTGTCCCATTCCACCAGTTGGTGCCGGGCACGGCTGCGTCCTCGCTGTCGTAGCTGTCCTTGTAGCGCCACCAGTCCCAGGGGTGCTCCAGCTCGTCCTCCTGCCGGCCCAGGGCGGTGATGTCCAGGTAGTTGTAGAAGTTCTTGAAGATGTCCCCGCCCCGGTCGAAGACCGAGTAGGTGTGGAAGACGTCGTCGCCGTCACGGATGAACGCGCTCACCCCGGGCGACTCGCCCATCTCGCTGGCGGCCTCGAAGTCGTAGTTGAAGTCGCTGCCGAACGACGAGTACCAGGGGTAATTCCAGCCCATCCGGGCCTTGAAGGGTGCGAACTTCGCCAGCGGCGCCCGGGAGACCAGGGCGAAGCTGGTGTCCCGTGCCCACATGTGGGCGAGTTCACCGACGCTGTCCGTCTGCATGGAGCAGCCGATGCAGCCCTCGTCATCGTCCGGGCCGAACATGAAGTGCCGGACGATGAGCTGGCGGCGGCCCTCGAACAGGTCGAGCAGCGTCGCTGCGCCGTCCGGCCCTTCGAAGAGGTACTCCTTCTCCACCTTGACCATCGGCAGCTTCCGGCGCTCCGCGGCGATCATGTCGCGGGCGTTGGTGACCTCCTTCTCCTTCTCCAGGAGCGCCCTGCGGGCCTCCAGCCACTCCGATCGGGAAACTATCTTGGGAAGGTTCATCGGTTCTCCCTGGGTGGTCTGCTTCAGAGTTGCGATGATCGGCCGGTCCGCTCGCGGGCCAGAAGACTGCGGCGCTCGATCTTGCCGACCGGTGTGCGGGGGATCTGATCGATGAACTCGAGCCGCCGGATCTTCTTGTAGGGGGCGACCCGTGCTGCGACGAAGGCCATGATCTCCTTCGGCGTGACCGGCTCGCCGGTCACCACGAATCCCTTGGGGATCTCACTGGCCTCCTCGTCGGGCACGCCGATCACCGCCGCGTCCGCGACCTTCGGGTGCGACATCAGCACCGCTTCGAGTTCGACCGGGGACACCTGCTGGCCCTTGTACTTGATGAGTTCCTTGATGCGGTCGACGAGGAAGAGCTCTCCGTTCTCGTCCACATGGCCGAGGTCGCCGGTGTGCAGGAATCCGTCCGGTTCGAGCACCTCGGCGGTGGCCTCCGGGGCGTTGAGGTAGCCCTTCATCACATGCGGGCCGCGGATGAGGACCTCGCCGTCCTGGTCGGGCCCGAGTTCGTCGCCGGTGGTGATGTCGACGATCTTGCACTCGATGTTGGGGGAGTTGGGACCGACCGACCCGGATGCCACCGGGTCGGCGAGCTGCATGAAGGAGACCAGTGCCTCGGTGAGGCCGTATCCCTGGCCGATGCTCACGCCCAGGCGCCGACGGCAGAGCTCGGCGGTCCCGGGGTCGAGCGCGGCGCCGCCGGAGACGATCGAGCGGAGCGAGGAGAGGTCGTACCGGTCCACCAGCGGGCTCTTCGCGAGGAGGACGGCGATGGTCGGCACGACGTAGAGGCGTGTGACGCGGTGGTCCTGGATCGCGTTGAGGTAGGCCTCGGGGTCGAAGCGCGGCATCGTCACGAGTGTCGCGCCCTGGAGAAGACTGGCGTTCATCGTCATGATCAGGCCGAACGCGTGATGGAAGGGCGGGACGGCGAGCACCGTCTCGTGCTCATCGAGGGGGGCGACCAGACTGGTCTGGAGCACGTTGGCGATCATGTTCCGATGGGTCAGCAGCACCCCCTTGGGATAGCCGGTGCTACCGCTGGAGTGGAGCACGGCCACCACGTCGTCCGCCGGGTCGACGGCCGGCTCGGGCGGCACACCGTCGGTGAGCAGCGCGGAGAACGGCGTGGCGCCCTCCGCCTCACCGAACACGATGATCTCTTCGACCTTCGTTCGCGCGGTCACCGCCGCGGCCTTGACCACCTCGGACGGCATGGTCACCAGCAGGCGCGCGCCGGTGTCGTTCAGGTGGGCGGTGAGATCGTCCGCCGTGTCGAGGGGGTTGAGCACCACCACCGTGCCGCCGGCCAGGGCGGCGGCGTGGAACGCGATCGGATACGCGGGCACGTTCGGCGCGAGGAGGGCCAACACGTCGCCCTTGCCGAAGCCGCGGGCATGAAGCCCGGTGGCCGCGCGGCGCACCGCCGATGCGAGCTGGCCGTAGGTGTGACCGTTCTCCCCGTCGATGTCGACGATCGCCAGGCGGTCCGGGTACCGCTCCGCCTGGCGCAGTATGTAGTCGGTGAACGTGGTCTCGGGGACGTGGACGCGTGGACGTGGGCCGGTGAAGATCACGACGCGGCTTCCACCCGGCTGTACGTGCTCAGGCCGGGCTGGTAGTCGCGCCTTTCGAACTGCTTGAGCGCCACGTTGATCCACTCGTTGCCGCTGAGACGGGAGAGCTCCCAGAGCTTCGCCTGGTCGTAGTCGATCGACGCCGGGAGGTCCAGGGTCGTGGTGCGCTCATAGACCTGCTTCGCCAGTTCCAGGGTGATCGGGTTCTTGTTGACGATCCGTCCGACGATCCGGTCGGTCTCCGCATCCAGTTGATCCGCCGGTACGGCCTTGTTCACCAGCCCGTACGTCTCCGCCTGCCGCCCGGTGAGCGTGTCCCCGGTGAGGATGTAGTACAGCGCCTGCTTGCGCGGCAGGTTGTGCGTGGCCGCCCAGGTGGCTCCACCCGCCGGGAAGATGCCGAAGTTGATTTCGGAGAGTCCGAACTTCGCGGTCTCCGTCGTGATGGCCAGGTCGCAGATTCCCGCGACCAGGAACCCACCGCCGAAGGCGTACCCGTTCACCTTGGCGATGGTCACCGCGGGAAGGGCCTTCAGCCGCTTGAACCAATTGAGCGCCACCAGATTGGTGCGGTAGAACAACTGCGGGTCATCGAAAGGCTGCAGGAAGCACTCTTCGAGGTCCATCCCGGAGCTGAAACTGTCACCGCTGCCGGTCACGACGACCGCCTTCACGGTGCCGGCTGCCTCGATCGCGTCCAGGGCCTCATTCATATCCAGGTGCATCTGCGGATTCATCGCGTTCTTCTTGCCCGGCCGGTTCAGGTAGATCGTGGCCCTCGGTCCGTCGATCTCGACGTTCACCGTTTTCAGCGTGATCATTTTTTGCCCTCTTCTCCAGACGAAGTGCGCACGCGCACAGCAATTCACCAATCCACCGTCCGTGGCTCCGGCCACGGATATGAGCATCACACTTTCCCTATCGGGCCGACTTCTCCCAATGTGCTTTGCCGTGCATCGCTGCGGAGCCCCCGAGGCGGTGCCGGCGGCCAAGGCGCCTCTCCGGGATCGCACGCGGACGGAGGGCCTTGCCGCCGGCGAGATCCCGGCGCGCCGTGCCGGGACCCGAAGAGAGCAATGGGGAAGAGGCGAACCCGGCGGACCGGGGGCAGTCTGTTGCGGTACAGCCCTTGGGCGGGCCAGTTCCAGATCGTGAGCAGCGGGAGGGGGGCTGGTTCTGCTCGTGCCGGGGGAACCCAGAACGTGCTTTCTCGCTGGTCTCGGATTTCGGTCGCTGCCTCAGGGTGCTGCCGCACGCCGACAACTGCTTCTGTGCTCTCTCCGCACAGTCGGGAAACAATCAGGGAGGAACTTCGTATGGATCACTCCGGCATGCCTGGGATGGCACCCGCTGTTTCGACGGTGGACACCGTCGGCGCTGTTCTCTTCATCGGCTGGGCCGTCGCGATGTGGGCCGCCGTCGCCGTGCTCGCGGTCGGGAACCGGAAGGGGGTGAAGCCGTGGCTGTACAAACTCGCCGTAGGGCTTGTGGGCGTTGGTGTGGTGGGCCAGGTCGGCCACTTCCAGGAGCATGTCACACAGGCGGGCTACTGGATCGCCCATCCCTACGCCCCGGCGTGGATGACTCCGTGGGCTGACAGCTTCGCCCGTGGGATGGGCCAGGTCGACGCCGGCAAGCCCGCCCTCGGGATGGAGATCCTGCACCTGGTCGGCAACTTCATCTTCCTTGCCGGACTGGTCGGCATCGTGCAGATCACGCACCGGGTCGCCGGGCAGTTGAAGGCGCGCAAGTGGGCCAGGATGGGCGTCTGGATGCAGGGTATCCACGGCATCGAGCACGTCGTGCTGACGGCTTCCGTGGCTCTGGGCGCGAGCCGGGCCATCGGCCTGTCCACCTGGTTCGGTGCCATCGAACCGGGCCCGGCACTGGTGACTTACCGGGTGTGGTGGCACTTTGCGGCCAACGCGGTGGGCACGGTCATCCTCGGCATCGCCGTCTATCACCTCTGGAAGGAGAAGCGGGCGGTCAAGCAGAGTTTCGGTCTCCTGGGGAACGTGGAGACCGCGGCTGCCCCGGCCGGTTCCGAGGAGGGATCCGCGAGCGCGCTCGAACCTCTGGGGCGCCGCTGACGGGTGGTGGACCGCGGGCCCGGTCATCTCGCGAAGCGGGTGACCGGGCCCGTTCGAAGCCGGGCTTTCGCGGGACGATTCGTCCCGGCCGGGTTGGCCGCGCTCCTCGACGGGGCCCCGCCCCGTGAAGTCGGGTGCGTACGTCGGAAACCCTGCACGGGCGGTGGCCGCCCCTGTGGAGGGCGTTGAGCGTGACGGGGGGCCAACGGGGCGCCCGTGCTGATGGGTTGAGATGGCGAGCATCTCCCTCAATGGCACGGGCGCCCCGTGCGTGTGCGCCCCTCACCGCTGTCACCCGATCGGTAACCACTCCGAAAACGCTCACTCATGGGTGCGCTCCGGGTCCCTGCCCGTGAAAGCCGCGGCCCCAGTGGTTTGAGCACTTCAGCGATTGCATGCCGCGCATTCTCGGCGTCGCCGGGAGAGCCGTGCACAGGCACCACGAGCCGTGCGCGTTGAGCGTGGGCGGGGGGTCGTGGAGATACGGCGGGACCACGAGAACCGCCGGCCGACGCGTACGACGTCGGGCGGAGCGCCGACGTGGCTGCGTCGAACAGCGGCGGAGACAGGCCACCGCACCGTGGCGTTCCGGTGCCGATAGGAGCTCCGGCCTCAACTTCGTTCGGAATTCCGGGCTTGAGGAACCACCTGATCACGGCCACGACGCCGAGGTGGTGCTCGGAGCCGGGGGCGCGTGGTCGCGTCCCGGCGCCGCCGGGCCCTCTCGAACACCCGCGACAGCCCCCCGGCCCCACCAGCAGGTTGAGCCGGTGAAACCCGTTCGGGGCCGAGATTTATTCCGCATCGCGCTGAGCACCGTCATCCGGAAGCGGTACCGTAAACGCGATTTTCGGCCATCTTCCCTCGGCACCCATCTCAAACCGCAATTTTGAAGATGCGGAAGGTTTCGAACAGTTAAACGATATTCGTCGGCCGTACTCGGCCGCCACTGCATAGGCCCGGTTCGACACGTTCGGGAAGGTGTACCGCCACATGAGGGAGCCACCGCGCGACCGGTACAGAACGAGCAGGCAACCCAAGGCGAAGCCGCCGACCTGCAAAGTAACTCGCTGTAATGAACGCGTCGGCGGGCCGGCGTGCGCTGCGACCGCTCGCCGGAACGCTTCCGAACGGGATTCCGAAATTCCCGACAGGCAATTGGTGATCTCATGCACATCCACATGCATTATCAGCATCCAAAGTCGGGGGATACGGATGGTCGCAGAGGCGGCGATAGAGCGCAGTATAAGAGCTATGTGGAATCACCACGCCGACCCGCTCTCCCTGGGACAACTGGCGGAAACCGCCTTTTACAGCAAGTTCCACTATTCACGGATGTTCAACGAGGTGACCGGGACGTCGCCGGGCCGGTTCCTGGCCGCGATCAGACTGTTCATGGCCAAGCGGCACCTGCTGGAGACCGCGGCCAGCGTCTCGGACATCACCCACCGGGTGGGCTACAACAGCCTGGGCACGTTCACCAGCCGCTTCACCCGCAGCGTCGGCATCGCGCCGACCAGGTACAGGTTCCTGGCTCGCTCCGGCATGCCACCGCTCACCCTGCCGGCCGCCCAGGCCCGTCACGGCTTGTCCACGGTGGCCGGGCGACTGCACTTCCCGGCAGACGTCGGCCCGGTCCGGGTCTATGTGGGTGCGTTCAGCACCCCGATCATGGAGGGACTGCCGCGCTCCTGTGATGTTCTGGACGATTGCCGTCCGTTCCGTCTGAACGTCCCCGACGGGCTGTGGTTCATCCGGGCGGCCGCCGTGGTGCTGCACGACGGTGCGCCCGGCCCCCAGGTCCGCCTGCCGAGGCTGATAGGCTCGGGGTGGGCGGTCCGCGCCCGCGGAGGACGCATGTACAACGCCGATGTGCAATTGCGGGCGGCCACCCAGCTCGACCTGCCGATCCTGCTGGCTCTGCCGGAACTGGACGGCCCGTACCACCAGCCGCTGCACGCCGCCCCGTCCGGCGAGGCCGTGGTCGCCGACAGCGGGTTCGGCAGGGCTCCCTGCGTGGGCGACTGGCAGGCGGATCCGTGGGGCCGGGCCGGAGCGCCCCGGTTGCGGGCCGTGCAGGAGGGCTCACCCTAGGCGGAACCCGCGCCCGGCCCCTGGGAAACGGGCACAAAGGATGCGAGCCGGCCGGGCGGCCCGGCACCCGGTCCGGCGAGAGAGCGGCGGCCTCGCCGGACCGGGTGCCGCCGCACGGACCCCCGCCGGACGCGTTGCCGGCTCCCGGTGGGGGGCCGGCCGCGGCGGCCACCGCCGTACCGGGCGCTCGTCCAGCCGGAGTCACGACCGGAGGATCACCTGCCGGAGTTCGGCTGTGCACATCATGTAGCCGTCCGGGGTCGGCAGCTGCTCCAGGTAGTGGCCGAGGTCCGCCCCCAGCGCGAACACCCTCACCGGGGTGCCCGCGGCGCGCGCCGACTCCACCACCCTCCTCATGCCGTCGATGACGGCCGGGTGCCGGGTCTGATAGGACCCGGCCACCAGGTGGTTGCCCCGGTCCGCCGCGAGGTAGAACTGCACCAGGTCCTTCGTGCCGACGAAGAGTTCGCTGGCACCCGAGGCACAGATCGCCGCGGTGGCGTGCACCGCCGCGGGCGTCTCGATGAACGCGGACACCGGCACGCCGGCCGGCAGTTCCAGGTGCCTGATCAGCGTGGCGAACTCCTCCGCGTCGTTGACGAAGGGAACCGAGAGGTGCACCCGGCCCGCCTCGTCACCGAGCCGCTCGCGCAGGGATCCGAGCACCGCGTGCAGCGCATCCCGGTACGCCTTCGACCCCAGCAGCCAGCGGGCGCCGTGCAGGCCCAGCTCGGGGTTCGGTTCGACCGCGACCCGGGCCAGTTCGGTGACCCGGGCAGCGTGGTCCGAGCGGAGGTCCAGCAACCGCAGGACGAGCCGCTGCCCGGGCAGGAGAGCCTCGACGAACCCGCACAGCCGGTCCGCGACGGCCCGCCCGTACGCCGTGACGTCGGCCGGGCTGCCGCTCACCGAGTCGAGTGGACGCAGGCCCGCCGCGAGGCAGAGGAACTCCTCCCGGATGAAGAAGGAGTCGACCCGCTTCGCGTCCGGTCCGCACGCGTTGATCGTGGCGATGTCCTGCAGGTCCGCGATGACCGCGCAGGCCGAGCCCAGAGCGG
This sequence comes from Streptomyces sp. SID9727, assembly GCF_010550605.1. Taxonomy (GTDB): domain Bacteria; phylum Actinomycetota; class Actinomycetes; order Streptomycetales; family Streptomycetaceae; genus Streptomyces. Next base: position 91,270 of record NZ_JAAGNI010000295.1, read on the forward strand.
CCAGTGACGGTTCCCCCGCTGCCGGGCGCGCAGCCCGGGAGACCGTGTCGGACTCGACGATGATCGACTGGCTCTCCAGATGCAGTGTCACCTCGCCGGTGACGCCCGCCAGATCGCTCTCGTCGACTCGGAGCACGGGTATACCCCTGCCGCGGCAGATGGACTGCATGTGCCCGGTCAGTCCGCCCGCGCCGCAGACGACCGCACGTGCGGCCACCATCGCGTCGTAAAGGCTCGCTTCGAGGGAACTGGCGACGAGGATGGACCCCTGAAGCGGGTTCCTTGTGCGGTTACAAGTGCCTTGCAGCACCTTCTCGGTTCCGTCGCTCAACAGGAACCCTTGAATTCGTCGCCCGCTCAACTGGTCCTCCGCGTCCTAGGAGTTCGCTATCCCGAGTTGTCTGCGCAGTTGCTTCGGCGTCACTGAGATGTCGGTGAGCCGTTCAACGGCTGCCCGGTTGACGACAGCCCTCATCAGGCGGACGCGCCGGGACGCGTCCATCGAAAAGTCCGGCAGTTCTCCCGCAGCCCGGATGCAGGCATCCAGACGGGAATCGTTGATTTCTCGATCACTTCGGGTACGTGTGGCCAGCCTCCTTACTTCCAGAGTCACAGCTTCCTCGAATTCGACCCGCTCCACTTCCTTGATATTGCTGGAACGGGCATAGTATGTGGCCAAGCTCTCGGCCAGGACGTCTCCGTCCGTTTCCAGTGTCTCGATGACATGCGCGGCAACCGCGATCGAGTGGTTCTTGATGGCCGCGAGATTGAAGGTGAACGCACCGGTCCGGCCGTTCCGGACGATCTCGTCGCCCTCTCTCAGCACACCGACCGCGAAGAGGGGGCCGACCGCCTCCCCGCCGGGGCCGAGCAGAGCCCCCCGTCCGTCGACCTCCAGGCCGCGCCCGGTGCGCCTGTGAGGGACCGCCATGCCCCGGCGCAGAAGGTTCTTCCACAGCGGCTGTCCGACCCTGCCGTAGTCCGACTCCCTGCTGAAGTTGGAAATCACCAGGTCGGTCTCGATGGAGCGCGTCCCGTCTCCGGCGTCGACGGAGACGGCCAGCCGCCCGGACTCCGTCGGTTTGATCGCGGCGACCTTGCCGACCACCAGTCGCACCGTCCCGTCCGCCGGGCGCATGGCGCGCTCGATGACCTCCATCGTGTACTCCACCGCACCCACCCGGAAGGCTGCGATCGCGGTACCGAACTCGTCGAGCAGCCCCCGCAGTTCTGCGGAGGGAATCAACTCGATGGCCTTCGGCAGATGCGGCTCCCACGCCTTGGCCACCCGTTCCGCGACCACGGTCGGATGGATGCCGGGGTGCTCGCGGACGACGGTCGAGCACGCGGCCTCCCACGCGCTCCGGACCCGGGCCAGGAACTCCTGACGATCGAGGTACGGCTCCAGCAGTGTCTTCGGGCAGGGCAGCCGCACCACCTCGTGTTCATGGTCGGCGGGGTAGGTACGGAACACCGTCCCGGTCCTGGAGACCAGATGGATCTTCCCCGTGTGGCCCTGGCGCAGCAGCAGGCCCGCCGAGTCGTACGCGCTCAGCACGGATCCGACGATCGCGACGGTCGCCCCGGGCGGGAGTTCCATCAGCTTCCGGACGCCGGCCTCGGAGTAGGGGTTGCGCACGAAGGACTCGTGATCGAGCACGTCCGCGGCGTACGACGGCTCCCTGAGCTCCAGGCCGGTCGCGAGGACGACGCGGTCCGCGAAGAGCACCGTCGCCTCCCGGCTCTGCTCCCCTCGGGAACCCTCGTCCGCACTGCGCGGGACAAGATGACGCACTGTCACATCGACGCCGCCCGATCGGACTTCCATATCGACGGCCTCGCCGTCCGCCTCGACGAGCGCGACGCCGGGACAGGCTTCCCGCCTGGCCTCGGCCAGGCGGTCGGTCAGGTAGTCCTGGAAGATCCGCCGGGGTGCCGGTCCCTCCTCGGTGAACGTCGTCCCGGCCCAGGGATCGGGCCAGTCCCCGCGGTCCGCCTCGGAGTTGGCCCAGCGGACGAAGTCGTGGACGTCCTCCCGGAAGGCAGACATCCGACCCGCCTGGATGTTGAACACATGGCCCCAGGGGTTGCCGTCCCGGTGGTAGGCGACACCCGCGCACCGGTAGTCGGAACGCCGCTCGAGCAGGACGATTTCCAGCGGGCTGCGCGCGAAACGGAGTAACCGCATAGCGGTGGCGGCGCCGGCCAGGCCCGATCCGACAATGAGCACTCTTGGGCATGAAGCTAAACGAAGTATGGTGAACCTCCCCGAAGAGGATGGGACTGCGGCTCTGCCGACCCATACCGGCCTCGGGCTTTCGCGAAGCGGGCTGTCCGGCAGTCGGGCAGAGGAGCAGAGAGTGCCTTGACCGGCAAGAACGGGACCTGACGAGGTCCTTGTTCCCCCCATGGCGCGAGGGCGCTTCCCGGGTGAAGTACTCTATCGAGCCCACCCGCCTTTCGTATGAGGACGTTTATCGGTCCAGTGCCGGGTTTCGGGGGCGCTGGGCCGGTCCGTGTCAACTCCGCGGTGGATCAAGCACAGTGGCGATGTCTCCCGCTGCCCCCGTCCCGGCCGGCAGCTCGGCGTCGAGACCCGAGGAGCGGGACGGCCGTCCCGGTCTCCTGCCGGAAGCCGTCTGCCCGACCCTCGGTGTCACGGTCCAGCCGGTCGGAGGCACCCCTTCGGCCACAAGCTCTCCAGGTCCGGGCGTCCATGGCTCGGGCCCCGGGCGTCGGCGGACGCGGATGCGCCGGGCCGCCCCCGGAACCGCGTACGGGCCACCCGCCTGCCCCGCCGCGAGGCAGGGCAGGCGGACGGCGCCCCGGAAGCGGTTCCGGGGCGCCACAGGAGGGTCAGACGCCGAACGCGGCGGGGTACTGGATGGTGCCCGTCGGGGTCGGGAGGGTGTCGTCCAGGACCATGGCCATCATGGCCTCGTCCGGGACGTCGAAGGGGGCCCGGATACCGAAGCCGGAGGCCGGCGTGAAGCCGAACCGGGGGTAGTACGCGGCGTGGCCCAGGACCAGGACGAGGTTCTCCCCCCTTGCTCGGGCGGCGGCCAGTGCCGCGCGGATGGCCGCCGAGCCGGCACCGGAGCGCTGGGCCGAGGGCAGGACCGCGCACGGAGCCAGGGCGAGGGCGGGTTCGCCGTCGACGTGGCAGCGGGTCAGCAGCGCGAGCGCCACCGGGGTGTTGTCGGGACCTGTCGCGACCAGGGAGAGGCCGTCGATCCATGCCTTCGGGTCGGCGCGCAGGGCCTCGACGATGTCGGCTTCCTGGGGGGTCGGGAAGGCCGCCAGGTTGATCTCGCGGATGGCGGGGATGTCGTCGGGCGTCTCGGGACGGGTGGTCCAGGTGGTCATGGTCGTTCCGTTCTCGGAGGAGAGTGGGGCGGGGCCGGCGGCGGTGCGGTGGTCGTGGCTCACCGTTGGCGGTCCCGGAACCGGTAGGTCGCGCGCAGATGCTGTGTGATGTCCTTCTTGGCGGCCTCGCGGCCGGCCCGCAGACGGGCGTCGGTGCGCGAGGCCGCGTAGGCGTTCTCCCTCAGCAGCCGGTGGTAGCTGTCCAGCCGTCGCCGGGGGATCTCCCCGGTCTCGACGGCGGCCAGCACCGCGCAGCCCGGCTCGCTGCCGTGCCCGCAGTCGGTGAACCGGCATTGCCGCGCGAGGAGTTCGATCTCAGCGAAGGTCTGCTCAAGCCCCGTCTGAGCATCGTGCAGACCGATCGCCCGCAGACCGGGGGTGTCCAGCAGAACCCCGCCGTTCGGCAGCGGGACCAACTCCCGCCACGCGGTGGTGTGCCGGCCCTTCCCGTCCGCGTCGCGCACGGCGCCGGTCGCCAGCCGCTCCTCGCCGAGGAGTCGGTTCCCCAGAGTGGATTTGCCCGCCCCGGACGGGCCGAGCAGCACGATGGTGCCGTTCACGACGGCCGTCAGAGTGTCCAGGCCCTCCCCGGTCACGGCGCTGGTGACGAGCACGTCCGCGCCGGGTGCGACCTCGGCCACCTCGGCCGCGGCCTGCTGCGGGTCGGGGCACCGGTCGGCCTTGGTGAGCACGACGACCGGCTGGGCGCCGCTCTCCCAGGCCAGGGCGAGCATGCGTTCCGTCCTGCCGTGCTTCCGCGGCACGGCCAGCGACACCGCCACCACGACGGTGTCGACGTTCGCGGCCAGGACCTGCCCCTGGGAGGTACGCGAAGCGGTGGACCGCACGAGCGAGGTGCGCCGCTCCAGAACCGAATGCAGCACCGGTCCGCGACTCGTGGTGGCGGGAGACAGGGCGGCCCAGTCACCCGTGGTGGGCGGTACCTGCCGCCCACCGCCGGGGACCTCCGCATGCAGGATTCCGGCGTCGGTCACCGCTTCGCACGAGCCGTGTTCGGCGCGCACGACGCGGGCCGGGGCCAGTCCGGCCTCGCGATAGGAGGAGAAGGCGTGATCCCACGCCTCGTCCCAGCCGTAATCCACGAGGGAGTACGGACGGGCATGATGGTGATGCGAGAATTGAGACAACGTAAAGACCCTTGAACGAGGGCCCCGTGGAGGAGCGTGAAGCTCAGGTCAGACCGGGGCCCGGGACGTGAGGATGGTCCGGAGGGCGCTGCGTGCGGCAGCCGTCTCTACGGCAGTCATCAATCTCACCTCCCACTTCGTCCTGCATCGACCCAGTTGTCTCTGCGGCATGCACCATAACACGGTTCAGACGAACCGGAGTGCCTCCGCTCACGGGTCCGCACGGCCTCGGCCCTGCTCCCGCGCTCGACGATTTCCGGGATCGTCAAGATCGGGGAGGCGCGCACCGGAGTCGTTCGAGTGGTTCCGCCCCCGACCGCGGAGGCGCGGCCGCCCGTGCGGCGCGGCTGCTTCGGGCCCCCGGAAGCGGCGCCGTACGCGGCGACCGCCCCCGACGCCGGACAGGCGCGGTTTCGCGCGTCCATAGAGTTGTGGCGAGGAGGGAGAGACAGGGCGGACGCCCAGCCGGTTCGCGCGCTGCCTCCTTCATCTCACGGCCGCCAGTAGGGACGTGGCGCCGGTCGTCCACCGAATCGGGAGTTCGTACGTGACGCCTCAGTGCTCCGACACGCGTCAGACCGCCGCGCAGCGCCGGGCGGGCGCCCGGGCCAGAGCCGGTGGACACACCCGGCCCGAGCCATCCGCGCTGCGTGCCGCGCTCGCCGCCGCGTCCGAGGACACCCTGGTGTACGACCTGGACGGCATCGGGCGGCAATACGCCGCCGTCCGCGCCGAACTGCCGGGCGTGCACGTACGGTTCGCGATGAAGGCGTGTCCGGTGGACGAAGTGCTCGGCCATCTCGCCCGGCTCGGGTCCGGCTTCGACGCGGCCGGCCCGCAGGAGATCGCGCAGGCGCTCCGCACCGGAGCGCGGCCCGGGCTGATCCACTACGGCAACACCGTCAAGTCCGACCGCGACATCGCCGAGGCGTACCGGCTGGGCGTAAGCGACTTCGCCACCGACAGCCGCGAGGACGTGGCGGCGATCGCGCGGCACGCGCCCGGGGCGCGGGTCTTCTGCCGGGTCTCCACCACGGGGAGCGGTGCGCTGTGGGGGCTCAGCCACAAGTTCGGCTGCTCGCCCGAGGACGCCCTGCGCGTGCTCGGAGCGGCCCGGGCCGCCGGCCTTGTGCCGTCCGGGCTGTCGGTGCACGTCGGCTCCCAGCAGATGACGGCGGAGGCGTGGGGTGAGGCGATCGAGACGCTGACCGCCCTGGTGACCGCGCTCAACCGGACCGGCATCGTGCCGGACCGGATCAACCTCGGCGGGGGGCTGCCGGCGCTCGGCGTGCTCGACCGGTACGGACGGCCGCTGGAACCTCCGATGGACAAGATCTTCCGGGTGATCCGCGACGGCATGGAACGGCTGAGCGCCGTCAACGCGGGGCCCCTGCGCTTCCTGCTGGAACCCGGCCGGCACCTGGTCGCGGACCACGGCGCGATCCGGGCCCACGTCGCCCGGCTCACCTCCCGTCAACGGCTCGACGGCACCCGCGAGGACTGGCTCTTCCTCAGCTGCGGGAAGTTCAACGGCCTCTACGAGATGGACCAGTTGCGGTACCGGCTGGAGTTCCCCTCCCATTCCGACGGCCGGTTCGTCGAGGCCCTGGTGGCCGGACCGACCTGCGACAGCGACGACGCGTACGCGCGGGAGGGCGGCCCGGTCCGCGTTCCGCGCGCGGTTGCCTCCGGCGACCCGGTCTGGGTCCACTCCTGCGGCGCGTACGCCACCGCCTACACCACCCGGGGCTTCAACGGCTTCGCGCCCCTGCCCTACACCTGTGTCGGTGGCGCATGACGGATTCGGGGAAGATCCGCCCGCTCCGGGAAGAGGACTGGGACGAGGTGGTCGCCCTGGAGCGACGCGCCTATGCGGCAAGCGGTCTGTCCGAGGGCGAGGAGGCGCTGCGGTCCCGGCACCGCGCATCGCCGTCCACGTGCTTCGCGCTGGAGTACGAGGGCGCTCTCGCCGGCTACCTGCTCGCCCTGCCGTACCCGCTCGGCAGCTGCCCGGACCTGAGCCTGCTCGAACAGGCGGGGCCGGCGGCGACCAACCTGCACGCACACGACCTGGTGATCGCCGAGTGGGCGCGCGGCCGGGGCCTGGCCTCCCGGATGCTACGGCACCTGGAGGCCGCCGGGCGCGCGAGCGGATACCGGACCCTCTCCCTGGTGGCCGTGCACGGCACAGAGGAGAAGTGGGCCGCGCTGGGCTACCGCGCCCGGCCCGGGACCCCGCTGCCAGCGAGCTACGGCCCGAACGCGGTCCCCATGGCGCGGAGGCTGGACGAGCCAAGCTGACGCCCTGTCAGTACCGCCAGCGCGTCGCCTCGATCACCTCCGCGTCCGAGAGTCCGGCGAACAGCTCCGCCTCCGCCCGCCGCACCGCCAGCACCGCCTCGTACAGCTCGCGTCCGAGTGCCTGTCGCAGCAGCGCGGACTTCTCGAACGCGTCGGCCGCCTCGGACAGGCTGACCGGGAGGCGCTCGGCGGAGGCGGCCACGGCCGGGTCGCCCCGGGTCTCGGGCGGAAGCGGCAGTCCGGCGTCGAGGCCGGCGAGGCCGGCGGCCAGCACACCGCCCACCGCGAGATACGGGTTGGCGGCGGCGTCGAAGCACTTGAACTCGGCGTTCGCCTGCCCGGCGGCGGAGCCCGTGACCAGGCGCAGCGCCGCCTCGCGGTTCTCCAGCCCCCAGCACCGGTACGCCCCGGCGAAGTGCGCCGGGACCAGGCGCAGATAGGAGGCGACGCCCGGCGCGCCGAGGGCGAGCAGCGCGGGCAGTTGCGCCAGCGCGCCCGAGAGGAAGTGCTCCGCCTCGGGGTGCAGCCCGTGCGGCCCCGAGCCGCCGTGGCCGAGGTTGCGGCCCTCCCGCCAGAGGCTGAGGTGGAGGTGGCCGCCGTTGCCGAGCGCGCCCTCGGTGAAGACGGGGGCGTACGAGACGCGCAGGCCGTGCCGGGCGGAGACGGCCCGGATGGTGTGGCGGATCAGCATCGTCGTGTCGGCCGCCCCGAGCGGATCGTCGGCGGCCACGGAGACCTCGAACTGCCCGGCGGCGTACTCGGGGTGGAGCTGCGCCACGGCGAGCCCCTGCGCGGTGAGGGCGCGCAGCACGTCCCGGAGGTAGTCGGAGTGCTCGATGAAGCGGGTCATGCCGTACCCCGGCCCGGTCGTCGCCGGATCGCCGGCGGCGTCGGCCACCGTCCACTCGACCTCGATCCCGGCGCGCACGGACAGTCCGCGCCGCTCCACGGCCTCCGCGGCCCGGCGGGCGAAGCCGCGCTGACAGCCGGCGTACGGGGCGCCGTCCTGCGTGTGGCGATCGGCCGGGGCCCAGGCCCAGCCGGGCTGGGCCGCGAGGGGGGTGAGTCGGTCGAGATCCGGGACGAGGCGCAGGTCGCCCACCGCGCCCGTACTGGAGGGGGCGGAGGTGAAGGAGTCGTCCACCAGGGCGACGTCGAAGCAGGGCGGGGCACCGACTCCGAACTCGGCGGCGTGCACCAGCTGGCCCAGGGGCACCGACTTCACCCGGGTGAGCCCGGCGTTGTCGACCCAGCCGAACACCACCCCGTCGATTCCGTCGGTGGCGAGCTGGGCTTCGGCCGCCCGGGCCTGGGCGGCCCGATCGGCCCCGGAACGCGTGATGATCATGAGCCCATGCTGTCGTCCGCGGTGGACGGTGCGCCACGCTACGGCAGGCAGTTCACTCGTCCGTGGAGGCCCCGCAGGACACGCTGACTCAGGCGTGACGCAGGCAGAGGCTTCCCCACTGGAAGCCCGCGCCGATGCCGGAGAGCACATAGACGTCCCCCGGAAGCAGAGCGCCCTCGGTCACCGAGGTGTGCAACGCGGTGAACACACCCGCCGAACCGGTGTTGCCCAGCCGGTCGATGGTGACGGTGGCGCGGTCACGGGGGACGTCGAGCGCGCTCAGGGTCTCGTTGAGGATGTTCAGGTTGGCCTGGTGCAGGAAGAAGTGCCGGACCCGGTCCACCGGCACGCCGGCCCGGTGCGCGGCGCCGCGGATGCTTTCGGGGAGCCGTGTCGTCGCGGTGTCCCACACGGCACGCCCGTCCATGTGCAGGTAGTGCTCCCCGGCGGCGACGGTGGTGGCGCTCGCAGGCAGCCGGGAGCCGCCGGCGGGGATCTGGACGTCGTACGAGAGCTGGGAGCCCAGGTCGTACGAGAGCAGACCGGCTCCGGGCGTCTCGCTCCGGGTGAGGACGACCGCCGCCGCGGCGTCCCCGAAGAAGACGCGCGTGGTGCGGTCGGCGGGGTCGGTGATCCTGGACGCGCAGTCGGCCGCGAGGAGCAGGACCGTGCCGATGGAGGGGTTCTGAAGGAGGTGCGCGGCGATCAGCATGGCCTGGATGCCGGACGCGCACGCGGCCTGGGTGACGTCGAGCGACAGGGCGCGGTGGGCGCCGAGGGCATCCTTGACGATCAGCGCGGTCGACACGAGCGGCTGGTCGCCCGTGTAGCTGGCCACGATGATCGCGTCCAGCCCGGCCGCCTCGACCCCGGCCGCCTCCAACGCCGGGAGCGCGGCGGCGACACACATGTCCGAGGTCGCCAAGTGCGGAGCCAGACAGCGGCGTTCGCGGATGCCGGTCCGGCTCGTGATCCACGCGTCGCTGGTGTCCAGGGTGCGCGTCAGCTCCTGATTGGTGACGACCTCGGGCGGGAGATGCATCCCGGTCCCGGCGACGGCGAACGGCACGGACAGGCCGGCCCCGGTCTGGTGGGACGGGCTCCGGTGGGACAGGGGCTGGCCGGGCGCGAGAACTGCCATGCTCGGTACCTTTCGAAAGCGGTTCGAGAAAGGCCCCGTCGCATTCCGAAGCCGCCGCATCGTCTCACGGAAGACTCGCGCGAAAAGTGCGCGGTAATCCGTGCGCGTGAGGAATCGAGCGGCGGCTTGACAGTGGAATGGCGTGAATGCGTTCCTCGCGGTCACTCGGTCATTTCCCCCGGCGGACGAGCGCGCAAGGACGGTACCGATGCGAGCAGTGTCCGGGTGTACGGATGGGCCGGTGCGCTCAGAAGCGTTCCGGTGGGGGCGGTCTCCACGATCCGGCCGTGTCGCATGACCGCCACCACGTCGGAGACATGGCAGACCGCCGGCAGGTTGTGGCCGATGAACAGCATCGACAGACCGAGCTCCCGCTGAAGCCGGCCGACCGTGTTCAGGACGGACGCCTGCACCGAGACGTCGAGCGCCGAAGTGATCTCGTCGGCGATCAGCAGGCCCGGCTCGACGGCCAGCGCACGGGCCAGGGCGACCCGCTGCCGTTGCCCCCCGGACAGCTGCCGGGGCAGGCGGTCGGCGAGCCCGGCGTCCAGGCCGACCAGGTCCAGCAGCTCGGCGACGCGCTCCGCGCGCCCCGCCCGGTCGAGCCGGCGGAACACCGTGGCCGCCTCGGCCAGCGTCCGACGGACGGTCATACGGGGATCGAGCGCGGTGTCCGGGTCCTGGAACACCACCTGCACCCGGCGGGCCAGCCGGCGCCGGTCCCGGACGGTGCGGGTGCGTACCTCCTCCCCGTCGACCAGGATCCGGCCGCCCCGCACCGGCACCAGCCCGACGATCGCGCCCGCCAGCGTGGACTTCCCGGAGCCCGACTCCCCGACGAGGCCCAGCGTCGTGCCGGGCGCGATCTCCAGCGAGACCCCGTCCACGGCGGCGAAGGAGCCACGGGGGCCGGTGCGCCGGACGGTGACGCCGTCCACCCGGAGCGCCGTCATGACGCGGTCACCGCCTCCGGGGCCGCCGGCACCGGCAGCGGGTACCAGCAGGCGACCCGGTGGCCGGATCCCAGGTCGTCCAGCGGCGGCGCCTGCTCGGCGCAGCGGTCCCGGCGGCGCGGGCAGCGGGCCTCGAACGCACAGCCCGGCGGGGGCGCGTGCGGAT